>DASUFZ010000163.1:0-27920 GCA_036274295.1 Myxococcota bacterium
GGCTCGGCCTGCGCCTGGCAGGAAGGCGAGCGGCGCCAGCGCGAGCGCGACGAGACCGGGGATGCCGTCGTTGTATCCGTGCCGCAGCAGCGCCCGAGCGAAGACGAGCGGCTGGTGGGGAGCGTCCACGAAGATGGCGCGGGTCTCGTCCAGCGAGCCCAGCGCGCGGCAGCTCTCTCGCAGCAGCTCGAGCGTCGGGAGCAGCTGCGGCGCGGCGAGCGCCGCGCCGAGCACGACGCCGGTGGCGAGCGTCGCGGCCTGCGCGAGCGGCGCGCGGCGCGTGGTCCGGGCGATGCCGGCCAGCCGCAGCACGCCATAGGCGCCGGCGCCGAGCGCTCCGATGGCGACGCCGTACGGCCAGCCCGCGAGCAGCGCGAGCGCGAGCGAGAATGCCAGCCCGATGACCGGGCGCGGGCCGGGCCGGACCAGCGCGCGCTCCACGCAGGCGAACAACACCGGCATCCACGCGCTGGTGTAGAAGAGGGGGGGGGACCACAGCTCGCCGAGCACGCGGAGCGACGTCGCATATGCGAGGCCTGCGAGCACCGCGCCGACGGCATCCGCGCCGAGCCGTCTCGCGAACGCGCCGGTGGCGACGACGGCCAGCGCGAGGTGGAGCGCGAGCAGCGCCGTGAAGGCGGCGTGGGCGGGCAGCAGCGCATGCAGGAGATTCGGCGGGTAGAGGGCGCCTGCCTGCGGCGCCGCCAGGAAGGGAGCGCCCGCCCCGTGCCGCGGATCCCACAGCGGCAGCTCGCCCTGCGACAGCCGCGCACCGAGGTACTCGGCGTTCGGCAGGTAGTAGGAGAGGAAGTCGCCGGCCCAGGTGCGCGTGCCGAACAGCTCCGGCGGGAACTCGGGCTGCGTGCCGAACACGACCCAGCCGAGCGCGGCCGCGAGACCGGCCGCGAGGAGCGCGCCGTGCGCCTTCACGGCTGCTTCACGGCGTGCACCGTCACGATGTCGAAGAGATTCACGGGAATGCGCAGGCGGTCGACCGGCCCTGCGCGGCCGCCCGGGCTCGCGCGCCGCAGCAGGGTCTTGCGCAGGCGCTCGAGCAGATAGGCGACGCTGTAGCTCGCTCCCTCCGCGCGCATGCGCTGCACCCGCAGCCCGTGGTCCGCGAGCAGCCGGGCGAGGCTCTCGCGGCTGTAGAAGAAGAGGTGTTCCGGCAAGGTGTAGAGGTGCCAGCGCGCGCCCGAGAGCCGCGCCACCAGACTGCGCACGTCTCCGGTGGTGAGGGCCAGCCGGCCGTCCGGCGCGAGCAGGCGCGCGACCTCGGCGATGGCCGCATGGGGATCGGCGAGGTGCTCGAGCACGTCCCAGAGCACCACCTGCGCGAAGCTCGCGTCCCGGAAGGGAGCGCGCAGCGCGTGTGCGACGGCGATGCGGCCGGGGGCCTGCTGGCTGGCCTGCCGCGCGGCGTCCCGCGAGATCTCGATGCCGAACGCGCGCCAGCCCGCCCGGCGCGCTTCCGACACGCCGAAGCCGAAGGCTGCGCCGACGTCGAGCAGGCGCGCGCCGGGCGCGGGCCGGCCCAGCCGCGCCAGACGACGCGAGAAGGTGTGGCGGAGCTGGGGCTCTTCGCGGGCGTAGTCGTCGTAGCCGTGCGCCGCCTCGCTGCGGGCGAAGTAGGCGGCGTCGTAGAGCCGCTCCGGCGGCGCCGCGCCGGCGGGCCGCTGCCACCAGGCCAGCCCGCAGCGCTCGCACTCGACGATCTGCTCCTTCGCGACGCGGAGCTTCGGGCGCGCGGCATCCGCGCCGCAGACGGGACAGCTCACTGCGGATCGCGCTCGCGCATGTAGTCGATCACGTAGCGCGGCCGCCGCTTCACCTCTTCGTAGGTCCGACCCACGTACTCGCTCAGGATGCCGACCGAGAGCAGCTGCACGCCGCCGAAGAGGAGCACCAGCACGACGAGCGAGGTCCAGCCCGTCGCGCGGGCGTGCCCGGTGAAGTACGCGGCCAGCGAGAAGATCCCGTAGGCGAGGCCCGCGAGGGTGGTGAGCAGGCCGAGCAGGGTGATCAGCCGCAGTGGCACCACCGAGAAGGCGAAGATGCCGTCGAACGCGAGGCGCAACATCGGCGACAGCCGGTACTTGCTGCGGCCGGCGAAGCGCGGCCCCACCTCGTACTCGATCTGGCTCTCGCGGAATCCGAACCACGGGATCAGCCCGCGCAGGAAGACGAAATGCTCCTGCAGCTCGTTGAAGGCGTCGACCACGCGGCGGTCGATCAGCCGGAAGTCGGCGCCTGCCGGCACGACCGGCACGCGCGCCAGCGCGTTCATGACGCGGTAGAAGGCGCGCCCGGCTCGCTCCTTCGCCGACCGGCGCGTCCCCGGCGGCGAACGCCGCACGCTGTGGACGACGTCGGCTCCCTCGCGCCAGGCCGCGAGCATGTCGGGCAGCAGCTCTGGCGGATGCTGGAGATCGCCGTCCATCGTGACGACGGCGTCGCCGCGCGCGAAGCGCAGGCCCGCGACCAGCGCGGCCTGGTGTCCGAAGCAGCGCGTGAAGCGGATCGTGCGCACACCCGGGTAGAGCGCCTGGAGCGCGAGGATGCGCGCGGGTGTGGCGTCGCGGCTGCCGTCGTCCACGAAGATCAGCTCGTAGCGCGTGCCCTTGGCGTGGAGCGCCTCGCGCACGCGTCGCGCGAGCTCGTCCACGTTGCCCTCCTCGTCGAGCACCGGAACGACGACGGAGAGCAGCGGGTCCGGTGGGCGCGCACGCGAGACCTCGCGGCTTTCGTGGGTCGCCGACATGCGCGTCTTTGTATCACAAGCCGCTTCGGGGTCCGGCGCCACTGCTAGATTGGCTTCGCGATGCGTGGATTCGAGACGTTCGAGAGCGCGCGCCTGGACGGCCTCGGCATCCGACACCGGCACGACGTGCCCGCGCCCGCGGTCGCACAGGCGATCGAGCTGCACCGGCGCGCGCACGCGCAGGGACGCGACGCGTGCCTCAAGTGGGGACCCGGCTCCTCGGTGTCGCGCGTCCTGATCCGCGGTGGCGAGGAAGAGCTCGACATGGCCGTGAAGTGGACGCCGTGGCGAGGGTGGCGCGGCGCGCTCTCCGACGCGTTGCACGGCTCGCGCGCGCGGCGCGCGCTGGCGGGGTCGCGGCGCCTGGCGGCCGCAGGACTCCACGCGCCCGAGGTCCTGGCCGTCGCGGAGACGCGTCGGCTCGGCGTCGTGCGCGAGAGCTTCCTGCTGACCCGCTACCTCGCCGGCGCCGACCCGCTGCCCGTCGCGCTCGAGCGCCTGCGCGGGCGGACGGCGCGGCGGCGCGCGCTGCTGCGCACGCTCGGCGCGGCGATCGGCGCGCTCCACGCCGCGGGCTTCGATCACCGCGACCTCAAGCACTCGAATCTGATGGTCTGTCACGCTCGCCGCATCGCGTTCCTCGATCTCGAGGCGCTCGCGGGCCCGGCGCCGCTCGGCGCGAGGCAGCGCGTGCGCGCGCTCGGCCTCCTGGAGAGCTACGCGCGCGATCTCTACGGCTGGCTGCCCGCGCGCGAGCGCCTGTGCTTCCTGCGCGCCTACGTGGACGCGCAGCCGCAGCTCGCCGGGCACGAGCGCGCGCTCGCGCGAGACGTCGCGCGCGACGCCGAACGGCGGGTCGCCCTCTGGGCCGCTTGCCCACGCGATGCGCAGCGCCACTTCCCGCTCGCGCCGCGCGACGCGCTCCCGTGTACGACCGCCGACGCGGCGACGCCGCGCGGCGGCGCCCACGGCTCGCGAGGCTGAGCCGACCCGCGGTTGTCGCCGCCCGGGGAGCATGCGATGCTGGTCCTCGCCGGGACCCCCACTCGCGCGAGCGCAGGCACATGGAATTGGAGCGAGCCCACGAGATCCTCGGACTCGCGCCGGGCGCAGCCGCAGACGAGATCGAGTCGGTCTACCGCCAGGTGCGGGACGACCTGGATGCGCGTCTCGACCGCGTGCGCTCGGCTGCGCTGCGCGCCCACTACACGCGCCTGCGCCAGCTGATCGAGCCCGCGCGCGACGTCGCGCTGGCGGAGCTCGCGCTGGAGAAGCGGCGCTCCGCCGAGCCGAACGGCGACGCCTTCGAAGCGCTCGGCCTCGCGCCCGGGGCCTCCGCGCTCGACGTCGCCTCCGCGTACGTGACGCTCTGCGACGAGCTCGAGCGCGAGCTCGCCGCGTCGCCGGTCGAGGCCGTGCGGCGCGCCTGCCTCGCCGCGCGCGCCGAGATCGACGCCGCCTACCAGCGCTGCGCGGCGCGCCCGCTCGGCAAGGTCGGCGCCGCCGACGAAGCCGACGGCGCCGCCACGGGCTACGAGACCCAGCTCGCCGACACACCCTTCGAGGTCGCGCCCGGGCCGGCGGTCGCGAGCGACGCGCGCGCGGCCGCGCGCAAGGCGGCGCGCGAGAAGTCGCGGCCGAAGCGCGTGCGGCGGCGCCGGCTCCAGTGGATCGCGGCGGTCGCGCTGCTCGGGCTGCTCGGCGGCGCGGGCGCGGCGCTGTTGCGCGGCCGCCTGCCGCAGGAGGTGTCGAGCCTGCTGGCGCGCTTCGTGCCGCTCGGTCCGCCGCCCGAGCTGCTCGAGGCGCACAACACCGCCGAGTATCTGCGCCGGCGCATGGGCGACGAGCGGCGCGAGCTCCAGGCGCGGGTCGAGGAGAACCGCGCGCGCGTCACGCGGCTCGAAGAGGAGTGGACGGCCGCGCGCAATCCGGCGGACTACGACCGCATGGCGGTCGAGATCGGGCGCGCGCGCGAGCGGGCCGAGCTCACCGAGGAGATCGCGGCGCTGTCGGAGACCTTCGTCTTCGAGAGCGCGGAGGTCGCGGAGGCCTACGGAAAGATCGAGCTCGGCACGGAGCTGCGCGCCTCGGGCGATCTCGAGGAGGCGACGTCGGCCTTCGAGGCTGCGTGGCTGGGACTCGAGCAGGCCCTCGGCCGGCTCGATCTCGCGGAGGAGGCGGTCGGCGCGCGCTCCGAGGCGCAGGCCGCGCTCGAGGCCTGGGAGGGGCTCGCGCGCAGCAGCGGGCTCGACGACACCGACGCCGCGAAGACCGGGCGCGAGGTGTTCGCGCACGGGCGCGCGCTGCTCGAGCAGGGCGCCTTCGCCGAGGCGGTGCCCGAGCTTCGCGGCGCGGCCCGACACTTCACCGTGGCGATCGACCGCGGGCGCAAGCAGCTCGCCGAGGGCGAGAATCCGCCGGGCACGCCCACGCCGCCGCCCGTCGCGGCGCCGCCGCCGTCGACCCCTGCCGCGCCTGCCGCGGGCCCGAGCACGCCCGCGCGCGGCCCGACGTCGTCCGTGCCCACTTCGCAGCTCGCGGATTTCTAAGGTCCGATGTTCCCGCTGCGCGACGAGAACCCGAAGCTCGCGACGTCGCTCGCCACGTTCGCGATCATCGGCATCAACGCCGCGGTCTGGATCTTCGTCCAGGGTCTCGGCAGCGAGCCGTCGCTCTCGACCTCCGTCTGCGAGCTCGGCGCGATTCCGGGCGAGCTGATGGGGCGCGTGGCGGCCGGCACCACCGTCCCGCTCGGCCGCGGCCTCGGCTGCATGGTCGAGGCGAACCCGAACTGGCTCAGCCCCCTCACCTCGATGTTCCTGCACGGGGGCTGGTTCCACATCATCGGGAACATGTGGTTCCTCTGGGTCTTCGGCGACAACGTCGAGGACTCCATGGGGCCCGTGCGCTTCGTCGTCTTCTACATCCTGTGCGGGCTCGCCGCGGTTGCCGCGCAGGTGCTGGTCAATCCGGCGAGCCCGATTCCGATGGTCGGCGCCTCGGGCGCGATCGGCGGCGTGATGGGCGCCTACGCGCTGCTCTTCCCGCGCGTGCCCGTGCACATGCTGGTGTTCCTCGGTTTCTACGTGGACCGCATCTCGGTGCCGGCCTTCATGATGCTCGGGTACTGGTTCCTGCTGCAGATCGTCGGCGGGATCCCGTCCTTGCAGGGTGACGGCGCCGGCGTCGCGTTCTTCGCGCATGTGGGCGGTTTCCTGGCGGGACTCGCGCTGGTGCCGCTGTTCCGCAAGCCGGAGCGGGTGGCCGCGCACCGCGAGCTGCTGATGCGCCACGCCAATCGACAGACGTGACTTCGCGAGGCGTGGAGAAGCAGCGGAAGGCGCGCGTCGTCGGGCTCGGGCTCTGCGTGATGGACCACCTCTACCTCGTGCAGGGCGACGCGCCCGGCGAGGAGCGCGTGCGTTACGTGGCGCGCCAGGTCGCGCCAGGCGGCATGATCGCGACGGCGCTGGCGCAGGCGGCGCGGCTCGGCGCCGACGCGCACGTGCTCTCGCTCGTCGGCGACGACGCCGAGGGGCGCGCCGTGGGCCGCCGCCTGCGCGCCCTCGGCGTCCGCACGCGCCACTTGCTGCGCTCGCGCGAGCTGCCGACCACCGTGGCCGTCGTCATCGTCGACCGCGACAGCGGCGCGCGGCGCTTCGTCGTCCCGGACCGCCGCGGCCTGGAGCGCCGCGCGCCCGCCTTCGACCTCTCGCCGATCCGCGCGGGCGCGGCCCTGCTCGTCGACGGACACTTCCCCGCGCAGGCGCGCCGCGCGGTGCGCCGTGCGCGCGAGGTCGGCGCGCGCGTGGTGGCGGACTTCCATCGCCCGAGCCCCGCCGTCCTCGCGCTGCTGCCCTGCGTCGACTACGCGGTGGTGCCCCGCGAGTTCGCGCAGCTCTGGAACGGCGGGCGCGTCGCCGACACGCTCCTGCGTCTGCGCCGCGAGTTCGGCGCGACGCCCGTCATCACGCTCGGCGCAAAGGGCGTCGTCTGGCTCGAGGGCAGGCGCGTGCGGCGGCTGCCCGCGCGGCGCGTGCGCGTGCTCGACAGCACCGGCGCGGGCGACGCCTTCCACGGCGCCTTCGCTGCCGGGATCGCGCAGGGCCTCTCGCTCGAGCGCACGATCGAGCGCGCCAATCGCTGCGGCGCCGAGGCGTGCACGGTCCTCGGCGGCATGGGCCACCTGCTCGGCCGCGAGGGGCGGCAGCTGCGACTCTAGAGTGCGTCGCTCGCGAGCGCCTAGCGAGCGCGAAGGCAGGCTAGGGGATGTAGCCGAGCGCCTCGAGGCGCTCGCGGAGCTCGGGATCGAGCTCCGGCTCGGGCGCGGGAGCGGGCGGCGAGCCGTCGGGGCCGCGTCCGTTCAGGTAGCCGTCGACCTGCCGCTCTGCGCTGGCGAGGTCGTCGCCGTCGAGCGGCTGCGGCGCGCGCTCGAGCGCGTCGGCATCGAGGTCGAAGCGCTGTGGCGGCGCGGCCTCTCCGTGGACCGGCCGGTGGATCAGCATCTTCCCGTGCTGCGAGCGCACGGCGACGAGCACGGGGTTCCAGCTCTCGCGGAAGAAGGGCTTCTTCCAGCGGCCCGGCGCGTCCGCCTCGGCGAAGAGGGTGCGCTCGGGCAGGGTCTCGCCGTGCATCGCCGGCAGCAGGCTCTCGCCGTCGACGCCCTTCGGCGCGGCGACGCCCGCGAGCGCGAGCAGCGTCGGCATCACGTCGATCAGGGAGACCTGCTCGGCCACGCGGCGCCCGGCCGGGATGTCCTTGCCGCTCCAGACGAGCGGTACGCGCAGGCTTTCCTCGTAGAGCGCGGTGCCGTGCTGGAAGTACCCGTGCTCACCGAACTCCTCGCCGTGATCGGAGAGCACGACGAGCGTCGTCGACGCGCGCAGCCCCTGCGCGTCGAGCGCTGCGACGAGCTCGCGCAGCTGGCCGTCGACGAAGCGGATCTCGCGGTCGTAGTTGTCGTGCTGCGGCCGCAGCTCGGCCGACGGCGTGCCCGGCGCGTCGTCGTCCTGGAAGAGCTTCGCGGTCTCCGGCGGCGGCGCGTAGGGCGCGTGCACCTGGTAGGTGTGCACGAAGAGCAGGAAGGGCTGGCGGCGGCTGCGCGCGAGCCAGCGCCGCGCGCGCTCGAAGGTCACGCGCGCCTCGCCGGGCACCGAGCCCTTCGCGCCGGTGTTCTCGCTGTACTCGCTGAAGCCGTCGCCGAAGCCGAGCCCGCGGATGATGTAGCCGTTCTCGGTGAAGGCGGCGGTGTGGTAGCCGGCGTCGCGCAGCCAGACGGCCAGCGGCACCGCCCCGGGCCGGCGCGGCTCGTGGCCGCCGCGGATCCCGTGGTGCACCGGATAGAGGCCCGTGAAGAGGCTCATATGCGCCGGGCCCGTCGTCGCGGCGGTGGTGATTGCGTTCTCGAAGAGCACGCCGCCCGCGGCGAGCTCGTCGAGGAACGGCGTGGTGTCGCGCGTGTGCCCGTAGGCGCCGACGTTGCGCGCGCGCAAGGTGTCGATCGACACGACCAGGAGGTTCGGGCGCGCGTCGCGGGCGCCGGCGGAGTGCAGGGTCGGCTCCCAGAAGGCCGCGATCGGAGGGACACCGCCGGGCTCCGGCCGCATCGCGAACTCCAGCTCGACCGTCTCGCCCTGGAAGCGCGAGAGGTCTGCCGACGCGTCCACCCAGCGGCGGTCCTTCGCCAGCTTCGGGTCGAGGCGCTGCTCGAGGATCGGCTCGCGCGTGCCGTCCTTGTGCACGAGGGTCAGCGCGAGCACGACCGGCGCGAGCTGGGACGCCTCGACGCGCTCGTTGCCCTCCTCGCGCACGGCCGCGTTCACCGCGTAGCCGAACGAGAGCTCGGCGGCCTCCGGCAGCAGGACCGTGGCGACCGCGGAGGGGCGCTGTTCGTGCAGCACCAGCCCGAGGCGCGTGTCGCTGCCGACCGTGAAGGGCCGCACGTCCGGGAAGAGGCGGACCGGCGCCTGCTCGCGCGGCGCGCCCGGCGTACAGGCCGCCAGCGCGAGCGCGGCGGCGAAGGCCGCGCGCAGGCGCGCTCGCGTCACGGCAGCTCGGTCAGGAGGCGGTCGACGGCGTGCACCGGTGCAGCGTCGCCCTGCATCAGATGCGCGATGGAGCCGTACACGAGCTGCTGCTGGCGGACGCGGCTCTGCCCGGCGAACGCGCTCGACACCACGCGGATCGCGTAGTGCCCGGGGCTCGCCGCAAGGACCTCGATCTTCGCGTCGGGGAGCGCGCCGGCGATCGCGCGGCGGATCTCCTCGGAGAGATCGCGTGACGAGCTCGGCGAATTCAGGATGCGCAGCGCCATCAGCTGCCGTTGCGCGCGAGCTCGACGAGATCGGCGAGCACGGCCACCGCCTCTTCGAGCTGCGGCGTCGGCTCGTCGTCGGCCGCGGGATCGGGAAGCGGCTTGCCGTCGTCGCCGGTGCGCACGGCCTTCGCGTTCGCCTTCCCGTTCTTGGCGTCCTTGGCGTCCTTGCCGTCCTTCGCGTCCTTCGCGTCGCCGTTCGCCTTCGCCTCGTCGCGCTCGCGCATCAGGTCGGCGAGCTTCAACGACTTCTCTTCCTTGCGAGCCTTGGCGATCTTCTCGCCGAGCTCCTTGAACTCCGCGCTCTCGTCGACGCGCTGCTTCGAGCGCTTCGCGAGCTCGGTGATCTCGGCGGAGTCCACCTGGGCGAAGCGGTCCGTCGGGCCGATGGCGTTCGCGTAGGTCCCCATGAAGGCGGGGATCTCCTTGCTCGGCAGGGCGTATTCCTGCGTGCTCTCGCCGAAGTCCTCGGTGATGAGCATCGACGGGATCGGCACGTCCACCGACACGCCCTCGTTCTGCGTGGAGCGGCCGCCGGGGCGGAAGAAGAGCGCCGTCGTGATCTTGAGCGCGCCCTCGCCGGGCGGCAGCGGCGTGACCGTCTGCACGGTGCCCTTGCCGAAGGTGTGGTCGTCGCCGGTGATGACCGCGCGGTGATAGTCCTTCAGCGCGCCGGCGAGGATCTCGGAGGCCGACGCCGAGGCGCGCGAGGTGTGCACCACCATCGGGCCGCTGTAGAGGATGCGCTCGTCCTGGTCCGCGAGCACCTGGAGCTGCTCGCGCGAGTTCTGCACGCCGACCACTTCGCCGCGGCGCAGGAAGAAGCCGGAGATCTGCACGGCGTGCTCGAGCAGGCCGCCGCCGTTGCGCGAGAGATCGAGCAGCAGCCCGTCGGCGTTCTCCGCCTTCACCTGCTCGAGCAGCTTCTCGAGATCGTCCGTGCACTGGCGGCGCGTCGGGTCCGAGTCGCCGTAGAAGGAGGAGAGGTCGATGATCGCGAGCTTGTACTTCTTCCCGTTGCGCTCGCGCGTCTCGAAGCGGAGCTTCGCCGCCTGCTCGGCCAGATCGATGGTGTCGCGCTCGATGACGACCGGGAAGCGGCGCGTCTCCTCGCCCTCGCGCAGGACGGTGAGCTGGACGCGCGTGCCCTTCTTGCCGCGGATCAGGCTGACGGCGTCGCGCAGCGGCATGTCGATGATGTCGACCGGCTGCCCGCCTTCTTCGGCCACCGCGATGATCTTGTCCTCCGGCTCGAGCCGCTCCTTCTCGATGCGATCCGCCGCGCCGCCCGGGATGATGCGCTCGACCACCGAGTAGCCGTCGCGCTCCGAGAGGGCGACGCCGATGCCCTCGAGCGAGAGCGACATGGAGATGCGGAAGTCCTCGAGGACGTCGGCGGAGAGGTAGTTCGAGTGCGGGTCGAGGGCGAGCGCGAAGGAATCGAGGAAGCCGGCGAGGATGTCGTCCTGCTGGAGCTCCTTCAGCCGCTTCGTGCGCAGCTCGTAGCGGTGGACGAGGCGCTTCTTGGCCTCCTCGAGCGGCTCGCCCGCCGAGAGGTAGTTCGACATCTGGAAGTGGATCAGGCTCTTCTGGAGGGTGTCGCGCTCGGCGGCGGTCTTGGGGTTGCCGCGCTCGGCCGGATCGAGGACCAGGGTGACGTTCTCGTCGAGCGCGTAGCCCGGCGCCATCACGAACTGGCGCACGAACTCCTCGAGCTGCGCATTCTCGGCGACGAGCTGCTTGTGCAGGGCCATGAGCGGCTCGCAGTCGCCCTTGCGCATGCGCTCCATGATCCCCGTGAGCGACGCCTCTGCGGTCGTGATCTCGTTCGAGAGGAAGACGCTGCGCGAGGCGTCGAGGCGCTGCACGTACATGGCGATCGCGCGCGTCTCGAGCTCGGGCGTGAGCTTCTTGTAGGCCACGTGCGAGTGCAGGAACTCGGACGCGAGCTGCGGCACGCGCGCGCACGTGAGCTCGGCGTCGGCCGCGCCCGGCAGGGCCAGCGCGAAAACCAGAGCGCAGCCGGCCCCGATTAGAAGTCCGCGTCCTCGCATGCCTTGGATCTCATCGGTAGGCGGCGGTCGCGGGCTGATGCCTGACGCGCCCCGTTCCGGACCTCTGCCGCTCCCACGTGGGGGCCGAGTCTAACGGATCAGATCCGCCGCGAATCCGGGGATCGGATCCACGTGAATGCCGCTGGGGGGCAGATCGACCCCGCCGGCCGGCCGGGGGTTCCCGGGCGGATCGCCCCGCCCGGAGAGCCGCTAGTACCGGTAGTGGTCGGGCTTGAACGGCCCTTCCGGCGAGACGCCGAGGTAGCTGGCCTGCCGCGGCGTGAGCTCCGTCAGCTTCACGCCGAGCTGGGCGAGGTGGAGCCGCGCCACCTCCTCGTCCAGCGACTTCGGCAGCACGTAGACCTTCTTCTCGTAGCGGTCCGGGTGCTGCCAGAGCTCGAGCTGCGCCAGCACCTGGTTCGTGAACGAGGCGCTCATCACGAAGCTCGGGTGGCCCGTCGCGCAGCCGAGGTTCAGCAGGCGCCCCTCGGCCAGGACCAGCACGGAGTGGCCGTCCGGGAAGACCCACTCGTCGAATTGCGGCTTGATGTTCTCGCGCCGGATGCCGGGAATCTTCTTCAGCCCGGCCATGTCGATCTCGTTGTCGAAGTGGCCGATGTTGCCGACGATCGCCTTGTCCTTCATGCGCCCCATGTGGGCCGCGGTGATCACGTCGCAGTTGCCTGTGGCGGTGATGAAGATGTCCGCGCGCGCGACCACGTCCTCGAGCGTGTTGACCTCGTAGCCCTCCATCGCCGCCTGGAGCGCGCAGATCGGATCGATCTCGGTGACGATCACGCGGCAGCCCTGGCCGCGCAGCGCCTGCGCGCAGCCCTTGCCGACCTCGCCGAAGCCGAGCACGACCGCCACCTTGCCGCCGAGCATGACGTCGCTGGCGCGCATCAGGCCGTCGGGCAGCGAGTGCCGGCAGCCGTAGATGTTGTCGAACTTGCTCTTGGTGACCGAGTCGTTGACGTTGATCGCCGGGAAGAGCAGCGAGCCGTCCTTCTCCATCTGGTAGAGGCGATGCACGCCCGTCGTCGTCTCCTCGGAGACGCCCTTGATGCGCGCGGCGATTTCCTGCCAGCGGCGCGGATTGCGCGTCAGCTCGCGGCGCAGGGTCTCGAGGATGATCCCCCACTCCTCGGGCTCCGTGTCGGGGCGGAAGTCCGGGACCTTGCCGGCCTTCTCGAACTCCACACCCTTGTGTACGAGCAGGGTGGCGTCGCCGCCGTCGTCGACGATCAGGGTCGGGCCCTTGCCGTCCGGCCAGATGAGCGCCTCGAGGGTGCACCACCAGTACTCCTCGAGCGTCTCGCCCTTCCAGGCGAAGACCGGCGTGCCCTGCGGATCGTCCGGCGTGCCGTTGCGCCCGACGACGACCGCGGCGGCGGCCTGGTCCTGCGTCGAGAAGATGTTGCACGAGACCCAGCGCACGTCGGCGCCGAGATCGGTCAGGGTCTCGATCAGCACCGCCGTCTGCACGGTCATGTGCAGGCTGCCCATGATGCGCGCGTTGGCGAGCGGCTTCGTCTTCCCGTAGCGCTCGCGCAGCGCCATCAGGCCCGGCATCTCCTGCTCGGCGAGGCGGATCTCCTTGCGGCCGAGCTCGGCGAGGTCGAGATCCTTGACCTTGAAAGCGGGGCGGGACGGCGTCATCTCTGGGTCTCCCTGGGATTCATTTGTGCATCCGGATGCAGTGTTTAATGGGTGGTTCGGACGACGTCAACCCCGGACTTGGCCATCGCCGGGTCCGAGGTTATCGCGAGCGGCGCCGCGCCGCGCGGAAGAAGGTCAGCGAGGTCGGCGAGTTGCGCGGGATTCAGCCGCTCCGCTGCCAGGCGCGATTGCCGTAGCGGTCGATCGAGGTGATCTCCTCCACCGGGCGCCGGGTGGTCGGTCCGTAGTGCCCGCGCGGCCAGCCGAGCGGCACGACGGCGCAGGGGGTCACGCTCCAGGGGCAGCCGAGCGCGCGGCGCGCGGCGAAGGTGCTCCAGAGCGGGAGCGTGATCAGCGCGGCGCCGAGACCGGCCGCGCGCGCCGCGAGCAGCAGGTTCTGCACGGACGGGTAGATCGAGCCGTAGTAGCTCGAGGCCATGATCGGCGGGAAGGGCAGGCGCGGGCCGCGCAGGCACGCGACCACGATCACCGGGATCTCCTCGAAGTGATCGGCCTGCCACTGCACGGCGTCGAGCACGCGCAGCATCTTCGGATCGTCGCGCGAGAGGCGGCGGCCGAGCCCGCCGTAGATGCGCCACGCGCGGCGGTTCTGGAGCGCGAGCTTCCGCTTCACGGCGGGATCGCGCACCACGATGAACTCCCAGTTCTGCGCGTTCGAGCCCGTCGGCGCCTTCAGCGCCAGCTCGATCAGGCGGCGCACCAGCTCGTCGTCCACGGGATCGGGCTTGAGCCGGCGAATCGCGCGCTGCGTCTCCATCGCCTCGTCGAGGGGCATGTTCAGCTCGTAGCCCATGGCGTCTCCTCAATGGATCGCGCCGGGCTCGCGCAGCTCGAAGCGCGCGATCTCGGCGTCGAAGCGGGCGCCGCCCGCCGTGACCATCTGATAGGTCCCCTGCATCGAGCCGAAGGGCGTGTCGAGCGGACACCCCGACGTGTACTCGAAGCTCTCGCCCGGCTCCAGCACGGGCTGCTGGCCGACGACGCCCGGCCCGCGCACCTCTTCGACGCGGCCCGTGGCGTTCCGGATGACCCAGTGGCGCGAGACCAGCTGGCAGGTCTCGGCGCCCTCGTTGGCGATCCGGATCGTGTAGAGGAAGAACCACTGGTTCGCGCCGGGATTCGAGTGGTCGGCCGAGTAGCGCGCCTCGACCTCGACGCGCAGCCCGTGCGTGACCGCCTCGGAGCGCGTCACCACCGCGCTCACGCGGCGGATCCCCCGAGACCCGTGAGCTCGGCCGACACCTGCCAGAGGCGGCGCGCGGCGTCGACGTCGCGCGCGGGACGCGAGCAGCGCGCCTCGCGCATCTTCGTGAAGTAGCCCCCCGAGATGCCGGCCACCTCGGGCGACGTCGCCAGGTGGATGGAGGTCTTCGCGCCGTCGGCCGGGCTCAGCATGAACGGGCGGAGGAGGGGCGTGATGATGCGGCTGACGGCGGATCCGTCGTTGCCGAGCCGCGTGGCGACGGCGCCCGGATGCAGGCTGTTCGCGGTGACGCCGCTGCCCTCGAGCCGCCGCGCGAGCTCCCGCGTGAACAGGATGTTCATCAGCTTCGAGGTCCCGTAGACGCGCATGCCCGAGACGACGGGCAATCCCTGGTAGCGGCGCTCGGACTGGAGATCGTCCCAATCGATCGAGCCGAATCTGTGCGCGTCCGATGCGACGCTCACGATGCGGGCCGGAGCGCCGGCCCGCAGCAGATCGAGCAGCTGGAGGGTCAGCGCGAAGTACGCGAGGTGGTTGACGGCGAAGGTCGACTCGAAGCCGTCGACGGTGAGCACGCGGCGCTGGTTCACGACGCCCGCGTTGTTGACGAGCACGTGCAGCGCCGGGGAGCGCTTCCGCACCTCGGCGGCGAGCTTTGCTACCTCGCGCAGCGAGGCGAGATCGGCGAGCAGCAGCTCGATGCGGTCGTTGCCGCTGCGCTTCGCGATCTCGGCGCGGGCGGCCTCGCCGCGGGCCGGATCGCGCCCGACGATCAGCACGCGCGCGCCCTCGCGCGCGAGCCCGAGCGCCGTCTCCTGGCCGATGCCGGAGGTCGCGCCGGTCACGAGGCAGGTGCGGTCTTCGAGACTCCAGTCGCCGCCCATGCGACCTCCGACGCGGCCCATTCTAATTGCGCCTCCGGCCGCCGCTACGCTGCGGCGCGTGCAGAACGGCGCGCGCTACGTCTTCGGCTACGGGTCCCTGCTCTGGCGGCCGGACTTCCCGCACGAGGCGCGCGTCGTCGCCTGCCTGCGCGGCATGAGCCGGCGCTTCTGGCAGGGCTCGCCCGATCACCGCGGCAGGCCCGACGCGCCGGGGCGCGTCGTCACCCTCGTCGAGGAGGCGGGCGCCGAGTGCTGGGGCGCGGCGTACCGGGTGGCGGCGTCGCGCTGGGACGAGATCGGGGCGCGCCTCGACGAGCGCGAGAGCGGAGGCTTCGAGCGCGTCGACGTGGAGCTCGAGCTCGCGGGCGACGCGCCCGGGCGGGCGCGCGCGCTGGTGTACGTCGCGCGCGCGGGCAACCCGAACTTCCTGGGTCCGGCGAGCCTCGCGTCGATCAGCGTGCAGGTGCGCGGCGCGCGCGGCAAGAGCGGCACCAACACCGACTACGTGCTCCAGCTCGCGGCGGCCCTGCGCGCGCTCGGCAAGGCCGACGCGCACGTCTTCCAGCTGGCGGAGAGACTCGCGTCCGGCGCATGATGGGCGTCCCGGCGGGCCGATCGTTCGGCGCGCGAAGCAGCGGAGACGCACATGACCGACGTGATGAAGGGCGTACGCATCCTCGAGGTGGCGGAGCACACGTTCGTGCCGTCCGCCTCCGCGGTGCTGGCCGACTGGGGCGCCGACGTGATCAAGATCGAGCACGCGGTGCGCGGCGACGCCATGCGCGGTCTGGCGCGCACGGGCGTCATCGACCTCTCGAAGGGCGTGCACGTGCTGAACGAGCACTCGAACCGCGGCAAGCGCTCGCTCGGCCTCGATCTCAACAACCCCGCCGGCCGCGAGGTGCTCTACGCGCTCGCGCGCACGAGCGACGTGTTCCTCACGAACAAGCTCCCCGGCGTCCTCGCGCGCCTCGCCATCGACGTCGCCGATCTGCGCAAGCACAACCCGAAGATCATCTACGTGCGCGGGACCTCGTTCGGCGTGCGCGGCGACGAGTGCGACCGCGGCGGCTACGACATGACCGGCTTCTGGTGTCGAGGCGGCAGCGCCGCCGCGGTGTCGCCGCCGGACCTGAACGGCATCATCGCGCAGCCGGCCCCCGCCTACGGCGACTCGATCGGCGGCATGACGATCGCCGGCGGCATCGCCGCGGCGCTCTTCAAGCGCGAGCGCACGGGCGAGCCCTCCATCGTCGACGTGTCGCTGCTCGCGATGGGCGCGTGGGCCATGTCCGCAGGGATCGCGCTCTCGATCCAGATGCAGCGCCCCTGGACGCCGCCGCCGGGCGGCGGGGGCCTCTTCAATCCGCTCGTCAACACGTATGCGACCTCCGACGGCCGCTATGTGAGCCTCGTGATGCTCCAGGCCGGGAGGTACTGGGCGGACTTCTGCGAGCACATCGATCGCCCCGAGCTCGCGAAGGACCCGCGCTTCGACACGCCGGAGAAGCTGGCGGCGAACGCGGCGCAAGCGGTGCCGATCCTGCGCGAGGTGTTCGCGAAGCGCACGCTCGCGGAGTGGACCGCGCGCTTCAAGACCCTGGCCGGCCAGTGGGCGCCCGTGCAGCACACGCTCGAGGTCGCGGCCGACCCGCAGGTGCGCGCAAACGGCTACATCGCGAGCGCGAAGACGAAGGAGGGCACGCCCTTCGAGCTCGTCGCGACGCCGGTGCAGTTCGACGAGCAGCCGACGCCGACCTCGCGCGCGCCCGAGTTCAACGAGCACGGCGACGAGATCCTGCACGAGCTCGGGTACGACATGGATCGCATCCTCGAGCTCAAGGCCGCGGGCGCCGTCACCTAGCTAGCGAACGCGGGCATCACCTTCTCGGCGAACAGGCGCGCCGGCACGCGCGTGTCGCGCCCGAAGAACTCGATCACGAAGAGGCTCACGCCGAGCTTCCGGTGGCGCTCGATCCGCTCGATCACGCCGGACGGGTCGCCCCAGATGCCGTGCTCCGCGAGCGCCGCGCCCATGTGCCCGCCGTAGACCTTGCCCGCCTTCTCGAGCGCCGCGCGCGCGGCGGCGTCGTCCTCGGCGACGACCACGACGCACTGCTGCGAGAGCGTGATCTCGTCGATATCGCGCTTCAGCTCGTCGCAGCGGCGCTTCAGCGCGTCGACCTTGGCGGCGAGCTGCGCCTGGAAGACCGCCATGTTGTTCCAGATGTCGGCGTGCCGCGCGGCGATCCCCATCAGCACGCGTTCGCCACCGCCGCCGATCAGGATCTCCGGCGTGCGCAGGGGCTTCGGCTCGCAGAGCGCGTCCTTCACGCGGAAGTGACGCCCTTCGTAGCTGAAGCGCTCCTGCGTCCACAGGCCCTTCAGGATGACCACCGTCTCTTCGAGCGCGCGCAGGCGCTCGCGCGTGCTCGGGAAGGGCGAGCCGGTTCCTTCGAACTCGGGCTGGAACCAGCCGGCGCCGAGGCCGGCGATGACGCGCCCGCCGCCCGCGACGTGATCGATGGTGGCGATCTGCTTGGCGAGGATCGCCGGATTGCGGAAGAACGGCGGCGTGACGAGCGTGCCGAGCTTCGCCTGCTTCGTGATGGCGGCGACGGCGGCGAGCTCGCTCCACGCCTCGAAGATGGGGAGGTTCGGCGCCGGCACGCCGTAGACGTGATCGCAGACCCAGAGCGAGTCGTAGCCGAGCGCGTCGATCTCGAGCGCGGTGTCGCGCGCCTCCTGCCAGCTGCGCTTGATCTGCGGCAGGGTCACTCCGAAGCGGACCTTCTTCGCCATGGCGTCCTCCGATCGCTGTGGATTCCAGGGTACTCTGCCGGGCGCCATGTCCGACGCCCGAATTCCGGCGCTGCTCGACGGCCGCGTCGCCCTGGTGACGGGCGCGGCGCGCGGGATCGGACGGGCGATCGCGCGCTGCTTCGCGTCGGCCGGCGCCGACCTCGCGCTCTGCGACCGCGACGCCGAGGGCCTCGCCGAGGCCGCGCGCGAAGCCGAGGCGCAGGGCCGCCGCGCGCTGACGGCCGTGCTCGACGTGCGCGAGGAGACCGCCGTCGCGGGCTTCTTCGACGCCGTAGCAGCCGCGTTCCCGCGCCTCGACGTACTCGTCAACAACGCGGGCGGCGGCTTCCACGCCGCCTTCGCCGACGTCTCCGCCAAGGGCCAGGACGCGCTGGTGCGCGAGAACTTCGGCCAGGTGGCGGACTTCGTGCGCCGCGCGCTGCCGTCGCTGCGCGAGGGCGGCTCGATCATCAACGTGACGTCGATCGAGGCGCACCGCGCGGCGCCGGGCTACGCGATCTACTCGGCCATGAAGGCGGCGGTCGCGAATCTCACGAAGACGCTCGCGCTCGAGCTCGGTCCGCGCGGCATCCGCGTGAACTGCATCGCGCCCGACGCGATCCCGACGCCGGGCGTCGGCGACGCGCTCCCGCCGACGCCGCTCGCGCGCCGCGGCCATGCCGACGACGTCGCAAACGCGGCGCTCTACCTCGCGTCGCCGCTCGCGGCCTTCGTGACCGGCACGACCCTCCACGTGGACGGCGGCAACCACGCCGCGGGCGGCTGGCGGCGCCGCGCCGACGGGACGTGGGAGAGCTGATGCAGCCGGTCCGCGTCGAGTCGCTCGACGACCCGCGCCTGGCCGCGTACCGCAACGTGCGCGACGCGGATCTGCGCGGCGGCGAGAGCTTCGTCGCCGAGGGGCGCCTGAACGTGCGGCGCCTGCTCTCGGCGTCGCGCTTCCGCACGCGCTCGGTGTTCGTGACGGAGGCGGGGTTCGCCGGCATCCGCGACGCGCTCGAGCGGAGCGCCGCCGGCACGCGGGTCTACCTCGCGAGCCAGCAGCTGATGAACGGCGTCGTCGGCTACAGCATGCACCGCGGCTGTCTCGCCGAGGGCGTGCGCGGGTCCGAGCCGGGCTTCGAGGCGCTGCTCGAGGCCGGTCGCCCGCCGCGCCTGTGCGTCGCGCTGGAGGACGTCACGAACGCCGAGAACGTCGGCGCGATCTTCCGCAACGCGCTGGCCTTCGGCGCGGGCGCCGTGCTGCTGACGCCGCGCTGCGTCGACCCGCTCTACCGCCGCTCGATCCGCGTCTCGATGGGCGCGTCGCTGCGCGTGCCCTTCGCGCGCGCGCGGGAGTGGCCGTCCGAGCTGGCGCGGCTGCGCGCGGGCGGCCTCTTCGTCGTCGCGCTGGCGACGCGCGGCGCGCAGCCGCTCTCCGCGCTGCGCCTGCCGCCTGCCGCGCGCGGGGCGGCGCTCGTCGTCGGCAACGAGGGCGAGGGGCTCTCGGAGGCCGCGCTCGCGCACGCCGACGTCTGCGTCTCGATTCCGATGGCGGCGGGCATCGACTCGCTGAACGCCGGCACCGCCACCGGCATCGCGCTGCACGCGCTCGCGGAAGCGCTGCGAGACGACGACGCATGACGCGCGTCCTCGTCGTGAAGACCGGCAGCACCCTGCCCGCGATCCGCGCGCGCCGCGGCGATTTCGAGAGCTGGATCGCGCAGGGCATGGGGCTCGACGTCGATGACGTCGACGTGGTCGACGTCGCCGCCGGCGCGGCGCTGCCGCGGCCCGATGCGCCGTCGGGCATCGTCGTCACCGGGTCGTCCGCGATGGTCTCGGCGCGCGAGCCGTGGAGCGAGCGCGCGGGCGCCTGGCTCGCCGACGCAGTCGGCGCGGGCACGCCGGTGCTCGGCATCTGCTACGGGCACCAGCTGCTCGCGCACGCGCTCGGCGGGCGCGTCGCGAAGAATCCGCGCGGGCGCGAGATCGGCACGATCCAGCTGCGCCTCGCGCCCGACGCGAAGCAGGACGCGCTCCTCGGCGCGCTGCCCGCGCGCACGCGCGCGCACACCACGCACCTCGAGTCGGTGCTCGAGCTGCCGCCGGGCGCGCGCTGGCTGGCCGAGAGCGACACGGATCCGAACCAGGCCTTCGCGCTCGGCGCGCGCGTCTGGGGCGTGCAGTTCCATCCCGAGTTCGATGCCGACGTCATCCGCGGCTACATCGAAGGGCGTCGCGACGCGCTGCTCGCCGAGGGCCTCGATCCCGAGCGGCTGCTCGCAGATGTCGCCGAGACGCCGGAGTCCGCCTCGCTGCTGCGCCGCTTCGCCGCGCTGCTCGGCGCCTGAGCGCGGTGGAGCGCATCCCCTGGACGCGCGTGGCGTGGGTGCTCGGTGCCTTCGCCGTCTACGCCGTCGCGCGCGCGGGAGTCGCATACGCGGTGCCCTGGCGGCGCGCCTTCGACGACTTCTTCTTCCTGCCGGAGACGTTTCGCTGGCTCGGCGGCGGCCATCTCGGTGAGGACGCGACCTTCGCGCGCGTGCCGCTCTGGCACCTGATGCTCGGCGCGCACTTCGCCGTCTTCCGCAGCTACGCGCTGATCGTGCTCCAGGGCTGGATCGTGCTCGCGACCATCGCGGTCTACGCGGCCTGGGTCGGCCCGCGCGCCGCGCGCATGCGTTGGCTGCCCCTCTTCGTCTTCCTGCTCTCGCCGCAGATCCTCCTCTACTCGCGCCAGGCCGTGAACGAGCTGTGGATCGGGCTGCTGACGATCTCCGTCATGCTCCTCGGCGAGCGGCGCGGCGCGCGCGCCGCGCTGCCGATGGGCGTGCTCGTCGGGCTCGCAGCCTTCACGAAGCCCGCCGCGGGACTGAATGCGCTGCTCGCGCTCGGCTACGCGCTGCGCGATCGAGCGCCGCGCGCGCCAACCCTGGTGCGGCTCGCGCTCGGCGCAGCGCTCGTCTCGCTGCCGCTGCTCGCTTTCGCCGTCTGGCTGCGCGGCGGCTGGCTCGTCGACAACACGACGGCCTTCAACCTCTCCGGCATGCCGCTCGAGGCCTGGCGCGCGCTGCCCGACGCCGCAGCGCGACAGGCGGCGGGCATGGCGCGCTTCCGCGAGGTCTTCGCGGCGGATCCTCTCGGCTATCTCGCGGCGGCCGGCGTGCGCGCGGTCACCTGGCTCGCGCGTCCGTCGAGCCTCGACCTCGGCATGTTCTACTCGGGCTATCCGCTCGCGTGGGTCGGCGCGGCCGACGTGGCAGCGCTCGCGATCCTCGCCGTCCTCGCGCTCCTCGGCACGGCCCGTCGCGACGCCTTCGTGTGGTGGGTCGTCGCCGGCTGGACGGCGGCGTGCGCGTTCCCGCTCTTCACGCCGCGCTCGCCGAAGGGGGTGCTGCTCTTCCCGCTGCTGCTGCTCGCGGAGCGCGGCGTCGCGAGCCTCGGCGCGCGCCGGGCTGATAGGATTCGAACGGCGAAGGAGGCGCTCGCGTGACCGTGATCTACCACGAGGAGGATGCGGATCTCGCCGCGCTCGACGGGCAGACCGTCGCGGTCGTCGGCTACGGCAACCAGGGGCGCTCGCAGGCGTCGAACCTGCGCGATTCGGGCGTCGACGTCGTGATCGGGAACCTGCGCGACGCCTACCACGCGCAGGCAGAAGCCGACGGCTTCACCGTGCTGCCGATCGAGGAGGCCGCCGCGCGCGCCGACGTGGTGATGCTGCTCGTGCCGGACGAGGTGATGCCGGAGGTCTACACGCAGCGCGTCGCGCCGGCGCTCGGCGCGGGCGATCTCCTGTGCTTCGCATCCGGCTACAACGTGGCCTTCGGCCTGATCGCGCCGTCGCCCGAGCAGGACGTCGTGCTCGTCGCGCCGCGCATGATCGGCGTCGGCGTGCGCGACGCCTACGTCGCGGGCCGCGGCTTCCCGAGCTTCGTCGGCGTCCACCAGGACGCGACCGGCACCGCGAAGGCGCGCATGCTCGCCCTCTGCCAGGGCATCGGCGCGACGCGCGGCGGCTGCATCGAGATGTCGATGCACGACGAGGCGACGCTCGATCTCTTCACCGAGCAGGGCTTCGGCCCGGCCTTCGGCCGCGTGCTGATGACGGCCGTCGACCTGCTCGTCGAGGCCGGCTACCCGCCCGAGGCGGTGCTCGTCGAGCTCTACCTCTCCGGCGAGTTCGCCTACTCGCTCGAGAAGATTCGCGAAGTCGGGATGCTGAAGCAGATGGACTTCCACTCGCACACGAGCCAGTACGGGAGCGTCACGCGCGGCGCGCGCTTCCTCGCGCTCCACGGCGCGATTCGCGAGAAGATGAGCGAGGTGCTCGACGAGATCCGCTCGGGCCGCTTCGCCGACGAGTGGTCCGGCCAGCGCGAGAAGGCGGAGGAGCTCTTCGCCGCGATCCGCAAGGCACGCGACGCGATGCCCTTCGCGGAGTGGGAGCGTCGCGCGCGCACGGCCTTCCGCATGGGAGACGGGCACTAGCCCGGGCGTTGGAAGAGCGTCACCTCCTCCTCTTCGACGGCGTCTGCAGCTTCTGCAACGGCTCGGTGCGCTGGCTCGCGGAACGCGATCCGCGCGCGCGGCTGCGCTTCGCGCCGCTCCAGGGCGAGACCGCCGCCGCGTTGCGCGCGCGCCATCCGGAGATCCCGGAGGCGCTCGAGACGATGGCCTACGTGCGGAGCGACGCCTCGGGCGAGCGCGTCTTCCTGCGCTCCGAGGCGCTGTGGCGCGTGCTGGCGCTGCTCGACTCGCCGTGGCGTCGCGTCGCGCCGCTGCTGCGCGCGCTGCCGCGCGGCCTGCGCGACCGGCTCTACCTCGCGTTCGCGCGGCGGCGCTACCGGCTCTTCGGCAAGCTCGACGCCTGCCCGATCCCGCGGCCCGAGGACGCGAAGCGCTTCCTGCCTTAGTTCTGATCTCCGCTCGCCTTCGGCTCGCTGCGCGCGGTGGCGCTTCAGGAGTCGAGCGGTGCGTTTCCCTGGTTTCGTGGCGCGCCACCGCTTGCGGCGACCCGCGCGCCTTCGGTGCGCTCCGCCGTGCTCGGGGCGAGCCCTCTGTTTCCAGCATCGCTCGTCGAGAGCTTCCCTAGTGCAGGACTCCGCGCGCGCCGAGCTCCTCGCGCCACTGACGCGCGGCGGTGGAGGTCGCCTCCTCGAGGCTCTCGCCGAGCGCGACGATCAGGCGCGCCGCCTTGCGATCGCTGCACGGCGTCCGCACCACCGCGACCCAGGCGCCGCGCGCGCCGCGCGGCGTGCGGTACAGCTCGCCGTCGACGCGGCGCAGCCAGTCCATGGCCTCGTCGGCCGTCATCCCCTGTGCACCCGTGCGGCTGCCGCTCATCTCTGCTCCGCGAATTTCGACCCAGCGCTGCGTCCGCGGCGATTCTACACCCGGCGCACCGCGATCCGGGCGGCTCGCATGCGCTCGAGCGCTGCGGACCGGCAATGCGGTCCCGCAAGCGCCCGCGCCGCGGCGGATTCGCCATTCGCGATATGCTGCGGCGCCGGCCGGGCCGCGGTCCGAAGCGAACGCGCCGCGCGGCACCGGTTTCACAGCATGAACTTCCAGGAGGCTCCATGCGCGTCGCACTCGCCCTCTCGTCGCTCGCTCTCGTCGGCCTGCTCTCCGCTGCGGAGCACGCGCGCGCCGAGGAGAAGCCGTGTCGCCAGCAGCTCGAGGAGCTGTGCCCGAACACGCAGCCCAACACGCCGGAGCGGCGGGAGTGCGTGAAGAACGGCGTCGACAAGCTGACCGAGTCCTGCCAGAAGCTGATCGGACACGTGAAGGCCGCGCCGGGGGCCGCGCCCGCGCCGGCTGGCGGCGGGCTCCAGGGTCTCGTGCAGGCGTGCGCGAAGGACCACCCGAAGATGGTCGAGCTGTGCCAGACCGGGAAGCCGGAAGGCGAGAATCCGATGCCCTGTCTCGTCAAGAACGCGGATCAGTTCTCGGAGCCCTGCAAGAAGTGGATCCTCGACGCGGACAAGGCGCAGGCGCAGAAGGCCGCCGCCGGCGCGCCCGGCGCGGCGAAGGCGCCGGCCCCGACGAAGCCGCCCGCCGGGAACTAGCGAGCGATCAGGCAGCGCGCGAGCGCGAGGTCGCGTTGCCGACCTGCGCGGCGATCAGGGTGCGCACGCGCTGCGTGAGCTCCTCTGCGTTCTCGCCGGCGAAGCTCTCGTAGGGGATCGGCTCGAGCACGGAGATCGTGATCGGATGGCGCCCCTGGAGCACGAAGCCGCGCTTCGGCAGCGCGTCCGCGGTGCCGCGCAGCACGATCGGCAGGATCGGGCGCTTGCACTCGAGCGCGAGCTCGAAGGCGCCCGTCTTGAAGCTGCGCATGCGGCCGTCGGGCGAGCGCGTGCCTTCCGGGAACATCATGATCGAGTTGCCCTGCGCGAGGGTCTCGCGGCACGCCTTCATCATCTGCACGACGCTGGCGCGGTCACCGCGGCGCAGCTTCACGTAGCGGTTCATGCTCATGTTCCAGCCGATGAAGGGCACGCGGAAGTTCTCGATCTTCGAGACCCACTTGTAGTGCGAGAACAGCCGGAAGAGCACGAGGATGTCGAGCAGCGAGAGGTGGTTCGCGACCATCACGTAGGTCTCGCCCGGGCGGATGCGCTCGCGGTGCTCGATGCGCACCGGCCACGCCGGGTTCAGCCAGGTGTAGAGCGAGGCCCAGAAGCAGGTGAACTGATGCAGCGCGCGGCGGCGCGGATCGAAGGGCGCCGTCAGCAGGAACACGAGAACCGCGATCGGGTAGAGCGCGATCGAGCTGAGCGCGAGAAAGGCCCAGAAGAGCGTCGAGCCGAGGACACGCACGGCGTGAGTATCCGCTGCCGTGCGTCGCCGGTAAAGCGCCGGCCGGGCGGTCCGGACGCCGCGCGACGCGGTGATATGCTGCGCCCCCTTCCGGAGAGCCGATGAGCCGGCCGCTGCGCGCCCTGATCCACGTCCTGTTCCTCGTCTCCGGCGCGACGGCGCTGGTCTACCAGGTCACGTGGCTGCGCAACCTCTCGCTCGTCTTCGGCGCGAGCTTCGAGGCGACCAGCATCGTGCTCGCCGCGTTCATGGCGGGCCTCTCGGCGGGCGGCTTCGCCTTCGCGCGGCGCGCCGAACGGGTCGACCGCGCGTTCGCGCTCTACGGCCTGCTCGAGCTCGGCGTCGCCGCGTTCGCGCTCGTCGTGCCGGCGCTGCTGCGCGCGCTCGACGCCGTCTACGTGGAGGCCGCGGGCGCGCAGGGCGGCGTCACGCCGACCCTGAATGCGCTGCGCGTGGTGTTCTCGCTCGCGATCCTGTTCGTGCCGACGTTCCTGATGGGCGGCACGTTGCCCGTGCTGGCGCGTGGGCTCGTGCGAAGCCGCGGCGATTTCGGGCCGCGGCTCGCCTGGCTCTACGGCATCAACACGCTCGGCGCGGTGATCGGCGCGGTCTGCGCCGGCTTCGTGCTGATCCCGTCGCTCGGCGTGTGGCGCACGCAGCTCGTCGCGGTCGCCGCCAATGTCGTGATCGGGCTCACGGCGCTGGCCGCGGGCCGCGTCCTGCGCGGAGCGGAAGGCGCAGCGCCCGAAGAGCCGGAGGCAGCGCTCGCCCCGATCTCGTCCGGCGAGCGGCGCGCGCTGTGGCTCGCATACGCGGGCACCGCGTTGGCGGGCATGTGCGCGCTCGCGCTCGAGGTGATGTGGGCGCGCGCCATCTCGCTCGCGGTCGGCGCGACGACCTACAGCTTCACCGTCATGCTCGCGGCGTTCCTCTCCGGCATCTGGCTCGGGAGCTGGCTGCACGCCGCATTCCCCTTGCGCCGCATCGGCCCCGCGCTCCAGCTCGGCCTCGTGCTGTGCGCGATCGGCCTGGCGTCCGCGCTGACGTCGTTCTGGATCCCGCGCCTGCCGGAGCTCGCGGTGAGCTTGAACGGCGCGCTCTTCGGCGAGGCGCCGCGCATCCGCGCCGCGACGATCCTGCTGCTCGGCTTCCTCGTCATGCTGCCGCCCTGCGTATTCATGGGCGTCGCGTTCCCGCTGGCCGGCGAGGCGCGCGCGCGGCTCGCGCGCGGCTTCGGGCGCTCGGCCGGCGACACGCTCGGGCTCAACACGCTCGGCTCGATCGCGGGCTCGCTGCTGGCCGGCTTCGTCTGGATCCCGCTGCTCGGACTCCAGCACGGCATGCTGCAGGTCGCGTCGCTCTACTTCGCCTACGGCTGCCTGCTCGTCGCCGCGGCGGCGCGAACGAGCGCGGCGGCGCCCGCGAGCCGCATGGCCATCGGGCTCGCGGCGGGCGTGTGCGCCGCCCTCGCCTTGCTCGCGCCGCGCTTCGTGCCGCCCTGGAGCAAGGACGTCCTCGGCGCCTTCCAGAACGATCACATCGCCTCCTTCGTGGACGCGTCGGGCCGCGCCGACCTGGCCGGCCGCATGGCGGGCTGGAGCGTCCTCTACTTCCGCGAGGGCCGAGCCTCGACGGTGTCGGTCGTCGACCAGGGCTGGAACCGCACCCTGATCGTGAACGGCAAGGCCGAGGCCTCGGACGATCCGATCGACGGCTACATCCAGCTGATGCTCGGGCACGTGCCCGTGCTGATGCACCCCGACCCGAAGAGCGCCTTCATCCTCGGCATGGGGACGGGCATCACGCTCGGCGCGGTCACCGCGCATCCGGGGCTCGAGCAGATCGTGCTCGGCGAGATCGAGCCCGCCGTGCTCGGCGCGCGGCCCTGGTTCCAGGCCGTCAACGGCGATCCGCTCGGCGACCCGCGCCTCGAGGTGGCGATCCAGGATGGCCGCAACTTCCTGAAGACGACGCGCCGGCGCTTCGACGTCATCACCGCCGACCCGATCCATCCGTGGACGAGCGGCTCCGTCTACCTCTACACGCGCGAGTACTACGAGATCGCGCGCGACCGCCTCACCCCTCACGGCGTCATGTGCCAGTGGCTGCCGCTGACCGGCCTCTCGGGCGAGGACGTGCGCTCCGTCGTCGCCACATTCGCAAGCGTCTTTCCGCACACCTCGCTGTGGCAGAGCTCGCACGACGTGCTGCTGATCGGCAGCATGGATCCGCGGCCGCCGGATCTCGCCGCGCTGCGCGAGCGCCTCCAGGCGCCGAAGGTGAAGGCGCAGCTCGCGAGCCTCGGCCTCGACGATCCGATCGCCTTCCTGGCCGACCAGGGCATGGACGATCTCTCGCTGCGCGCGTACGTGGCGGGCGCGGTCCTCAACACTGACGACAACGTCCGCCTCGAGTTCTCGAGCCCGCTCGCGATCGGCGACCCGGACCTCAGCGGCGTCACCTTGCGCGTCAACAAGTCGCGCACCGCGCTGGCAGCCGCGGGGATCACGGCGGTCGCCGGGCTCGACGACGCGCAACGCGAGAGCCTGCGCCGCGCGCGCCACGCCAAGAACCAGCTCGTGCTGGCGCAGGTGATGCCGAAGCGCCAGGTCCAGCGGCTCGAGGAGGTCGTGGCGCAGGATCCGGACTACCGGCCCGCGCGCATCCAGCTCGCGCGCTGGCTGGCGCAGCAGGGCGCCGAGGCGCTGGACGCGGGGCGCGTCGAGATCGCGCGCGCGCGCGCGCAGCAGGCGCTCGCGCTCGCCGACGAGGAGCCGGCCGCGCATCTGCTCGAGGGCTCTGTGCTGGCGACCCAGGGCCGCTTCGGCGAGGCCGTCGCGCCGATCGAGCGCGCACTCGCGCGCGGGCCCGAGCGCTGGATGGCGGAGTACCAGCTCGGTCTCGCGCTCCTCGGCGCGGGCCGCCGCGACGAGGCGGCCGCCGCGCTCGAGCGCGCCGTCGCGCTGAACCCGGCCCACGCGGAGCTCGCGGCGCAGCTCGCCGCCGCGCGGGGCGCCGAGCAGCGCTGACGCAAGGAGGCCGACACAAGTCGGCCGACGCGCAGCGAGGCGCAGCCGAGCGAAGGCCGGAATGCCCGAGCGCGAGCGATCAGCGAGCGCGAAGGCCCGGCAAAGGCTCGATGTAGCCGAGCGCCTTCAGCTCGGCGCGCGCCTCGGGCGCGAGCTCCGGCGCGCTCACCTCCACGCGCGACGGCATCTTCTCGGCCAGGCGCGTGCGCAGCTGCGACGCCACACCGGGATGGCTGGCGATCACGTTCTGGCGCTCGCCGGGATCGCTCTGGAGGTCGTACAGCTCCTCGGCGGCGATCGGGTAGTCGCGCTTCTCCCCTTCGGTCTGCTCCGCGAAGCGCGGGAACCAGATGTAGTGCCAGCGC
>DASUFZ010000164.1:0-5713 GCA_036274295.1 Myxococcota bacterium
CTTCGCGGCGGCGGCGGCGCGGCGACGTCGATGCCGCGCGGCCCGGCGCCCGCCATCTCCTCGAGCCGCTCCAGCGCCGCGACGCTGCGCGAGCCGGCGAGCAACGCGTGATCGCGGCCGACCACCGAGGTGAGCCCGACGAGCAGGATCGCGCACACGAGCGCGCCCTCGGCGACGCCGAGCAGCGCGCCGCCGATGCGGTCGGGCAGGCCGAGCCAGGCGAGCTCGGCGCCGCGCCGGAGCACGCGTCCGATCAGCGCGCCCGCCGCGATCGTCCCGAATGCGAGCGCGGCACCCGCGAGCCACGGCGCCAGCGCCGGGTCGATGCCGCCGTCCGCGCTGCGGAGCATCCAGGCGGCGACGTCCGGCGTGAAGCGGCGGACGACGAAGCAGGCGGCGAGCAGCGACGCGACGCTCGCGACCTCGCGGATCAGGCCGAGGTAGAGGCCTCGCAGGGCCGCCAGCGCCAGGATCGCGCCTGCGACCCAGTCGACGAGGTCGACCGACTGGAGTCCCCCACTCACCGAGGGCTGTCATAGCGAAGGGTCCGGTCGCGGCAAAGCCCCGCTACGCCGCGGCGCACTCGGCTACGCTGCGACGCGTGCGCTGCGACGCGGTCGTGATCGGCGCCGGTCACAACGGCCTCGTCTGCGGGACCTACCTCGCGCGCAAGGGCCTGCGCGTCGTGATCCTCGAGCGCCGCGACGTGCTCGGCGGCGCCGCCTCCAGCGAGGAGCTCTGGCCGGGCTGCCGGATCTCGCGCGGCGCCTACGTCGCGGGACTGCTGCGCCCGGCGGTGATCGGCGAGCTCGGCCTGGAGTCGCGCGGCCTGCGCCTGCTGCGCCGCGCGCCGTCCTCCTTCACGCCGCTGCCCGATGGCCGCGGGCTGCTGCTCGGCCCGGATCGCGCGCAGAGCTGCGCCTCGATCCGGCGCTTCTCCGTGCGCGACGCCATGGCGTATCCGGACTACGAGGACTTCCTCGACCGCATCGCGCGCTGGCTCGAGCCGCTGCTCGACGCGACGCCGCCGGATCCCGCGCGCCTGCGCGCGCGCGATCTCCCGCTGCTCTGGCGCCTCGCGCGCGGCGGCTTCGCGTTGCGGCGCGAGCTGCGCGAGATCGCCGCGCTGCTCGTCGGTCCCGCGAGCGCGCTGCTCGAGCGCAGGTTCGCGAGCGAGCCGTTGCGCGCGACGCTCGCCACCGACGCCGTGATCGGCGCCTTCGCGCCGCCGTCCGCACCGGGCACGGGCTACGTGCTCTTCCACCACGTGATGGGCGAGACGCACGGCGAGCGCGGCGTGTGGGCCTACGTCGAGGGCGGCATGGGACGCCTCGCCGACGCGCTCGCCGCGGCCGCGACCGATGCGGGAGCGGAGATCCGCCGCGGCGCGGAGGTCGCGCGCATCCTCGTGCACGAGGGGCGTCCGAAGGGCGTCGCGCTCGCGGACGGCACGCAGATCGAGGCGCCGCTCGTCGTCTCGAACGCGGACCCGCGCCGCACGCTCCTCGGCTTGCTCGGGCGCGAGCACCTGGCGGAGGACGTCGCGCGCAGCCTCGATGCGCTCGAGCTCCGCAGCGGCTCCGCGAAGCTGAACCTCGTGCTCGACCGGCTGCCGGCGTTTCGCGGCAGCGCGCCCGGCGCCGGCCCCGAGCACCGCGGCACCATCCACGTCGGCGCGACCGATCTCGCCGGGCTCGACGCAGCCTTCCGCGACGCGTCGGAGGGACGGCTGCCGGCGCGTCCGATGGTCGAGCTGACTCTGCCCTCTGCGCTCGACCCGAGCCTCGCGCCGCCGGGCCGCTACGTGGCGTCGATGTTCGTGCAGTACGTGCCGCCCGCGCTCTCGGCGTCCGACTGGGCGCCGCTCCGCAGCGAGCTCGAGGCGCGCTGCTTCGCCGTCGCCGACGAGGTCGCGCCGGGTTTCTCCGAGAGCGTCGTGCACTGCGAGGTGCTGGCGCCGCCCGATCTCGAGAGCCTCTTCGGACTCTCGGGCGGGAACATCTTCCACGGCGCCATGACGCTCGACCGGCTGCTCTTCCTGCGCGGCGTCGCCGGCGCCGCGCCCTACCGCACGCCCGTCGACGGCCTCTACCTGTGCGGGGCCGGGACGCACCCGGGCGGCGGCGTCATGGGCGCCTGCGGGCGCAACGCCGCGCGCGAAATCCTGCGAGACCTCGCGCGCTGATCCTCTACGACAGCGGCGCCTGCTGGATGTACGCGCGCAGGTGGCGGATCTCCTCGCCCTGCTCCTCGATCTCGTCGCGCAGCAGATCGCGCATCGAGAGCATGGAGATGACGCGGCCGTCGTGGACGACGGGCAGATGCCGGCAGCCCGCGCGCTGCATCTTCTGCAGACAGCGGTCGACGCCTTCGTCGAGCCCGGCGGTGATGACGTCGTGGGTCATCACCTCACAGACCCGCGTCAGGCGCGGGTCGCGGCCCGCCACCACCACGCGCGTCATCAGGTCGCGTTCGGAGAAGATCCCGACGAGGCGCTCGCCCTCGATGATCGGGATGGCGCCGATGCGCGCGTCGCTCATGGCGAGCACCACGTCGAACACGAGCGCCTCGGGCTCGGCACTGATCAGATTGAGTCGCTGGATCACCTGGCGAAGAGTGTGCATGCACGGCCTCCAGGTTCGCAGCGGCCGGCGGCGCCAGCCGCGCCATGTGCCCATCGAAGCACGAAACGCGCGCGAAGGGAACCCGGGCCGGTAGGAGAGAGGTAGGGACCCCGCGGGGCCGCCGGCTCGTGCGTCAGGGCAGATTCGTCGCCAGCAGCTTGCGCGCCTCGTAGGCCTCGGGCGTGTTCGCGTAGTGCGACACCAGGGTGCGGAAGATGCGGTCGGCCTCGTCGACCCGGTCGAGCGCGTCGTAGCTCTGGCCGAGCTTCAGCAGGACGCGCGCGTCGAGGCCGAGGCCGGGATTCGCGTCGAGCAGCAGGCGATAGCGCTCGGCGGCGGCCTCGAACTCGCCGCGGCCGCGGTAGAAGTCCGCGATGCGCTCCTGGTGCTCGGCGAGCCGGATCTGGAGCTCGCGCCAGAGGGGCTCGGCCTCCTTCGCGTACTCCGAGTGCGGGTACTGCACGAGCAGGCGGTCGAAGAAGCCGAGCGCGTTGCGGGTGGCCGTCTGGTCGCGCTGCACGCTCTCGATGCGCTCGTAGTGGCACATCCCGGACTGATAGATGGTGTAGGGAACCATCGGGTGCTGGGGGTGCAGGTCGCCGAAGTCGCGGTAGTACGAGAGCGCCTCGTCGTACTTGCCGTCCTCGTAGTAGGCGTCCGCGATCTTCAGCTCCGCCTTCAGCGCGTACTCGCTGTAGGGGTAGTTGTCGATGATCGCCTGGAAGATCTCGATCGCGCGCGCGTAGTCCACGCGCGTGTAGAAGGGCAGGATCTTCTTGCCCTGGAGCTCCTTCTCGCCCATCGAGTAGAGCTCCTCCGCCGGGGGCACCTCCTCGAACAGAGGCTTCTTGTCCTTGCAGGCCTGGACGGAGAGCGCCGCGAGCACGAGCAGGACGAGCGAGGCGACGCGGGCGAGGCGCACGGCGGCGCACCCTATCAGCTGGCTCCTGCGCTCGCCAATTCGCTAGAGTCCGCGCCCTCGTACGCCGGAGGACACCGTGAATCGCGACGCCCTTGCGAAGCTCCGACTCGATCGCCGCCTGCTGCGCCGACGCGGCTGGATGAGCGAAGCCGAGCTCCAGCGCGAGCTCTCCGCCCTGCCCGACGTCGGAGCGAAGGCCACCACGCTCGGGCATGCGGCCGACGAGCGCGAGTCGGCGGCCTCGCGCGGCGCGGAGGAGCCCGGCACCGCGCAGTGACAGGCCCTCGCGCCGTGCGGCGTCCGCGGGGAGATCGCTCGTGATCAAGTCGCTCACCGGACACCGACTCGACGCGCTGCTCCAGCGCCTGTTCCCGTTCCTCTTCGTCTGGCGCCTCAACCCCAACGCGCTGACCGTCGTCGGCGTGCTGATCTCGCTCGGCGCGGCCGTCGCGTTCGCGCGGGGCGAGGGGCGTCTCGCGGCGCTGCTCATGCTCTTCGGCGGCTTCTTCGACCTGGTCGACGGCGTGGTCGCCAGGCACCAGGGCACGTCGACGCGCTTCGGCGCCTTCCTCGACGCCACGCTCGACCGCCTCTCGGACATGGCGCTGCTGCTCGGCGTCAGCGTCCACTACGCGGCGCAGGCGGAGCCCGGCCACGTCGCGCTCGCGGGCGCCGCGCTCTGCGCGACCGTGCTCGTGTCGTACTCGAAGGCGCGCGCGGAGCTGGTGGTGCCCGGCTTCTCGGTCGGCTTCATGGAGCGCGGCGAGCGCGTCGCCGTGCTGGCTGCCGGCGCGCTCTTCGGCCTGCTGATCCCCGCGCTGTGGGTGATCCTGGTCGGCAGCAGCATCACCGTCGCGCAGCGCTTCCTGCTCGCGTATCGAGAGATGGAGCGCATGGATCGCGCCGACAAGGCAGCGGAGCCAACCGGATGAGCGAAGAGCTCCCGCAGATCGACTTCTCGACGTTCGTGCTCTCGCTGGCCGCGTCGGCGATGGTGCAGCTCGGCGTGGCACCCGGTCCCGAGGGCGAGAAGCGCGAGGCGCCCGACCTGCCGATGGCGCGCCACACCATCGACACGCTCGAGATGCTGGCCGAGAAGACGCGCGGCAACCTCGACGCCGACGAAGAGAAGCTGCTGCAGAGCGTGCTCTACGAGGTGCGCATGATCTTCGTGCGCGCCGAACGGGGCCAGTGATCCCGCCGCATCGGGTGCGCGCGCCCGCGAAGGTGAATCTCGGGCTGCGTGTCGTCGGGCGTCGGACGGACGGCTACCACGAGCTGGAGAGCCTGTTCGTGCCGCTCGACCTGGCGGACGAGCTGGTCATCTTCTCCGAGCCCGCCGCCGAGTCGAAGGTGTCGTTCGCGCTCGGAGGCGACGCGCCGGGCGCACCCTCTGACGCGAGCAACATCGCCGCGCGGGCCGCCGAGCTCTTCCTGGAGGAGACGGGCCTGCGGCTCGACATCACGATCGCGCTGCGCAAGTTCACGCCGGTCGCGGCCGGGCTCGGCGGCGGATCGAGCGACGCGGCGGCCGTCCTGCTCGCGCTGTCGGAACGCTCGCCCGGCGCGCTGCCATCGGAGCGCCTGCGCGCGCTCGCGCTCCGCCTCGGCGCCGATGTGCCCTTCTTCCTGGATCCGCGGCCGTCCTGGGTGCGCGGCATCGGCGAGCGGATCGAGCCGATCGCGGGCGTCCCATCGCTGGCGCTGGTGCTCGCGGGTCCAGGCGAGCCGCTCGCCACGAAGGAGGTGTTCCGGGCCTATGACGCGCTGGCGGCCGCTCCGGCCGCGCCGGGGCCTGCGCCTGCGGTCCGCCTCGACGATCCGGCGGCCCTCACGGCGCTCCTCCACAACGATCTGGAGGCGGCGGCCGTGCGCCTGTGCCCGGCCATCCGCCGGTTGCGCGGAGAGCTCGTGGCGCGGGGCGCCCTCGCCGTCGGCATGTCGGGCAGCGGCCCCACCCTCTTCGGCATCTTCGAGAGCCCGGCGGCCGCGTTCGCGGCAGCGGCAATTCCGCTGCAGAAGCCGGCCTGGCTGCGGGTCGCGACCGCGCGCGAATCCGGATAACCTGACGCGCCGCGGGGATTCCGGGCGGTGCAGCGCCGTCGAGAGAATGCCCTGCGCCCCCCGGCACCGGCCCGCCGCGAAGCAAGCGAGCACGAGTCGAGTC
>DASUFZ010000165.1:0-6528 GCA_036274295.1 Myxococcota bacterium
AAGCTCAACCGCTTCACGATCAGCCCGCGCAACAACCCGAAGCTCGACAAGGACGGCTCGATGACCCTGCACTTCCAGCAGGCGTCGCCGGGCAAGGCGCGCGAGACCAACTGGCTGCCCGCGCCGGAGGGCGAGTTCATCCTGATGCTGCGCATGTACTGGCCGAAGGACCCGCCGCCCTCGATCCTCGACGGCAGCTGGACGCCGCCGCCGGTGGTGAAATCGACGCCCCAGCCTCTCTAGTAGGGCTCCGCTCGGCTTCGCCTCGCTGCGCGCGGCGGCGCTCGAGAGAGCGCGCGGCGCTCATTCGAGCTCGCTGGAGCGCCGCCGCTTGCGGCGACCCGCGCGCCTTCGGCGCGCTTCGCCGTGCCTGGACGAGCCCCCCAACTCCAAAGCCCGCGAAGGTGCGGGGCAGAGGTCCCCGAGGAGGACCCGAGGGCCGCCGCAGGGGGCCTCTGCCCCGCACCTCGGTCAACCTGCATCTGCGTTCTTCCGCAGCCCGCTAATCCTTCAGCTCGATGATGATCTCGTGGTACGTGCGCCGACCGACGTTGCGCGCGATCTCGACGCCGCCGCGCGTCACGTAGAAGAACTGGCCCGGCACGACGTCGGCCTCGAGGTACTCGCGGTAGGGACCCTGCGAGTCGGGCTCGGGCAGCACGGCCATACGGTCGCCGTCGATCTGCACGAGGATGTGGTCGAGCGCGTGGCGGTGGACCGGCCCCTGGTGACCCGGCTCCATGCGCAGCTCCCAGATGCGCACGCGCTCGTTCTCGAAGATCACGCGGTCCGCGATCGGACCGAGCGCGCGCTTCTCTTCCGCCATGCTGCCTCCTAGTAGCCCTGCTCGAGATCGACGATGCCCTCGAGCGGCTCGCCCGCGCGGAAGCGCCGCAGGTTGTCGACGAAGGGCGCGATCAGCTCCGCCAGCGCCTCCGGCGCGCTCCACGAGATGTGCGCGGAGAGGCGCACGCGCGGATGCGTGTAGAGCCAGTGGCCGGCGGGCACCGGCTCCGGCTCGACGCAATCGAGCGACGCCAGCGCCACGCGGCCGTCGTCGAGCGCGGCGCGCAGCGCGTCGTGATCGACCAGCGCCCCGCGCGCGACGTTGACGAGGTGCAGCCCCGGCTTCACCTGCGCCAGCAGGTCCGCGTCGACGACGTGGCGGGTCGCCTGCGTGACGGGCGCCGCCAGCACGAGATGATCGGCGTCGCGCACGAGCTCGCGCAGGTCGTGCACGAGCTCGACCCCCGCGACGGGGCTCGGCGCGCGCGTGCGCCGGCTCGCGCGCACGCGCATGCCGAAGGCCTGCGCCAGGCGCGCGACCTCGCTGCCGATGCCGCCGAGTCCGACGAGCCCGAGCGTGCGGCCGCGCAGGCTGCCGAGCCCGGCGATGCTCCAGTGCTTCGGCGGCTCGGAGATCCACATCGCCGGCAGGTTCTTCTCGAACGCGAGCATGACGGCGAGCGTCCACTCCGCGATCGGGTGGCCGGAGGCGCCGCGCGAGCAGGTGAGCACGCGCGTGCCGAGCGCCTCGAACGGGAACTCGTTCACGCCGGTGCCGTAGGTGTGGATCCAGCGCACGCCGCGCGCGACGACCGCCGCGAGGTTCGGGCTTCCCTTCGCGTGCGTGAGCAGCACGTCGCCGCGCACGTCACCCTGCGGCTCGCCCTGGAGCGGCACCTGGGTCAGCAGCACGTCGGGCAGCGCCTTGCGCACCGGCTCGAGGAGCTGGAGCGGAACGTGGGAGAGCACGCGCAGCGGGGCGGCGTTCGTCATGCGCGCTCCGTGAGGAGACGCTGCACGAGCAGCGCGCGCTGCACCTGTCCCGTCGCCCCGGTGCGCGGCAGCGCCGCCACAAGCTCGAGACGCCGCGGCCGCTTGAACGGCGCGAGCTCGCCCTCGCAGTGCTGCTGGAGCTCGGCCAGGCTCGGCGCCGAGCCCGCCGGCACGACCACCGCGCACACGACCTCGCCCCACTGCGCGTCGGGCACGCCGACCACCGCGACCTCCGCGACGCGCGGATGGCGCGCCAGCGCCGCCTCGACCTCTCCCGGTGTCACGCTCTCCCCTCCCGTGCGGATCACGTCCTTCTTGCGTCCGGTGACGCTGAGATAGCCCTCCGCGTCGAGCTCGCCGAGATCGCCCGTGTGGAACCAGCCTTCGCGGAGCGCCTCCGCCGTCGCCGCGGGGTCCTCGAAGTATCCATCCATCAGAAATGCGCTGCGCACACAGATCTCGCCGTCGTCGGCGAGGCGCAGGTCCACGCCCGGCGAGGGCAGGCCGACGCTGCCGGGCTTCCGCAACGCGTCGGCGTCGGGCAGGCTGGCGGCGGAGCCGACCTCCGTCGAGCCGTAGTAGATGCGCGTGACGGTGCCCGGGAAGCGCGCCTTCAGCGCCTGGATCAGCTCGATCGGCGTGGCCGACGTGCCGGTGTCGAGCTCGCGCAGGCTCGAGAGGTCGTAGCGCGAGAGGTCGGCGGCGAGGATGCGGTGCCACACCGACGGGATGCCGTAGAAGCGCGTGCCGCGCCGTCGCGCGATCGTCTCGAGCAGCGCCTCGGCGCTCGCCTGTGTCACGAGCGCGAGCTCGCCGCGCGTCTGCCACGCCGCGAGCGCCAGGGTGAAGCCCGCCATGTGGAAGAGCGGGAACATGCAGACGGAGATCTCGGGCGCGTCGCGGAAGACGCCCTGGAAGCTCCGCAGGAAGCTGGCGCGGTGCGACAGCACGACGGCCTTGGGGCGCCCCGTGCTGCCGCTCGTGAAGAACATCACGTGCGGATCCGTCTCGCGCAGCGCGGCTTCTTCGGGCGCGGCGGCCGGCTTGCGCTCGGCGAGCAGCGCATCCGGCGGCGACGCGCCGTGCAGGCGTCCGAGCACGGCGACCTGCGCGCCGACCGCGCGCGCCGCGGCCGACGCCGCGTCGACGCGCGTCGCATCCGCCACGATCCAGTGCGGCCGCGCGACCTCCGCGAGCACGCGCGCCTCGCCCTCGGAGAGCCGCGCGTCGAGCGGCGCGAACACGAGACCCGCCTTCGAGGTGCCGGCGAAGAGCGCGAGCGTCTCGAGCGACGTGTCGGCAAAGGCGAGCACGCGCTCGCCGCGCGCGGCGCCACGCTCACGCAGCGCGGAGGCGATGCGGCTCGCGGCGGCGTCGAGGCCGCCGTGGGTCAGCACGGCGTCGCCGAGCGAGGCCGCCGGCCGCGCCGGCACCGCCTGCGCGTTCCTCCGGATCAGACCCCCGACGAGGAGCTCGACCCTCACGTTCGGGCTTGCATGCATGGCCGCGCCCAGAATATCATTCTCCATATGAGGAATGGAAGTTCCAAATCCAGGAATCCGAGCCCCGGGGCCGCGGCGGCCCGCGCGAGCCGCGATTCGCTGGCCTCGCGCGCGGTCGAGCGCGCCCTCTCCGGGCGGCGCTCGCTCTACGAGGACGAGGTCCAGCGCCTCGTCGAGGCGGCCTTCCTGCTGATCGAGCGCAAGGGCGATCTCGAGCCGCGCGTCTCCGACATCGTGCGCGAGGCGGGCCTCTCGAATCAGGCCTTCTACCGGCACTTCCCCACCAAGCACGCGTTGCTCGTCGCGGTGCTCGACGCCGGCGTCCGCATGCTCGCGAGCTATCTCGCGCATCGCATGGCGCAGGTCCCGAGCGGCGCGGCGCAGGTGCGCGAGTGGATGCGCGGCATGCTCGAGCAGGCGCTCGACCTGACCGGCGCCGCCGCGACGCGGCCCTTCGCTCTCGCACGCACGCGCCTCGCGGAGGCATACCCCGCGGAGGTCGCGGCGTCCGAGGCGCAGCTCACGGCGCTCGTGCGCGACGCGATCCGTGCCGGTGTCGCATCGGGCGAGCTGCCGCACGCAGATCCGGAGCGCGACGCCGAGACGCTCTACCACCAGGCGATGGGCTGGCTCCAGGCGCGCCTCGGCGAATCCGAGCCGCCGCAGCGCGAGGCCGCGGAGCGGCTCGTCGAGTTCGCCTTGCACGGCCTGCTGCGCGGCGCGGCGATGCCGGAGGCCACGTCGAGCTGATGGAGCGCGAGATCCTCTTCACCGGCGTCGGCGGACAGGGCGTGCAGCTCGCCGCGCAGGTGCTCGCGCGCGCGGCGGTGCTCGAGGGACGCCACGTGATGCTGCTCGGCACCTACGGCGGCACCATGCGCGGCGGCAGCACGGACGCGACGCTCGTCGTCGCCGATGCGCCGATCTCGACGCCGCCGATCGTGTCGCGCGCGTGGGCGCTGCTCGCGATGCACCACCAGTTTCTCGCCGGTCTGCGCGGCAAGCTGCGCGCGGGCTCGCTCGTCGTCGTCAACGCGAGCGTCTTCCAGGCGCCGCTCGACCCCGCGTGGCGCGTCTTCGAGGTGCCCGCCGGCGCGCGCGCCGCCGAGCTCGGCAGCCCCGTCGTCGGCGCCATGGTGCTGATCGGCGCCTTCGCGCGCATCACGGGAATCGTCGCGCCGGAGTCGCTCGAAGAGGCGATGCGCGCGTGCGTGCCGTCGTACCGGCGCCAGCACATCGAGACGAACGAGCGCGCGCTGCGCGCGGGCTACGAGCTGGCGCCCGCCGCGGCCGCGCCGGCGTGGCGCGTCGAGGAGGCGGCATGAGTGCAAGGAGGCCGACGGAGTCGGCCGACGCGCAGCGAGGCGAAGCCGAGCGGAGGCCGGCAGCCCGAGCGCGAGCGATCAGCGAGCGCGAAGGCCCGGCTAAGGGGGGCGCAGCGCGCGGCTCGGTCGACATCGCCACCTCGCGCTGCAAGGGCTGCGAGCTCTGCATCCCCGCCTGCCCGCCGCGCGTGCTGCGCATGAGCAGCGCGCGCAACGCGCTCGGCGTCCCCTACCCCGAGCTGCTGCCCGGCTGCACCGGCTGCGGCGCGTGCCTGCTCGTATGTCCGGACTTCTGCTTCGAGGTGCACCGCTACGAGGCGACGTCATGACCCGCGCGCTGATGGAAGGCTCGGAGGCGATCGCCGAGGCCGCGCTCGCTGCCGGCTGCCGCTTCTTCGCCGGCTACCCGATGACGCCCTTCACCGAGCTGCTGGAGCACTTCGCGAAGAAGCTCCCCGGACACGGGGGCGTGTGCATCAACGCCGAGAGCGAGCTCGAGGCCGTCGGCATGGCGTGGGGCGCGCTCGCGACCGGCGCCCGCGCAGCCACGGGCAGCACGGGCCAGGGCATCGCGCTGATGCAGGAATCGCTCTCGGAGATCACGCGCGCGGAGCTGCCGCTCGTCGTCTTCAACATGGCGCGCGGACAGGGCGACTACTTCCAGGCCACGCGCGGCGGCGGCCACGGCGACTACCGTCATCTCGTGCTCGCGCCCTGCGACGCGAGCGAAGCCGTGGAGCTCACGCAGCTCGCCTTCGATCTCGCCGACCGCTGGCGCAATCCCGTGCTGATCTACGGCGACTACCTCCTCGCCCACACCGCCGAGGCGGTAGAGATCGCGCCGGCGTCGTTCCCGCCGCTTCCGCCGAAGGACTGGGCGGTGGACGGCTCGCTCGGCGGCAGCGGCCGCTCGCGCAACGTGAACCCGCTCGGCATGGAGAAAGGGCGCAAGGGCATCGAGCCGGAGCCCTTCTGGCAGCGCCTGGCGCAGAAGCACGAGGAGATGGCGCGGCGCGAGACGCGCTTCGAGCTCGTGGAGGGCGACGGCGCGGAGCTCGTCGTCGTCGCCTTCGGCACCTTGGCGCGCTTCGCGCGCCACGCCGTGCGCGAGCTCCGGCGCGCGGGCGCGCGCGTCGCGCTGTTCCGCCCGATCACCCTGTGGCCCTTCCCGGCCGAGGCGCTGCGGCAGGCGTGCGCCGGCGCGAAGCGTGTCGCGGTGCTCGAGCAGAACGCCGGGCAGATGATCGACGACGTGCGGCTCGCGCTCGAGGGACGCGCTCCCGTGTCGCCGATCGGCGGCATCTCCTCCGACTCGGCCGGCTTCGGCATCGGCCCGCTGCTCGATCCCGACGAAGTCCGCGGGCGCATCCAGCGCGCGCTCGCCGAGGTGACGCGATGAGCGCGACCCGCGAAGTCCTGCCGGCGCTGCCGGCGCTCCAGCTCGGTGCCGATCACGACCTGTGTCCCGGCTGCGGCGAGCCGTTGGCGCTGCGCATGCTGCTCGAGGCGATCGACGAGATCGGCTGCGCGCAGCGGGCCATCGGCGTCGTCGGCATCGGCTGCTACACGGCGCTCTCGCCGCTGATGGACGTCGACGTGATCCAGGCGCTGCACGGGCGCGCGCCGTCCGTCGCGACGGGCGCGAAGCGCATGCGCCCCGAGTCGCTGATCTTCACCTTGCAGGGCGACGGCGACATGGTGAACGAGGGGCTCCAGGAGGTGATCCACACGGCCGCGCGCGGCGAGCGCGTCACCTGCGTGCTGCTCAACAACGGCGTATTCGGCGAGACCGGCGGCCACATGACGGCGACGACGGCGATCGGCCAGCGCACGAAGAACTCGCTCGACGGCCGCGACGCCGCCTACCACGGCCACCCGATCCTGATCGGCGACCTGCTCGCGATGCAGGGCGGCACCGCCTA
>DASUFZ010000166.1:0-20029 GCA_036274295.1 Myxococcota bacterium
GTCGTCTTGCCCTCGAGCGTCACGTGCGGGCGGAGCTTCTCGAGCCCCGCCTCGCCGATGCCCTTCACCTCCAGCAGGTCCTCGACCTTCTGGAAGCCGCCGCGGCGCTTGCGCGCCTCGATGACGGCTTTGGCGCGCGACTCCCCGATGCCGGGCAGGAGCTGCAGCTCCTCCTGCGTCGCGGTGTTGAGGTTCACGACGCCGCTGATCGCGAGCGCCGAGAACGCCGACGCGCTGATCGCGAGTGCGATCAGCCAGGCGAGCGCACGCGCGCTCGCAGACCGCCAGGTCTTCATGCCAGTACTCCAGGGACCGAGCGGGGCGAGAGAGGAGACGAGCGCGCGACTAGCGGTCGCGCGCCACCGCGAAGGCGGCGGCCTCGAGCAGGTCGCGCTTGGCGCGCTCGTCGGAGAAGGGGGCGATCGCCGCGACGGCGCGGTCGGCGTGCTCGGCCGCGCGGCGGACGGTGTCGGCGACGCCGCGGTAGCGCTCGACGGCCTCGCGCGCGGGCGCCAGATCGATCTCGCCGGCCGCGTCGCCGCTGCCCGCATGCGCGACGGCCTTCAGCACCGCGGCGACGTTGTCGCGCTCGGCGGCCGTGCAGCGCTTCAAGGCCAGCAGCAACGGCAAGGTGACCTTGCCCTCGCGCAGGTCGTCGTAGGGGCGCTTGCCGAGGTCCGCCTCGCGATCCTCGTAATCGAGCGCGTCATCGCGCAGCTGGAAGGCGAGCCCGAGCTCGCGCCCGTACTCGGCGAGGCGGCGCCGTTCGGCGCGCGTCACGCCGCCCAGGATCGAGCCGGCCTCGCAGGCCGCCGAGAGCAGGACCGCGCTCTTGCGCTCGATGACGGCGTAGTAGTGCGCCTCGGTGATGCTCGGGTCGAAGCTGCGCTCGAGCTGGAGCAGCTCGCCCTCGGCCATGCTGCGGATCGTGTTGGCGAAGATCCAGAGGATGTCGAGGTCGCCGTCCTCGACGATCATCGACGACGCGCGCGCGTAGAGGAAATCGCCGCCGAGGACCGCGCGCCGGTTACCCCAGAGCGCGTTGGCGGACGGCTGGCCGCGGCGCAGCGGCGAGAGATCGACGACGTCGTCGTGGAGCAGGGTGGCGGTATGCAGCAGCTCCACCGCCGCGCCGACCTGGATCCGACGCGGCCCCGTGTAGCCGCAGAGCTCCGCGGCGAGCAGCAGCAGCGCCGGCCGCATGCGCTTGCCGCCGGAGCCGAGCACGTGATCGCCGAGCGCGCCGACGAGCGGGCTCTGCGATTCGAGCTGCTCGCGCATGCAGCGCTCGACGAGCGCGAGGTCGCCGGCGATGCGCGTCAGCGCATCGGGAAAGGCGAGCGAGGGAGCTCCGGTCATCCGGCGCGCCAGCCTAGCCCGATCGGCGCGCCGGTGACAAGAGGCTGTTACTCGAAATTTCGAGTAAATCCGGCGAGTTAACTGTCGTGCGCAGCACCGTGAACGGGCGGCTGCGCGCGCAGCCAGGCGACCGCGGCCGCGACGTCGCGCACCGGCACCGCACCCGAGAGCGCCGCCTGCGCGCTGCCCTCGGGCACGAGCACGCGGCGGAAGCCGAGCCGCAGCGCCTCCTTCACGCGCAGGTCGAGGCGCGGGACGCGCCGGATCTCGCCGCCGAGTCCGATCTCTCCGCACGCCGTCACGTCCGGCGGCAGCGGCCGATCGAGACGGCTCGACGCCACCGCGAGCGCGATCGCGAGATCCGCGCCGGGCTCCGACACGCGCACGCCGCCGACCGCGTTCGCGAAGACGTCGCGCCCGACGAGGTCGAGCCCGGCGCGCCGATCGAGCACCGCGAGCAGCAGCGCGAGGCGCCCGTCGTCGATGCCGAGCGCCGTGCGCCGCGCGGTGCCGTAGCCGGCCGGCGCGACCAGCGCCTGGATCTCGACCAGCAGCGGACGGCTGCCCTCGACCAGGGTCGCGACACACGAGCCGGGCGCGTCGTCGCGGCGCTCCGCGAGGAAGAGCTCGGAGGGATTCGCCACCGCCTCGAGTCCCGCGCCCGTCATGTGGAAGACGCCGATCTCCTGCGTCGAGCCGAAGCGGTTCTTCTGCGCGCGCAGCAGGCGGAAGGCGTGGCCGCGGTCGCCGTCGAAGTAGAGCACGACGTCGACGAGATGCTCGAGCACGCGCGGCCCCGCGATCGTGCCTTCGCGCGTCACGTGGCCGATCAGCACGAGCACGGTGCCCGCGCGCTTGGCCGCCGCGGCGAGCAGCGCCGCGCACTCGCGCACCTGCGCGACGGAGCCGGGCGCCGACTCGACGCGATCCGTGCGCAGCGTCTGCACGGAGTCGACGATCACGGCCGCCGGCGCGAGCTCGCGCCAGGGCGCGGCCAGCGACTCGACGCGCGTCTCCGCGAGCAGCGCGAGGTGCGCGGGCAGACTCTTCATGCGGTCCGCGCGCAGCCGGATCTGCTCGGGGCTCTCCTCGCCAGACACGTAGAGCACGGGCGCGGGCGCGAGTCCGGCCGCGAGCTGGAGCGCCAGGGTCGACTTGCCGACGCCGGGCTCGCCCGCGAGCAACACCACCGAGCCCGGCACCAGGCCGCCTCCGAGCACACGGTCGAGCTCCGGTACGCCCGTCGCGAGGCGGGGGAGGGCCTCGGCGTCGATCTCGGCGAGCGCGCGCGGCTTGGCCGCTCCGTCGGTGGGCGCCGCGGCGAGAAAGTCCGCGCTCGCCTCGGCCGTCGGCGCGCCGGTCCGCTCCTCGACGAGGGACGACCATGTTCCGCACTCGGGGCAGCGCCCCAGCCAGCGCGGCTGCTGCGCACCGCACGCGGTGCACGCGTAGACCGATCTCACCCGGGCCATCGAGCCGTCGCCAGTGTACTCTGCGCCGCGCCACGCACGAGGACTCCGTGTTCGAGATCTACTCCCGCCTGGCGGAGCGCGCGCTCCGCGACGAAGCGCCCTCCGAAGCCGAAGCGCTCTGGATCCTCGACGGCGAGGACGCCCTGCTGCTGCCGCTGCTGCACGCCGCGCGCGCACCGCGCGAGCGCCACTTCGGACGCAAGGTCATGGTGCACGTGCTGAACAACGTGCAGAACGGCCTGTGTCCCGAGGACTGCGGCTACTGCTCGCAGTCGCGCGACTCGAAGTCGGAGATCCGCAAGTACCCGATCAAGAGCGAGGAGGAGATCCTCGCCGGCGCAGAGGCCGCTGCGAAGGCGGGTGCCACCCGCTACTGCATGGTGATGTCGGGCCGCGGCCCCTCGACGGCGCTCGCGCGCAAGCTCGGCGACATCATTCGCACGGTGAAGTCGCGCTACCCGATCGAGGTGTGCGTGTCGGTCGGCATCCTCGGCGAGGAGCAGGCCCGCATCCTCGCCGACGCCGGCCTCGACCGCCTGAACCACAATCTCAACACCAGCGAGTCGCACTACGGCGAGATCTGCACGACGCACACCTACGCGGATCGGGTCAACACCCTGGTCGCGGCGAAGAAGTGCGGCATCGAGCCGTGCAGCGGACTCATCCTCGGCATGGGCGAGCAGAGCCGCGACGTGGTGGAGGTCGCGTTCTCGCTGCGCGCGCTCGAGGTGCCGTCCATCCCGGTGAACTTCCTGATCCCGATCCAGGGCAACCCGCTGCTCTCGGACGGCTCGCTCTCGCCCGAGCGCTGTCTGCGCGCGCTCTGCCTGATGCGCCTGGTCAACCCGCGCGCGGAGATCCGCGTGGCCGGCGGGCGCGAGGGTCACCTGCGCGCGCTCGAGCCGCTCTGCCTCTGGCCGGCGAACTCGCTCTTCGTGGAGGGCTACCTCACGACGCGCGGCGACGGCATCGCCGACACCTACCGCATGATCCGCGACGCCGGCTTCGAGGTGGACGGCAATCCGCTGTCGGATGGCAGCGGCTTTCTCGCGGAGCCCGCCGGATTCCGTCTGCGCGACGCGGAGAAGAGCGTGATCAGACCGGAGATCGCGCGGGATCCGGGCGCGGCGCGCACGTCTCGAGCGCAGCCTCCGCGCTGACGAGCCAGTCATCGCCTGCGCCGTCGGTGTTCCGCTCCTCCGCCTGGAGGAAGGACTGCTCCGCCTCTTCGCAGCGACCTTCGCGCGCCAGCACCGTCGCGCGCAGCGCGAACGGCCCGATGAAGTCGGGCTCGAGCGCCGTCGAAGCCGCCGCGAACGCGAGCGCGGCATCGCTGTGTCCGAGAGCGTCCTCGAGCATGGCGCGCCGCAGCAGCAACCCGGCGTCGGGCTGGAGAGCCAGCGCGAGATCGGACGCGCGCTCGCTGTGCACGGAGGCGGGAATCAGCAGCAGGGGGAGACCCGCCAGCAGGGTGGCGGCGGGCACGAGCGGCGCGATGGCGGCAGCGACGCCCGCCCATAGGCGCTTCCGGCTCGGCGGATCCGGGCGCGCGTAGGCAGGCGACGCGCCCGCCGCGACCAGGCGATCGTAGAGAGGCGGATGCACGGAGCGTCCGGCCACGACGGCGGGCGCGAGGTTCGCCGCGTAGATGCGCTCGAGCGCGCGCGCATACACCGGGGAGTGGTCGGCGCCGCAGAGCGCCACCTGATCGGCCCGCTGCTCCATCTTCCTGGCCAGGCGGCGGAAGAGCCGCACCAGCACGAAGAGCGCGGCCAGCAGCGCGAGCGCCCCGGGCGGGCCGGCGAGTTCGAGGACCGCGACGATTCCGGCCAGCGGCAGCAGAGCGAAGAGCATCGCCGCACGCGCGACGCGCACGAGGAGCGGCTCGCGCAGGTGGCCGATCTCGTGCAGGGCGATGGCGCGGATCTCGTCGTCGTCGAGCACGTCGAGCGCGCGCGAGGTGAAGGCGAGGCGACCCGCCAACGGAAACGCGAACGCGTTCGCGGCGCCCCAGTGCACCACGTCGACGCTCGGCTCCGGGGTAGCGAGCGCCTGGGCCGCGGCGCGGACGGCGGTACGGACCCGTTCGGGAGCCGGGAGGGCGAGGCGGAGCCAGCCGAGCAGGCGGAGCGCAGCGCCGAACGCGATGGCGACGAGGACCAGCGCGAGGCCGGCGAAGACGAGCGCGTCGGTCGCGCCGAGCGGTGTCCGGATCGACGGCGCCACGCCCACGACCAGCAGGAAGTGCGGCACCAGCAGGACGCTCACCACGAAGTCGTCGCGCGCGAGCGCGCGTACGCGCCTCGACGCGAGCCCGAGCTCGCCGGCGAGTCCCGAGGAGACGACCGTCCCGCCGAGATACGCGCACGCGCAGACGAGGAGCACCAGCGCAGGCGCCGGCACGATCGAGAGCGCCGGGCGCGGGCGCGCGGCGAGAAAGCAGAGGGCGCCGAGCACCGACATCGAGAGGACCGTGGCGAATGCGGTCGCGTGGCGCGCCGGATAGGCGTGCCGCGCGCGCAGCATCCACGGCGTCTCGGGCGGAAGTCGCCGGTAGGGGGCGATCGCGACGCGCCGGGCGAGCCCGGCGCAGGCCCACGCGAGGAGCCACGCTGCCGGCGCCCACAGCGCGAGCGCCGCGAAGGGCACCCAGGCGGGAAGCAGGGGACGAACGGCTTCCAGCGCGTCCATCGAGCCGTCTTCGGTCCGACGCGCGGGCCGACGGAGCCGGACCTCCGAACGCCCCGATCCGGCCTCAAGTCCCGCCCGCCCCGATCCGATCCGATCCCTGCGTTTCCACACGGGGTTGACCGGTCTTCTGCAGCCTCGCGTGCTCGCAACTCGCCCGCTCTCCGTGAGGGCGGGTTGGACGGGAGTCGCACGGTTGCCGTATCGGATCGCCGCCCTCGCCATCGCGTCCGGCGTCTGCGGCATCGCCTACGAGCTGCTCTACGCGCGCCTGCTGACGACCTACCTCGGCGACATGTTCCATGTCGGCGCGGCGATCCTCGCGACCTTCCTGCTCGGGATCGGGCTCGGCTCGCGCGTCGCGCACCGCTTCGCGCGCTGGCTGTGGGCGGTCGAGCTCGCCATCGGCGCCTACGCGATCGCGATGGCGCTGGCCTTCGGCATGCACGGCGACGCGATCCAGCGCGCCTGGCTGCCGGTGACCGCGGGCGATCCGCTGGCGCTCGTGCTGCGCGTCTTCGCCGTCGTGATCGTGCCGGCCAGCCTGATCGGCTTCAGCGTCCCGCTCTTCGCCCTGGTGCTGCGCCACAACACCGAAGGGCGTACGGGCGAGGCCGCGTTCCGCGCCGTCTACGGCTGGTACAACCTCGGCGCCGCGGCATGCGTGCTCGTCGTCGAGTTCGCGGTGCTGCGCGCGCTCGGCGTGCAGGCCACCCTGCTCGCGCTGGCGGGCGTGAATCTCTGCGCGGGGCTGCTGCTGCGCGGCGTCCCGACGCCGCCGCCCTCGCGCGAGGACGTGGCCGACGCGGCCACGACGCGCGCCGCGCGCCCGGCGCTGGCCGCGCTCTTCGCCGTCAGCGCGCTCTCCGGCATCTACCAGATGTTCCTCTACAAGCAGGCCGAGCTGATCTTCGGACCCTTCCACGAGAACTTCGCGCTCGTCCTCGCCTTCACCCTGGCCGGACTCTGGACGGGGACGCGCCTCGCCGGGCGACGCGCGGGCGGCCTGGCCGGCTGGCTCGTCGGCGGCGCCGGCGCGCTGGCGCTCGCGCTCCTCGCCGTCGTGCCGCTCGTGTGGACCTGGGCGGCCGCCAACGGGACGCTCGGGACCGCGCCGCTGCTGAGCACGGGCATCAAGATCGCGGTGCTCGGCGCGATCAGCGGCGTGCCGCTCACGATCTTCGGCGGCACCGTGCCGGCCCTGCTGCGCGAGCTCCCCGACACGCGCGCTCAGGCCGGGCGCGCGCTCGCCGTCTCCAGCCTCGGCAACTGCGTCGGCTACCTGCTGATGGTCCTCTGGCTCTACGCCGCGCTGCCCGACCGCGCGCTCGCGACGGGCCTCGCGGCGGGCGTGCTGCTCGCCGGTCTCGCGCTCGCGGCGCGCGCTCGGAGTGCGTGGCTCCGGCCTGCGCTCGCGAGCGGCGTTGCCATCGCGGCGCTCGCCGCGCTCTGGCCCGCGTCCTTCCTCCACTACGGCTACGACAGCTACGCCTCGCTCGCGGACCTGCGGAGCGCCGGCCGCCAGGTCGGCGTCGAGATCCACCGCCGCTACGACAGCCAGATCGCCCTGCTGCGCGACGCCGCCGGCGGCGAGGCGATGATCCTGAACGGCTACACCAGCGTCGTCACCTCGCAGGACGGCGGCACCAACCTGCGCGAGATCGTCTACGGGCTGATGCCGGCGCTCTACGCGCGCGAGCACGAGCACGCGCTCGTGCTCGGCGTCGGCACCGGCATCACCGCGGCCGCGACCGCGAGCGCCTTCGCGCACACCACCGCGGTCGAGCTGAACCCGACCGTGCTCGATCTGCTGCCGCACTTCGCGCATCACAACCTCGGGCTCGCGGACGATCCGAAGGTCGAGCTGCTGCTCGAGGACGGCCTCGTCGCGCTGCTCCGCGGCGACCAGCACTACGACGCGATCGTCAACACCGTCACGAGCCCGCTCTACTTCTCGTCGTCGAAGCTCTACACGCGCGACTTCTTCGCCCTCGCGTCCGCGCGGCTGGCGCCGGGCGGCGTCTACACCCTGTGGTTCGACGGGCGCGTCACGCAGGAGGGCGCGCGCGTCATCTTCGAGACGCTCGCGCAGAGCTTCGCCGACTGCGCGGTGACCTACCTCAACACGACCTACCTCCAGCTCGTCTGCGCGAACGAGGCGCTCGCGCCGCACGCGCCGGCGTCGCTCGCGTGGGATCCGCGCGTGCGCGCGCTCGTCGACGCGCACGGTCTCGACCTGCCGCTCGAGGATCTGCTGGCGGCGCTCGCGCTGCCGGAGCACCGGCTCTTCGCCGAGCCGTGGCGGGCGCCGCTCAACACCTTCGATCGCCCCGTGCTCGAATTCCTGATGGCGAGCCGCGCGGTCTCGCACCAGGACTGGTGGTCGCCCTACGCGCTGCTCGCCGTGGACGTCACTGCCGCGCCGGTCGGCGGTGGCCGGCTCGACCCCGACGCGCTGGCCGCGCGCTGCTACGCGCTGCGCGCGCTCCAGTACGCCGACACGAGGGGCTGCCTGAAGGCGCTGACGGCGCAGGGCGGTGGCGCCGCGCTGTCCCGCTACGCGCGTCACGTCGAGGCGCACGAGCAGCGCGCCGCGCTGCTGCCGCTCGCGGAGCGCCTCGCGCTGGCGCAGCAGCTCCTCGACCTCGGCCAGACCGACGACGCGGCCGCGCTGGTCGCCGGCGCGAACGTGCCGCCGCGGCAGCGCGGCGAGTGGCTGACGCTCGACGCCGGCATCCGCCTGGCGCGTGGCGAGCGACTCGACGACGCGGCGCTCGGCCGTCTCTTCACCGCGGCGCCGGTCGACGCGCGCGCGCGCGAGGTACTGGTGCGCGCGCTCGCCGCGCGCGGCGACGAGCGGCTCGCCCTCGTGCAGGCGCGCTTCCTGCCGCACCTCGGACCTGTGTCGCCCGCGACGCAGCAGTGGATCGCCGCGCTGGCGCAGCGCGTCGAGGCCCGCGAAGGACGCGTGCGATGAACGCCCCCGCGCGCGCGGACCTCGAGCGCAATCCGCTCGCCATCGGCCTGCTCTTCGGCTGCGTCTTCCTCTCGGGCGCCGCGGCCCTGCTCTACGAGACGATCTGGACGCGTTCCTTCGCGATCATCCTCGGCTCGACGGTGCAGTCCGCGTCGGCGACCTTCGCGGCCTTCCTCGTCGGCCTCGCGGCCGGCGCGTGGATCTTCGGGCGCGTGCTGCCGCGGCCGGGCCGCACCGTCGCCAGCTACGTCGGCGTCGAGCTCGCCATCGCGATCGCGGCGCCGCTGTGCGGCGTGCTGATCCATCGCAACGCCGACGCGCTCGCCGTCTGGATCGGCGCCGGCCACGGCCCGCGGGTCTTCTCCGCCTTCACGACCGTGCTCGTGCTCGTGCTGCTGCCGACTCTCTTCATGGGCGCGACCTTCCCGATGATGCTCGCCTGCGCGCGGCGGCTCGGCGCGCCGCTCGCCTCGATCGGGCGCCTCTACGCGCTCAACACGGCCGGGGCCGCCTTCGGCACCTTGCTGTGCGGCTTCCTGCTGATCCGTTTCTTCGGCGTCGAGCGCACCCTCTGGATCGGCGCGGCCTGCAATGTCGCCGCGGCGCTGCTGTGCGCGCCGCTGATCCGCTTCGCGACGCGCGATGACGCGCAGCCGGTACCCGCCGCGGCGCAGGGCGAGAGCTCGCGCGACGGCATGCTGCTCGCCGTCGCCGCGGCGAGCGGCGTGCTCGTGCTCGGCCTCGAGGTCGTGTGGACCCGCTTCGCGGGCTACTTCCTCGGCAACCGCACCTACGCCTTCACGACCTTGCTGGCCTGCGTGCTGGTGCTGCTGGCGATCGGCTCGTGGCTCTCGACCTGGCTCGTGACGCGCTTCGCCCGTCGTCTGCCGGCGCTGCTCGGCTGGACGCTCGCCGCCGGCGCGCTGTCCTCGCTCGGTGCAGCGGCGAGCGCCTGGTGGTGGATCCACCATCAAGGAGCCGTCGAGGCGCAGCTCCCCTTCCACGGACAGCTGCTGCTGCTCTACCGCATCGGCGAGACCTTCGCCTTGCTCGCGCTGCCGCTGGTGACGCTCGGCTGCCTCTTCCCGGCGAGCCTGATGGGCTCCGAGGCGGCGCAGCGCTCGACGGGGCGCGCGGCCGGCCGCTTCTACGTCGCCAATACGGCGGGCGCGGTGGTCGGCTCGCTCGGCGTCGGCTTCTGGGGCGTCAACGCGCTCGGCGCCTTCGGCTCCGTGGCCGCGCTCGGATTCCTCGCCGGCGCGGTCGGACTCGCCGCCTTCGCCGTCGAGTGGATGCGCAGCGGGCAGCGGCGCTCCGCGCTCGGCGGCATGGCGGCCGTCGTCGGCATCCTGCTCTCGATCCCGGTGCTCGTGCCCGCGCGCCTGACCGTGCTGCGCGAGCGCGAGGATCTGCTCTTCCGCACGGAGGACGAGTACGGCGTCATGCAGGTGGTGCGGACGCCCGAGGGCACGATCCGCGTCACGAACAACCGCACCGAGCTGATCTACCACCTCGGTCTCGTCGCCACGTCGTTCGTGCAGGAGATGCAGGGACACCTGCCCGTCTTCCATCGCCCCGACGCGCGGACCGCGCTCGTGATCGGCAACGGCTACGGCGTCACGGCCGGCGCGCTGCTGAGCCATCCGGGTCTCGAGAAGGTCGTCGCAGTGGAGATCGTCCCGGGGATGTTCGACGCCGCGGACCTCTTCGAGCCGTACAACCACGCCTACCACCGCGATCCGCGCACGACGCTCGTGGTCGACGACGGCCGTCACTACCTGGCGCGCAGCCACGAGCGCTTCGACATCATCTCCGTGAACGTCACGGACGCGCATCTTCCCGGCAGCGCGAGCCTCTTCCACACGGATTTCTATGCGCTCGCGAAGCAGCGCATGACGCCGGACGGCGTGCTCGTCCAGCACGCATTCGGCTCCGGGCTCGAGGTGATCCTGCGCACCCTGCTCGCGTCATTCGCAGACGTCCGCCTCTACCCCGCCTACGGCAACGGCTACAACGTGCTCGCGTCGGACCGCTCGCTCGACGTGCTGCCCTCGCGCGTCGACAGCCTGCTCGGCTCCGCATCCGTGCGCAGCGCGCTGGCCAACATCGGCGTCCTGCCGCCGATTACGCCCTCCGCGATCCTCGCGTCCGGCATCCGGCGCGAGGAGATCGAGTCGCGGCTCGCGCCGGGTCCTCTGGCGACCGACGACCGGCCGCTGCTCGAGTTCGCCTGGGACGGCGGCTCCCACCTCTTCTTCAGCAACGAGTAGGGCCGCTCAAGGCGAGGCCCGGCGGGGCCGATCCAGACGCCGAGAGGGCCCCCGTGTCGGATCAGACCCAGAGCCTGGACGAGGAGATCGAGGTCCTCGACCGCAAGCTCGGTCAGCTCAAGCGGGAGTACGACCAGTACTTCCTGGGCGCGCGTCCGCGCGAGCCCATCCTGCTGAAGGGCGAGGTCTACAAGAAGGTCGCGTTCCTCTCGCAGCAGCCCATCCAGAACACCGCGCTGCGCTTCCGCTTCGGCACGATCTGCTCCCGCTACCAGTCGATGCGACGGCAGTGGGAGGAGATCCTCCGCAAGATGGAGGCGGGGACGTACGAGCGGCACAAGTTCAAGGCGGACCTCCACGAGCGCGTGCGCGAGAAAGATGGAGACACGCTGGCGACGGCCGCGGGGGCCCCCGCCAGCGACGATCTCTTCGACGCCTACGTCGAAGCGCGTCGCGCCTGCGGCCAGAGCGTCAAGGGGCTGACGCGCGAGAAGCTCGAGAAGGTGCTCGACAAGCAGCGCGAGGGACTGCGCGACCGCTTCGGCGACAAGGCGAAGTTCCGCTTCCGCGTCGTCGTCGAGAGCGGCCAGGTGCGGCTGAAGGCATCGAAGGCGTAGCGCTTCGGGCCGACGGGACTTCACGATGAAGCGAGCCGTCAGGCGAGCGGGTCGCCGCAAGCGGCTGCGCCGCTCGCCACGCGTCCCGGCCGCCTCCTACCTCGAGGCGCAGCCGCGCGCAGCGAGGCGTAGCCGAGCGGAGATCAAGAGTGCGGTTGCCAGCTCTCCACGAGCACGGTCACCGCGTCGCCGCGCACCTCGGCGAAGCCGTCCGAGATGGTCGCCCGCACGGTCTCGCCCCCGCGCTTGATCGTCACCTCGCCAGGCTTGAGCGTCGTCAGCAGGCGCTCGTGGTTCGGCAGCACGCCGAACTCGCCCTCGCTGCCCGGCAACACGACGGTATCGACCGGGCCGGCGAAGGCCTGTCCCTGCGGCGTCACGATGGTGAGCTCGAACGGCACTGCGCCCTCTACGACATCATCTTCTTGGCCTTGGCGACCGCTTCCTCGATCGTCCCGACCATGTAGAAGGCCTGCTCCGGCAGCTCGTCGTGCTTGCCCTCGAGGATCTCCTTGAAGCCGCGGATCGTCTCCTCGAGCCGCACGTAGGCGCCGGGCGTTCCGGTGAACTGCTCGGCCACGTGGAAGGGCTGCGACAGGAAGCGCTGGAGCTTGCGCGCGCGCGCCACCGTGATCTTGTCCGCCTCGGAGAGCTCGTCCATCCCGAGGATGGCGATGATGTCCTGCAGGTCCTTGTACTTCTGGAGCTGCTGCTGGACGCCGCGCGCGACGCGGTAGTGCTCCTCGCCGACGACCTGCGGATCGAGAATGCGCGAGGTCGAGTCCAGCGGATCGACGGCGGGGTAGATGCCGAGCTCGGCGATCTGCCGCGAGAGCACCGTCGTCGCGTCGAGGTGGCTGAAGGCCGTCGCCGGCGCCGGGTCGGTGAGGTCGTCGGCCGGCACGTAGATCGCCTGCACCGACGTGATCGAGCCCTTCGTCGTCGAGGTGATGCGCTCCTGCAGCTCGCCCATGTCCGTCGAGAGAGTCGGCTGGTAACCGACGGCCGACGGGATGCGCCCGAGCAGCGCCGACACTTCCGAGCCCGCCTGGGTGAAGCGGAAGATGTTGTCGATGAAGAGCAGCACGTCCTTGCCCTCTTCGTCGCGGAAGTACTCGGCCGCCGTCAGCGCCGAGAGGCCGACGCGCGCGCGCGCGCCCGGCGGCTCGTTCATCTGGCCGTACACGAGCGCCGCCTTGTCGAGCACGGTCATGCCGTCGGGCGTCTTGGCCTCCATCATCTCGTGCCAGAGGTCGTTGCCCTCGCGCGTGCGCTCGCCCACGCCGCCGAACACCGAGTAGCCCGCGTGCTCCTTGGCGATGTTCGTGATCAGCTCGAGGATGACGACGGTCTTGCCGACGCCGGCGCCGCCGAACAGTCCGACCTTGCCGCCCTTCGGATACGGCGCGATCAGGTCGATGACCTTGATGCCCGTCTCGAGCGCCTCGACGCCGATCGACTGGTCGATGAACTCCGGCGCGGGGCGGTGGATCGGGTAGGTCATCTCCGCCTTGATCGGGCCGCGCTCGTCCACCGGATCGCCGATCACGTTCATGATGCGGCCGAGCGTGGCGGGACCCACCGGCACGCGGATGCCGTCGCCGGTGTTGACCACGGACTGGCCGCGCACGAGACCGTCGGTGGTGTCCATGGCGATGGTGCGGACGGTGTTCTCGCCGAGGTGCTGCGCCACCTCGAGGACGAGGTTGTTCTCGCGCTCGTCGATGGCCTTGTTGGTCAGGCGCAGCGCCGTGTAGATCTCGGGCAGCGATCCGGGCGGGAACTCGACGTCCACCACCGGACCCATCACCTGCACGATCTTGCCGTTCTCGTTGGCCATTCGATTTGCTCTCCTCGGGAGCTAGAGCGCTTCCGCACCGCTGACGATCTCCACCAGCTCCTTGGTGATCGCCGCCTGGCGGGCGCGGTTGTACTTGAGGGTGAGGCTGCCGATCAGCTCTTCGGTATTCGAGGTCGCCGACTCCATCGCGGTCATGCGCGCCGCGTGCTCACCGACCTGGTTCTCCAGCAGCGCCCGGAAGATCTCCGTCTCCAGGGCCTTCGGCACGAGCAGCTCCAGCAGCTTGGCGGGGCTCGGCTCGATCTCGTAGGGCAGCGCGGCCGCCTCGCCCGGCTCCTCGCCGACGGCGAAGGGCAGCAGCCGCACCTCGCGCGCGCGCTGGCTCATGACCGACACGAACTCGCTGTACACCAGCACGGCTTCGTCGATCTCGCCGCTGGCGTAGCGCTCGGCCAGGCGCTGCCCGATGCGGGCGGCCTGCGCGTACTGGACCCAGCCCTGCTGCGGGTAATCGGCGCCCATCGAGCCGGGGTAGCGCTTGCGGAAGAACTCGTTGGCCTTGCGGCCCGCCGTCGTGATGGTGACGGATCGTCCCGCGCGCGCGGCGATCACCTGCTGCGCGAACTTCAACACATTGGCGTTGAAGGCGCCGCACAGGCCGCGGTCGGAGGTCACCACCACGATCTCGACGGCGCGCGCCTGGGGGTGCGCCGCCAGCAGCGGGTGCTCGGCGTCCTTCTGCGCGCGCGCGACCTCGCGGAGCGTCGCGCGCATCGCCTCGGCGTAGGGGCGCGCGGCCTCGATCGCCGATTGCGCGCGGCGCAGCTTCGCCCCGGCGACCATGCGCATGGCGCGCGTGATCTGCTGGGTCTTGCGCACCGTGACGATGCGCCGCTTGATGTCCTTCAGACTCGGCATCTAGGCGGCCTGGGTAGCGCTCGTCGAGGGCTGGAAGGTCTTGGCGAACTCGTCGAGCGCGGCGGCGAGCTTCTTCTCGACGTCGTCCTCGAGCTTGCCCGAGCTGCGGATCGCCCCGAGCACGTCGGCGTGGCGCGAGCGCATGTGCTCGAGCATCTCCTGCTCGTAGCGACCGATGTCGGAGAGCTCGTAGCCCCGCACCCAGGACGGACGCCCTTCCTGCGGCGTGCAGGCGTAGATGGAGACGACCTGCTCTTCCATCGGCATCGGGCTGTACTGGGGCTGCTTCAGCATCTCGGTCTGGCGCGCACCGTTCGCGAGCTGCTCCTGCGTCGCCTTGTCGAGATCGCTGCCGAACTGCGCGAAGGCCGCCATCTCGCGGTACTGCGCGAGGTTCAACTTGAGCTTGCCCGCCACCTTCTTGGTGGCCTTCGTCTGCGCCGCGCCGCCCACGCGCGACACCGAGATGCCGACGTTCACGGCGGGCCGGATGCCCGAGTTGAAGAGATCCGTCTCGAGGAAGATCTGGCCGTCCGTGATCGAGATGACGTTCGTCGGGATGTAGGCCGACACGTCGCCCGCCTGCGTCTCGATGATCGGCAGCGCGGTGAGGCTGCCGCCGCCCTCCTCGGCGCTCATCTTGGCGGCGCGCTCGAGCAGGCGCGAGTGGAGGTAGAAGACGTCACCCGGGAAGGCCTCGCGTCCGGGCGGGCGCCGCAGCAGCAGCGAGAGCTGGCGGTAGGCGACGGCCTGCTTCGAGAGATCGTCGTAGATGATCAGCGCGTGCTTGCCGCTGTCGCGGAAGTACTCGCCCATGGTGCAGCCGGTGTAGGGCGAGATGAACTGGAGCGGCGCCGGCTCGCTGGCCGTCGCGGCGACGACGATCGTGTACTCCATCGCCCCGTGCTGGGTCAGCTTGTCGACGACCTGCGCCACGGTCGACTGCTTCTGGCCCGTCGCGACGTAGATGCACACCACGTCGCCGCCCTTCTGGTTGATGATCGTGTCGATCGCGATCGCGGTCTTGCCGGTCTGGCGGTCGCCGATGATCAGCTCGCGCTGGCCGCGCCCGATCGGCGTCATGGCATCGATCGCCTTGATGCCCGTCTGCAGCGGCTCGTTGACGCTCTGGCGCTTCACGATGCCCGGCGCCTTCAGCTCGACGCGCCGCGTGTGCTTCGTGTCGATCGCGCCCTTGCCGTCGATCGCGTTGCCGAGCGCGTCGACGACGCGGCCGAGCAGCGCCTCGCCGACCGGCACCTCGATGATGCGGCTCGTGCGGCGCACGAGATCGCCCTCGCGCACGTGCGAGGCCTCGCCCATCACCGCGATGCCGACGTTGTCCTCCTCGAGGTTCAGCACCATGCCCTGGATGTTCCCGGGGAACTCGACGAGCTCGCCGGCCATCACGTTCTCGAGGCCGTAGACGCGCGCGATGCCGTCGCCGATCGAGAGCACGGTCCCCGTCTCGGCCACGTCGATCTCGCGGTCGTACTCGCGGATCTCCCGCTTCAGGATGTCGGTGATCTCGCCGGGCTTGATGTCCATCGCTCGCTATCCCCTCGTCAGGTTGTCGCGCAGCTGTGCGAGCTGCGTGCGCAGGCTTCCGTCGAAAACGAGTCCGCCGACCTTCGCGATCGCGCCGCCGATCAGGGTCGGGTCGACCTTCACCTCGAGCTCCACCTCGCGGCCGACGCGCGTGGTCAGCGCGCGGCGCAGCCGCTCGCGCTGGTCGTCGCGCAGCGGGCTCGCCGAGACGACCTCCGCCGCGAGCCGCCCCGCGGCCTCGTCGGCCAGGCGCGCGTACTCGGCGACGATGGCGTCGAAGTCGACGATGCGGCGCTGGTCGATCAGGTAGAGCATGAAATTCTGGACGCTGCGCGAGAAGCCCTCGCGCTCTGCCACGCTGCGCATCACGCCGCGCCGCTCCGCGACGGGATGGAGCGGCCGGAAGAGCGCGTCGTGCAGCGCCGGGGCCGCCTCGAGCAGCGACGAGAGACGCGTCAGCTCCCCGCGCACCGGCTCGATCGCGCCGTCCTCGCGCGCCAGCGAGAAGAGCGCCCGCGCGTAGCGGCGCGCCGCCGCCGAGCTCCGCATCTAGTTCTCCCTCCGCGTGGCCGGGCCCTGCTGTTCGACGCGCGCGATGAACTCGTCGACCAGGCGGTCGCGGTCCGCGTCGTTCACGCGCTCGCCGAGCAGGCCCGCGGCCAGCTCGATCGCGAGCTCCGAGGCCTCGTCGCGCAGCTTCTCGCGCGCGCGCCGCAGCTCCTGGTCGACCGCCGCGCGCGCCGTGCGCTCGATGCGCGTCGCGCTCTCGCGCGCGTCGGCGAGGATCTGCTCGCGCTCCGCGTCGGCGCGCTCGCGCCCGAGCCGGCGGATCTCCTCCAGCTCGCGCTCGATCTCGACGAGCCGGCGCTGCCACTTCGCGTGCCGCTCCTCGGCCTGGCGCTGCATCTCGGCGGACTTCTCGAGGTCGTCGGAGATCGCCTTCCTGCGGTCCGCGAAGTAGGCCTGGATCGGCTTGCGCGTCAGGAAGAAGAGCACGCCGACGAGCAGCAGGAAATTGACGATCGGCCACATCAGGCCTTCGCCGCCGCCTTCCTCGCCGCCGCCCGACGCCCACGCCGGCGACGCGACGAAGAGCAGCGCGAGCGCGATGCGCACCGCCGCGCTCACAGCGACCGCCCGAGCACGCGCGCAGCCGCCTCGCGCGCGAGATCCTGCGACTGCGCGCGCAGGCCGCGGCGCGCCTCCTCGAAGGCGCCGGACAGCTCGCCGCGCGCGCCCTCGAGGGTCCGCTCCGCCGCGCCGCGCGCTGCGTCGGTCAGCTGCTGCGCCTCGCCGCGCACGCGCTCGATCGTGCCGCGTCGCGCGCGGTCGGCCTCTTCGCGCGTCTTCGCGATCTCGCGCTCGCAGCGCTCGAACACCTCGCGCGCCTCTTCCTCGAGCCGCGCCGCGCGCGCGCGCGTGCCGGTGGTGCGCGCCTCGCGCTCGTCGAGCACGCGCAGCAACGGCTTCAGGATCAGGCGATTCGTCGGCGCGATCAGCAGCACGAAGAGAACGATCAGCGCGACGAGCATCGGCGGATCCGGGATGAGCACGAGCTCGCCGGACGCGTGTGCCGCGCCGGGGAGCAGTGTCAGCGCGAGCGCGCCGCAGGGGATCAGCGATCGGAGCCGAGTCGTCACGCTCCGGTTCTCCGGTTGGGGGGAATCGATCTCACGCATCGGCCTCCGAACGCGACCGCGTCGCGAGCGACCAACGCGAGATCGGATCAAGTGGGGGGATGATCGGGTCTTCTGATTCGGGGTCGGGGCCGTCGCGAGGCTGGACACCACGAGGACGAAACTGCTGGCCGGAACGACGAGCCCCGGCGAGCGCCGGGGCTCAGAGCCGCCGAATTCTTACAAACCCGGCTCGAACTTCAAGCGGATCGGTGAGGCCCGTGCTGGGGCGGGGCCGGGGCGCGGCGCCCGGAACGGCACTCGCCGTCGACGACCGCTCCGTCGGCCAGGCGCAGGCTCGGCGCCGTCAGGTTGCCGACCACGCGGCCGGTCGCGTGCAGCTCGATCGAGGTGCGCGCGAAGACGTCGCCCTGCACCGTCCCGGCCACGACGATGCGATCGCCGGCGAGGTCCGCGCCGACGAATCCGCTCTCGCCGACCCAGACGTCGCTCTCCGCGAGCACGCGCCCGCGCACGCTCCCGTCGATGCGCGCCGGCAGCGGCAGCACGAGCGTCCCCTCGAACTCGGCGCCCGCGGGCACGACGACCATCGGCTCTGCGCCGCGCTCAGGCATCGCCGAGCAGCAGGCCGGAGATCCGCTCGAGATCCTCGGCCCCGAAGTACTCGATCTCGAAGCGGCCGCGCTCCGCGCCGCCCGCGATGCGGACGCGCGTCTGGAAGCGCCGGCGCATGCTGTCGGCGAGCTGCTGGAGCTCGGGCGCCTGGGTCACGCGAGGCCGGCGCGTCGCGGCCTCGCTGCGCTCGTGCGGCGCGGCGAGCTGCTCGGCGGCGCGCACGGAGAGCGCGTCCTTCAGGATGCGCTCGCGCAGCAGCCGGCGTCGCTCGGGGCTCGTCACCTGCAGCAGCGCCTTGGCGTGGCCCATGCTGAGCCGCCCCTCTTCCAGATCACCCTGGATCTCCTTCGAGAGATCGAGGAGGCGCAGGTGGTTGGCGATCGACGAGCGGTCGAGGCCGACGCGGCGCCCGATCTCCTCCTGCGTCGCGCCGGTATCGGCGAGCGCGCGGAAGGCGATGGCGAGCTCGACGGGGTTGAGATCGCTCCGTTGGACGTTCTCGACGAGCGCGACCTCGAGCCGGTCGTCGGCATCGACCTCGGCGACGACGGCCGGGATCGCGTCGAGGCCCGCGCGCTGCGCCGCGCGCCAGCGGCGCTCGCCGACGATCAGCTCGTAGCGTTCGCCCGCGCGTCGCACGACGACCGGCTGGAGCACGCCGTGAATGCGGATGGATCCCGCGAGGCTCTCGAGCTCCGCCTCCGAGAAGACGCGGCGCGGCTGGTCGGGGTTCGGGTCGATCGACGCGATCGGCAGCTCGCCGCTGTGCGGCGTGGCCGGCGCCACCGCTGCGACTTCGGCACGCGGCGACGGGCGCGCCGTCGGGATCAGTGCGCCGATGCCGCGGCCGAGCGCGTTGCGGGGTGTGCTCATCGAATCTCTCCTTCGGGTGCGCCGGACGCGCGAGCCCAGTTGTCGAGCAGCTCCTGCGCGAGCTGCAGGTAGGCGCGCGCACCGACGGACGTCGCGTCGTAGAGGATCGCGGGCTTGCCGTGGCTCGGCGCCTCCGAGAGGCGCACGTTGCGCGGAATCGTCGTGCGGAAGACCTGCTCGCCGAAGTGGCGGCGCGCCTCGTCGGACACCTGTCGGCAGAGCCGGTTTCGCGCGTCGTACATCGTCAGCAGGATGCCCTCGATCGCGAGCTCGCGATTCAGGCCGCCGCGCACGAGCTCGATCGTCTCGAGCAGCGCAGCCAGACCTTCGAGCGCGTAGTACTCGGTCTGCAGTGGGATCAGCACCGAGTCCGACGCGCAGAGCGCGTTCACGCTGAGCAGGCCGAGCGACGGCGGGCAGTCGATCAGCACGACCTGGTAGAGATCGCGCACGCCGGCCAGCACCTTGGTGAGCTGGTGCTCGCGGCGTTCGCGGCCGACCAGCTCGATCTCGGCGCCGTAGAGGTCGCGGCCCGCGGGCAGGACATCGAGGTGCGCGAGCTCCGTCGCGAGCACGACGTCCTTCATGACGCACTCGCCGATGAGCGCGTCATACAAATGACGCTGCGGCACGAGCCCAAATGCGCTCGTGGCGTTGGCTTGCGGGTCGAGGTCGACGAGGAGGGTGGTGCGCTCCGAGACCGCGAAGGAGGCGGCCAGGTTGACGGCGGTGGTGGTCTTGCCGACGCCGCCCTTCTGGTTGACGACGGCCACGATCCGGCCTGCGGCGCCCATCGACCCCCCGACTCGCCTCGGTGTAATCCCCTCGGGGAGCACCGTTACCGTTCCGCCGGATTATCCACAGTCATCCGGGTCCAGCCAAGAGGTCAGCGACGCTTTCCGATCCAGAGAGTCCGTTGGGGTCCGTCGAGTGGCGCTCGATAGCGAAGGACATCGGCCTGGATCAGCTGCGGGTGATCGCCAGGATCGGGCGGTGTCTCGGAACCGGGAATCACGACCCAGCCCCCGGGCTCTGCCCACGGCAGCATCGCTTCGAGGACGGCGGAGGGCGTCGCGACTGCCTGTGCAATGGCGACCTGGGCCGGTTCCGGAACGAGCTGCTCGATGCGCCCACGCAATGCGCGCACGTTCTGGATCTCGAGCGCGCGGATGGCAGCCCGTTGGAAATGATGACGGCGCTCGCGTGAGTCCACGAGCAGGGTGCGCATGGCGGGTCGAGCGATCGCCAGAGGAA
>DASUFZ010000167.1:0-2377 GCA_036274295.1 Myxococcota bacterium
ACGTCCTCGACGGTGATCTCGCGCTTCAGCATCGACTTCGGCGCGAGCGTGCCGTTGTGGTGGTTCTTGACGGCGATCTTCGCGAGGTCCTCGCGGCCGGCGCCGAAGCGCTCGAAGTAGCGCGCGGCGCAGAGCGAGAACCAGCCGGCGGGCGTCGCCGGCAGGCCGCGCACGCGGTCGAACGCGACCGACGGCCCGGAGACGCCGCGGTCCTTGGGCTTGTCGAAGCCGAGCACGAGCACGGTGTCGTAGAGGCCGGAGGCCACCGAGAAGACGCCGCAGCGGAAGGCGTCGGTGCCGGTCTGGCAGTAGTCCATCAGCATGGTGATGGGCTTGCCGTAGAGGCGCAGCGAATCCGCGACCTCGCCGGAGCCCTCGCGCGGGTACACCGCGCCGGCGAAGATCGCCTCGATCTGGCGCTGTGGATCCTCGATGCCCGCGTCGGCGTAGGCCTCGTAGACCGCGTCGACCATCATGTCCTCGCGCGACCGGTCCCAGTTCTCGCCGAACTGGCAGCAGCCGACGCCGATCACGGAGACCTTGTCGCGCAGCGCGTCGGGATTCATGTGGGGGCTCCCTCGGCGACGGGGCTCGCCTTCCAGAAGTAGTTGGCCTTGCCGCCCGCCTCGTGGATCTTGCGGAACACGAACGCGACGGGCATGTCGAGGCGCACCTCGTCGGGGCGCGCGTTCGCGAGCTGCACCTGCACGCGGCAACCCTCGACCTCCGTCATCACCACGACGGTCGGCGGCTCGGCGGCGGGGAAGAAGTAGTCGAAGGTGTAGGAGAGCACGCGCCCCTGCTTGTCCGACAGGCGCACCGCTTCGAACTGGTCCTTCGCGCGGCAGCGGATGCAGACGCGCGGGCGCGGCAGGTGGATCTGGCCGCACTGCGTGCAGCGCGCGCCGAGGAAGGCGATGTCGGCGTCGCGGTCGCGGAAGCGCACCGTCGCCGAGAGGCCGAGGTCCGCGCCGCCCTCCCACTCCTGCGGATCGAGGTGGCGCGCGCGCAGATAGGCGTCGTAGGAGCCGAGCGCGCGGCGCCGCGCGAGATGGCCGGCCACGCCGAGGTGCGGGCCCTCCTTCTCGATGGCCGCCGTCGTCTCGAAGGCGAGCGCGTGCGCGCCGTCGCCGTAGCTCGCGCACACGATCCGCTCGCCGGGCCGCGCCTGCTCGAGCGCCGACACGAGCAGCATCGGCGCGTAGGCGGCGCCCGTGTTGCCGAGCTTCCCGATCAGCGGATCGACGAGCGCCTCGCGCGCGATGCCGACCTGCTTCGCGACGCCCGCGTGGCTGCGCGCGTCGTGCGCGTAGACGGCGGCGCGCGCGAAGTCGGCGCCCTTGCGCCCGAGCTTCTCGAAGAGCGCGCGCAGCACCGCGACGAGGTTCGGCACGACGCCCTCCTCGACGACGAAGCGATCCTCCCAGGTGTGCGTGAAGCGCTCGCCGTCGATGCGCCACTGGTCCTGGAGCTCGTCGGCCTGCGCGGCGCTGCCCTCGAAGCGCGCGATCACGCCGTCCTCGCCGACGAGGAAGGCGGCCGCGCCGTCGCCGAGCTTCGCCTCGAGCGCGCCGCGCGGCGCGCCCATGCGGCAATCGCTCGCGACGACGAGGGCCGTGCGCACGGCGCCGGCCTTGACGGCGTGGAGCGCGGCCTCGAGCGCGGCGGTGCCGGCGCGCAGCGAGCCGGAGAAGTCGCTGGTCAGCACGTCGCGGCGCAGATCGAGCGCCTTGGCGACGAGCGCCGCGCCCTGCTTCTCGCGCAGCTCGTAGCTCGTGGAGGCGAAGTAGAGGGCGTCGACCTTCGCGCGGTCGAAGCCGGCGAGCGCGTCGAGCGCGGCGGCGACGGCCAGGGTCACCGCGTCCTCGTCGCCGTACGCGACGGCCTTCTCGGGGCCGTCGTCCTTCGGCTTTCGCCCCTGGATCAACGCGAGGGGCAGGCGCGTGCGCGGCACGTAGGCGCCGGCGGCGACGATTCCGGTCATAGGCGCGGGAGGATGGCACGCAGGCCCCCGATTCGCCCGACGGGTGACAACCCGCGCGGCGTGCGCTCAGCGCCTGCCGCCGACCTCCGCGTCGACCTCGGCGTCGAAATCGCGGCGCCCGAACTCGGCACCTCCGAGCGACATCTTCGGGTACTCGCGGCGGAAGGTCTCGAGCATGGCCTCGAGCGGCGCGTCGTCGAACTCGCCGCGCTCGCGCACGTACTCCATGTGCCGGCGCCCCTCGCGGTCGAACGCGTGATAGAGCGAGTCGTGTCGGCCGTCGAACTCGAGCGGCAGCAGGCCGAACTTCTGGCACAGCTCGATGTTGAAGGCGGACGTCGCCTTGACCCAGCGCCCTTCGAGATACACCGAGGTGTAGCCGTGCCAGTAGAA
>DASUFZ010000168.1:0-8427 GCA_036274295.1 Myxococcota bacterium
TCGGCGCGCTCGAGCAGGTAGGGAACCCAGCCGATCCCGCCCTCCGAGAGCGCCATCTTGAGATCCGGGTAGCGCAGGAAGGCGTCGAGCGTGATCCAGTCCGCCGCCGAGTTCGCGATCGAGATCGGCATGCCGGTGATCCATGCATCGATCGGCGACTGCATCGAAGGGAACGAGGGCGCGTAGCCGGTGCCGATGTGGCAGTTGAGGACGATCCCGAGATCGTTGCAGATCCTCCACATCGGCTCCCAGACCTCGTGATGGATGCTCGGGAGGCCGACGGCCGCGGGATTGTCGGGGAACGAGATCGCATGGCATCCCTTCGCGTGGACGCGCCGGATCTCCTCCACGATGAGGTCGACGTCCCAGTGCGGCACGTTCGCGAGCGGAATGAAGCGCGTCGGGTGCTTCGCGCACCAGCTGTCGATGTGCCAGTCGTTGTAGGCCTGGAGCACGCGGTACGCGTTCTTCGCATCCTTCTTCGCGCGGCGCGTGAAGAGCTTGCCGTCGAAGGCCACGAAGGTCCCGAAGCACAGCGAGGCGAAGACGCCGTTCACGTTCATGTCGTCGACGCGAGCGTCGACGTCGTAGGCGGCCTTGCGCATGTGCTCGAAGCGCGCCGGCTCCATGCCCCATTCCGCGCGCGGGCGTCCCACGACCGCGTTGAGCCCGATGTTGACGGCCACGAGGTCGTCCCAGACCCAGGCCTGGTGGCCACGCTCGTTCTCGACGATGCGCGGCTGCTCCAGCTCCTTCGGCAGGTGACCCTGGAACAGGTCGGGCGGCTCCACGATGTGATCGTCGACGCTCGCGATCACCAGATCTTCCATGCGCATGGCATTCTCCCGAAGTCGGCGCGTGTGAGCCGCGCCTCTCAGCCGAGGCCGCCGCGCGCGCGCAGCGCGGCGATCGCATCCCAGTCGAGCCCCGCCTCGGCGAGGAGCGCCTCCGTGTCCTGCCCGAGCTCGGGCGCCGGCCCTGCCGGAGCGGTCGGCACTTCGTCGAAGTGCATCGGCGGCGCCACCAGGCGGAAGCTGCGGCCGTCGTGGCCGGTGACCGCCGGCAGGAAGCCGTTCGCTGCGACCTGCGGATGCTCGACGATCTCCAGATACGTGAGCGCCGGCGCCCACACCCCGGACAGCGCCTGGAGCCGCTGCTTCCACTCTTCCAAGGTCTGCTCGGAGAAGATCGCATCGAGCTCTGCGACGCAGGCCGCGCGGTTCGCGAAGCGGGCCCCGGCATCGCGGAAGCGAGGGTCGTCGACCAGGTCGGGGCGCCCGAGGATGGGACAGAGCTCTGGCCAGAAGCGGTCCGCCTGGAGCAGCACCAGGTAGATCCAGCGACCGTCCTTCGTCTCGTACCAGTTCGTGATCGGATTCGGCGGCTCGCGTCGCGAGAGCTTGAACGGTGTGGCGCCGACGTACGGAGCGCTCACGATGCCGGGCGCCATCGTCCACATGCCGACATTCAGCAGTGACACGTCGACGACCGACGCCTCGCCGGTGCGCTCGCGCTGGAAGAGCGCCATGCCGATCGCGCCCGCGATCGCGTTCGCACCCTGGAGGTCGAAGAACGCCGCCGGCATCGGGGCCGGTCCGTCCCGGTCGCGCATCAGGTGGTGGGCCATGCCCGAGCTCGCCCATGCGGACGCCAGGTCGTAGCCGCCGGTGTTCCGCATCGGACCCTCGGCGCCCCATCCGCTGCCGCGCACGTAGATGATGCGCTCGTTGACCGCGCGCAGGTCGGCGACGTCGATGCGGAGCCTCTCGCGCAGCGCGGGGAGATAGCTGGTCAGGAAGACGTCGGAGATCCGGGCGAGCGCGAGCAGCGCCTCGCGCCCCGATTCGTTCCTCAGGTCGAGCGTGATGCTGCGCTTGCCGCGGTTCGGGATCTCGTGGAACGGATTCGGCCCGCCGCCCGCGAGATTCAGCATGTTCAACAGGCCCCGCTGCGGATCTCCGGACGGAGGTTCGACCTTGATCACCTCGGCGCCGAGGTCCGCGAGGATCGCGCCTGCTGCGGGGACGAAGGTCCACGCCGCCACCTCGAGCACCCGCACGCCGGAGAGGGGCTTCGCCATGCTTCACACCCTCGTGTCGAGCTCGATGGCCCGCTCGGGGCAGGTGCTCTCGGCCCGCAGGGCGTCCGCGCGCAGCCGCTCGGGCACCTCCGGCACGAGGACCCGGCCGAACCCCTGGTCGTCGAAGCCGAAGACCTCCGGGCAGACCAGGTTGCACTGGCCGTGCCCCTGACAGCGACGGGTGTCGATGCGCGCCTTCACGCCCGAGCCGCCCCGCTCAACCCTTGACGAGCCAGAGCGAGCTGACGCCCTTCATCCCGCCGAAGAGCTCGGGCGGCCGATCGGGATGCAGGCGGTAGTCGGGGAGCCGGCGGTGCAGTGCGCGCAATCCGATCCGCAGCTCGCGGCGCGCCAGGTGGATGCCGAGGCAGCGGTGCGGCCCGATGCCGAAGCCGGCGTGCCGGTTCGGCGCGCGGTCGAAGACCAGCTCGTCGCGTCGCTCGAACTCCTCACCGTCGCGATTGGCCGCCTGCGTCACGCACGCGACGATGTCCCCCTTCGCGAGCGCGACGTCCCGGAGCCGCAGCTCGCGGGTGACGCGCCGCGGCGCGGTGACGATCGCGTGGTAGCGGACGAGCTCCTCGACCGCCGGGTCGAGCCGCTTCGGGTCCTCGATCAACCCGACGAACTCGCGGCGCTTCGCGGCGTCGAGCGCAAAGCCCCGCACGATCAGACCGATCACCGAGGCGACGGTGTCGAGCCCCGCCATGAAGAGCAGGAACATCGTGTCCTCGAGCTCCTCCTGCGTGAGCGCGCGCTTGCCCTCGTACTGCGCCGACAGCAGGCGGCTGATCAGGTCGTCGGCGGGATCCGCGCGCCGCCGCGCGAGCAGCTCGCCGAAGTAGGCGTAGACCTGCGCTGCCGTCCGGGCTCGCACCTGGAGGCTCACCATCGGATCCATCGGCTTCGCTTCATCGGCCTCGAGCCCGAACTCGCGAGCCTTCGCGAAGGCGGCGGCGCGCCCGCGCGAGTGCCCGTCGGCCGCGTGCATGACGATGTTCTTCCATTCCATGATGCGGTTGTAGTCGTCGTCCGGGAACCCCATCAGCTCGCAGAAGATCACCGTCGGAAGCGGGTCGGCGAAGTCCGCCACGAGATCGAAGGCGTCGCGCTCGAGCATCGCGTCGAGCAGCTTCTCCGCGTACGCCTCGATGTGCGGCTCGAGATCGCGCATGGCGTCGACGGTGAACCACGGGTTCAGGATCCGGCGGTACGCCGTGTGCTCGGGCGGATCGATGGCCTGCGGAATCCACGGACGCACCGGGTAGATGTCGATGCGGCTCGAGAAGTCGTCCGTGTTGCGCAGCACCTCCGAGACGTCGCTGTAGCGCGTCAGGACGTACGGCGTGGATCCGGGCGCCCCCGGCATGAGGGGCGCGACCTCGATCTGTGCCACGGGCAGGTGCTCGCGCAGGAGGTCGTAGGTCTCGAACTCGTGCTCGAGGAACTCGGCCTTCGTGTTGTCGAAGCTCTGCGCCGCTGCGAGGGCGCGCTCTCGATCGGTCGGCGTCATCTGGTCGTCGCTTCCACTCGCATCACCTCGAAGACGATTCCCCCGACTTCGGCGAAGAAGGCGCGGACGCTCTGGCCCTCTCCCCACGGCACGAGCTCCACGTCGGAGCAGGGGATGCCGCGCTCGCGGCAGCGCGCGTGAGCCCGCTCGAGGTGACGCGTGCCGACGGCCACGCTCCAGACGCGCGCATGCGGGCCGCGCAGGATCTGGAACTGCTTGCTCTCGGTCGAGCCGGTGATGAAGCCGCCGCTGCCGTCGTCGCCGCGCAGCTCGAGCACGGTCTTCCACGTCATCTCGCGCTTCGGAGCGGGCGCGTGCGAGGGCGCGGGCTTCCGTCCCGGAAGCTCCCAGCCCGGCGGGACCTCGAGCACCTCACGCAGGAAACGGTCCACCGCCTCGGGCTCGGGCGTCACGATCTTCACGTGGTTGAGGCGGTCCATCAGTCGAGCCCGAGGAGCCCGCGCGCGTTGTCGCGCATGATCCGCCGGATCGCCGTCGGGGACGTTCCCTCCGGCAGGTAGTCCGGATACGCGCACGGCTCCGCGATTCCTTCCGGATGCGGCCAGTCCGAGCCGAAGAGCAGCTTCTCGAGCGGGAGGCACGCGAAGATCTTCGCGTGGTCCTCTTCCGGGTACGGGTTCACGAACACGTGGGACCGGAAGACGTCGCTCGCGCGGTCCTTCACGCGGCCGCCGATCCACGGCGCGTGCTTCGTGCAGCTCATCTGCGCCTTGTCGAGGCGCGGCAGCAGGTAGGTCGCCCAGCTCGCGCCGCACTCGATCGTCGCGACGCGCAGATCCGGGAAGCGGCCGAAGAGGTTGTCGAAGATCAGCGCGCCGAGCGTGTGCATCAGCGGCGTCTCGATGAAGCAGAACGCATTCTGCCAGGCGCTCATGTGATGCGAGCGCGGCCGCGGCGCGTGGCCCCATTGCGTCGAGTAGAGCTCGTTGTAGCCCGACTCGGATGCGTGGTAGGCGACCGGGACGCGGGCCTCCGCGAGGCGCGACCACAACGCATCGAAGTGTGGGTCGCCCGGGCTGCGCCCGTTCACGGGCCCCACGTTCAGGTGGACCATGCGCGCGCCGCGGGCGAGCACGCGCTCCAGCTCCTTCACCGCGAGATCCACGTCGATCAGGGAGAGCAGCGGGACTCCGAAGATCCGCCCGTCGGCGCCGAAGCCCCAGTCTTCCTCGATCCAGCGGTTGAAGGCCTCCAGCGCCGCGAAGCTGGCTTCCGGGTCGCCGCGCAGGGCGTGCTCGAAGGTCACGCCGAAGGTGGGGAAGAGGAGCGCGGATTCGACGCCCTGCTCGTCCATCACGGCGAGCCGCGCATCGCGCCGCTGGTACTCGGGCCTCATCGGCTTCAGGAACGAGGCCGCCGTCCCCTCGCCGTGGTTCTTCAGCATCTCCTTCAGATGACCGGGGGGCGGCACGAGGTCGAAGGTGGGGGGCGTGAAGTGGTGCTTCCGGCCCGCGACGAGGATGGTGTCCTTGCCGGACGCGTCGGTCACCACCTTCACCGCGCGGTCCGCCATCTCCGGGGCGAGGTGTCGGAAGGCGTCGCGAGGCTCGTAGTAGTGGTTGTCGGCGTCGAAGACGCCGAAGTCCACGGCGCTCATGGCGAACCTCCTTTATGGTATGACATCATACCATCTGGAAACGGACGGATGGAGCCGGGATGAAGCGCCAGGACCCGAACCGCCAGCTCGAGTTCCTGCTCTCGGAGGTGGTGCGGCTCCAGCATCGCGTCTACAACCAGCGCTTCCGCGCGACGGGGCTGCAACAGACCCAGGTGGCCGCGCTGATCCACCTGGATCGGGTCGAGCAGCTCAGCCAGACCGACCTCGCGGCGCGGCTCGGCATGCGAAAGGCCGCCACCGGCACCTTGATCGACGGGCTCGAGGGCAAGGGGCTGGTGGAGCGCCGGCGCGGACGAGAGGATCGCCGTCTCCAGCTCGTGTCGATCACCGACGCCGGCCGCGACGTGGTCGAGCGCGTCGACGAAATGGCGGAGGGGCTCGCCACCGGATACCGGCGCGGCATCTCACGCGACGAGCGGGTCCAGCTCGTCTCCATCCTGCAACGGCTGCGCGAGAACCTGCGCCGGATGGACGTCGCGTCCGCGGAGCCGGACTGATGGGCGCCCAGCGCGAGCGATGAGCGGCGCCGGAACGATCCGCGCTCTCGGCGAGGCGGCGCTCGCCCTCTCGCCCTGGGTTCCGGGCCCGAGGCCCCGCCGCGTGAGCGAAGTGGACGCGGCCTGGCTGACGGCGGTCCTCGCGAAGGACACCCGCGGCGCACGCGTTCTCCACGTCGAAGATCGCGGCGGAAGCTCGGGCACGACCGATCGCCGGCGGCTCGCACTTACGTGGAACGACGCAGGCTTCGAGGCCGGGCTCCCCGCCCATCTCTTCGTGAAGGCCACGTCGCCGTCGGCGAAGAACCGCACGATGGTCGCGGCGCTCTCGATGGCGATGCAGGAGGTCAGGTTCTACGAGCAGGTCCGGCCTTCGCTCGGCGACATCGCGCCTCGCGCTCGCTACGCCTGCGCCGGGCACGGCGCGCGCTTCGTCCTCCTGCTCGACGACCTGCTCGAGGAGGGCGCGAGGCCGATCGCATCCGGGGACGCGTGCACGGTCGCGCACGCGCGCGCCGTGATCGATGCGCTGGCTCGGCTCCACGCCGCGTACTGGCGCTCGCCCCGGCTCGCGACGGACCTCGCCTGGGCGAGGCCGATGGTGAGCAGGCCTGGTTTCCCGCTGCTCGCGAATCAGTTCCGGCGCGTGCGCCGCACGTTCCTCGCCGAGTCCGACCGACGCGGCGTCGGCTCGCGGCTCCGGCGCATGCTGCGTCTCTTGAACGGCCACGACCTCGCGCTCTACCGCTCGTGGTCCGCCGGACCGCAGACGCTCGTGCACGGCGACAGCCACTTCGGCAACACCTACGCGCTGCCAGACGGCCGCGCCGGTCTGCTCGACTGGCAGGTCGTGTTCCGCACGCGGGGGATCCGCGAGGTCAGCTACTTCGTCACCGCGGCGCTCGACCGCGCGGAGCGAAGCGCGCACGAACGGCAGCTCGTCGAGCGCTACATCGATCGGCTCGCCGCCGCCGGCGTGCCCGACCCGCCGAGCTACGCGGAGGCCTGGGACGACTACCGGTTCTTCGTCCACGATGCCTGGGACTCGGTGGCGCTGACGATGCTCTGGTCGGGCCTCCACCCGCCCGCAGCGTTGGCGGCAGGCTACGAGCGCGCTTGCGCGGCCGTCGACGATCTCGCCGTCGACGAGATCGTCGAGCGCCGGATCGCGGAAGGCGCCGATTGACAGCGGGCCGCCGACGGCAGGAGGATGGAGCGAGTTGGCCTACGACCTCCTCATCCGGGGCGGCACCGTCGTCGACGGGACGATGGTGCCCGCGTTCCGTGCCGACGTCGGCATTCGCGGCGGGCGCATCGTCGAGATCGGCCGCATCGCGAGCCGCGACGCCGGGCGCGTGCTCGACGCCGACGGGCTGATCGTCGCGCCGGGCTTCGTCGACCTGCACACGCACTACGACGCGCAGATCCAGTGGGATCCGTGGTGCTCGATCTCGGGCTGGCACGGCGTGACCTCGGTCGCGCTCGGCAACTGCGGCTTCGGCTTCGCGCCCGTGAAGCCCGAGCAGCGCGAGCGCGCGATGCTCTCGATGTCGCGCAACGAGGCGATCCCGCTCGAGTCGATGCGCAAGGGGATGCTCTGGGACTGGGAGACGTTCCCGGAATTCCTCGCGACGCTCGAGCGCATCCCGAAAGGCGTCAACTGCCTCTCGTACCTGCCGCTGTCGCCGCTCCTCTCCTACGTGATGGGAACCGACGCCGCGAAATCACGCGACGCGAATGCCGACGAGCAGCGCGAGATGGTGCGCCTGCTCGACGAGGCGATGGACGCCGGCGCCTGCGGCTGGTCGGCGCAGCGCACCGGCGAGCGCACGATCCAGGCCGACTACGACGGCACGCCGATGGTGACGGACGTGATGAGCGACGCGGAGGTCTTCGCGTTCTGCGACGCGCTCGCGCGTCGCGGCGCCGGCATCATCCAGATGACGCAGGGCGAGGCCTTGAGCGGCGGCGACGTCCTGCGCGACCTCCAGCTCACGGAGCAGATCGCGCAGCGCGCCGGTGTGCCCGTCCTCTACAACGTCGTGTTCGCGGTCGAGGGCATGCCGTTCGTGCACAAGATGTTCGTCGACTGGCTGGCGTCGTGTCACGCGCGCGGGCTGCCGATCTTCGGACAGGGCAACACGATCCGCGCGCCCTTCGCCCTGACGCTCGCGGACTGGAATCTGTTCGACTCGAGCCCCGCCTGGAACCGGGCGCTGACCGGCACGCACGAGGAGAAGCTCGCGAAGCTGCAGGACGTGGAGCTCGTCGCGCGGATGGTCGCCGAGACCGACGCCGGCATGCTGGTCACGCAGATCCTCGGCGGCCCGATCGGCGGGTTCGTCTTCCAGGGCGCGCCGGGCTTTCCGGAGCTCGACGCGTGGCTGGGCCTCGAGGTCGGCGAGATCGCGGAGCGGCGGCGCGTGCACCCGGTCGAGGCGATGGTCGAGCTGTCCGTCGCGAGCCGGCTCCACGCGCAGTTCCTGACCAAGAGCGCGACCAGCGTCGACGCCGCGCACGTGGCCGAGCTGCTCGCGTCGCCGTACGTGATCCCCGGCGTCTCGGACGGCGGCGCGCACACGAAGTTCCTGACGGCCGGCTCCTACACCACCGACACGCTCGCGTGGCTGGTGCGCGACGAGAAGCGCATGACGCTCGAGCAGGCGCACTACAAGCTCTCGTACCTGCCCGCGCGCGC
>DASUFZ010000169.1:0-2257 GCA_036274295.1 Myxococcota bacterium
TGAAGGAGCAGCAGAGTGTCGCGCGCGGCCAGAAGATCGCCGAGCTCGGCGCGACGGACTCGGACCGGCCGAAGCTGCACTTCCAGATCCGCAAGGGCTCCTCGCCCGTCGACCCGATGCGCTACTTGCCCGGCTCCTGAGCGGCGGGCGCCGGGCTCGCAGGCTGGCCGGCGCGCTCGGCGCGCAGCGCGGCGGCGAGATCGGATACCGCGGCCGCGTAGAGCGCGCTGCGGTTGTAGCGGGTCAACACCCAGAAATTGTGCAGCCCGAGGCGGAAGTCGCTTGGCTCGCCGGGCGTGGCGAGCTCGATCAGCGCCGCTTTCTGCTCCGCCATGGCCTGGGGAAGCGGCGCCTGCGGCTGGACGCCCGCCGAGGACAGCGTCGCGAGCGTCGCCTTGGGCTCCAGGCTGCCGGTCGCATAAGCCGCGTACTCGTTGCCCGTCACCTTGGCGCCCAGCAGCACCGCGTCGCCCGTGCGCCAGCCGTGCCGCTTGAGGAAATTCGCCACGCTGCCGACCGCGTCGACCGCGCTCTTGTGCAGGTCGATCGCGCCGCTGCCGTCGAAGTCGACCGCATAGCGCCGCGCGCTGCCCGGCATGAACTGCGGGATGCCGATCGCCCCGGCGTACGAGCCCTTGGTGGCGAAGACGTTGATGCCTTCGTCGCGCGCGAGGAGCAGGTAGCTCGTGAGCTCGTCGCGGAAGAATTCGGCGCGCGGCGGGTAGTCGAACGCGAGCGTCGAGAGCGAGTCGATCACGCGGTAGCGGCCCGTGTTGCGGCCGTACAGGGTCTCGACGCCGATGATCGCGACGATGTATTCCGCCGGGACGCCGAACTCGCGCTCGGCGCGCTCCAGCGCGGCGCGATTCGCCGCCCAGAATTCGCGTCCGCCGGCCATGCGCTTCTCGCTCACCAGCAGCTCGCGGTATTCCTTCCAGGACTTCACCTTCTCGGCGGGCTGCGCGATCGCCTGCAGGATCGGATCGATGCGGTGGGTACGGGAGAAAAGATAGACCAGCTCCTTCTCGACGAACCCGTGGCGCCGGACCATCTCCTTGATGTAGGCGCGCACCTCGGGCCGCTTGCCGTAGGTCGGACCCTGCGGCGCCTTGCTCTGGGCGGACGCGTTTCCGACGAGAAGGGAAGCGAGCAGCGCCGCCAGGATCCGGGCGCGCGTCATGTGAGGCGCAGCTCGCGCACCAGGCGCCGCAGCTCGGCCGCGCGTTCGGCGCCGCCGCGCCTGCCGTAGCGCAGCCCGATGTAGAGCGCGCCGATGCGCAGGATCGCGCGCCGCGACGCGGGCAGGGCGCGAGCGGCGCGCGTCGAGAAGTCGCGCGGGCCCTCGTGCGGCGCGCGCTCCAGCCCGCGCGCGGCGAGCTTGCGGCAGAACGCGCGCCACGCCGCCTGCACGGGATCGCTGCGCGCGAGCCCGCGCAGCGACCAGGCGAGCAGCGCCGCCGTGATGAGCCCGAGCACCGTGAAGAGCGTCGCCGTCAGCGCGCGCCAGTCCGCATCCGGGATGCCGACGAAGCTCAGCAGGTCGCGCTGACGGTCGGGGTTGTAGCCGAGCACCCACACGTTCCACTGGTAGCTCACGGCTTCCCAGCGATAGCGCAAGCCGCGCAGCCAGGCGAGGTCGGTGCGCATGAGGTAGGGCAGGGCGTCGGCGTGCTGCTGCACGGAGCGCGCGAGGCCGTCGTCCACGCGCCGCGGCGCGCTGGCGGCGGTCGGGTCGATGCGCACCCAGCCGCGCCCGCGGATGAAGACTTCCGCCCAGGCGTGAGCGTCCGACTGGCGCACGGTGACGATGCGGTCCACCGGATTGACGTCGCCGCCCTGGTAGCCGAGCACCACGCGCGCCGGGACGCCGGCCGCGCGCATCAGGAAGACGAACGCCGAGGAGAAGTGCTCGCAGAAGCCCTCGCGCGTCTCGAAGAGGAAGCCGTCGACCGAGTTGTCCTCCAGCGGCGGCGGCTCGAGGCTGTAGATGTAGCGGCCGGCGCCCAGGAAGGCGAGCCCCTTGTCGACGACCGAGATGTCGTCGGGGCTGGATTTGCGCCACTCCTCGGCGAGCGCGCGCGAGCGTGAGTTGCCGCTGCCGGGCAGACGAAGGGCACGGCGCAGCTGCGAAGGCGTCTCTTCGGCGCGGGTCGCGGGAACGACCACTGACTCGAGCTGGTAGCGGATGCGCGCGCGGACCGGCTGGCTGGCGAGCACGCGGCCGTCGGAGGTGAACCGGGCATGGTCGGGCAGGCTG
>DASUFZ010000170.1:0-14159 GCA_036274295.1 Myxococcota bacterium
ACGTCGGCCGCCGTGTAGAGCGGCTTGATGCGCAGCCCGTCGGGCGTCACGCGCTCGAGCGTCTCCGGCTCCTTGCCGCGCAGGTCCTGACGCGCGAGCTCGCGCCACTTCTCCAGATCCGCCTTCGACGGATGGCTCATCTCGTCCTCCAGAAGCGCGAGACCATAGCCCCAGAGCGCATCTCATGAATCCGGACCGAGCCAGGCACGCGGATTCGGCCCGAGCCCAAGGCGCGAGATCGCAGCCATATCGGGCGATACGGCGAGATCTCGCAACGCAGGGATCGGGACGAAGACGCGAGCGGGGCGACGGGAGGATTCATGAGATGGGCTCTCATCACATCGAGCGCCGGTAGCGCCCGCCGACCGCGAAGAGCGCGTCGCTGATCTGCCCGAGGCTCGCGACCTTCACCGTCTCGAGCAGCTCCGCGAAGACGTTGCCGCCTGCGCGCGCCGTCTCCTGCAGGCGACGCAGCGCCGCCGGCGCCTTCTCCGCGTGACGCTGCTGGAAGGCGCGCAGGCTCGCGAGCTGCGCGCGCTTCTCGTCGTCGGTCGAGCGCTGCAGGCCGCGCGGCGCGGCGGCGTCGGCCGGATGCGGGTTCTCGAACGTGTTGACGCCGATGATCGGCAACGCGCCCGAGTCCTTCTGCGACTCGTAGAGCAGGCTCTCGTCCTGGATGCGCCCGCGCTGGTAGAGCGTCTCCATGGCGCCGAGCACGCCGCCGCGCTCGGAGAGACGCTCGAACTCCTGGAGCACGGCCTCCTCGACGCGGTCGGTCAGCTCGTCGATCACGTAGGCGCCCTGGAGCGGGTTCTCGTTCTTCGAGAGGCCGAGCTCGCGCTGGATGATCAGCTGGATCGCCACGGCGCGGCGCACCGACTCCTCGGTCGGCGTGGTGACGGCCTCGTCGTACGCGTTCGTGTGCAGGCTGTTGCACTGGTCCTCGAGCGCGCAGAGCGCCTGGAGCGTGGTGCGGATGTCGTTGAAGGCCATCTCCTGCGCGTGGAGCGAGCGGCCCGACGTCTGCACGTGGTACTTGAGCTTCTGGCTGCGCTCGGACGCGCCGTAGCGCTCGCGCAGCGCCACCGCCCAGATGCGCCGCGCGACGCGCCCGATCACGCTGTACTCGGCGTCGAGGCCGTTGCTGAAGAAGAAGGAGAAGTTCGGGGCGAAGTCGTCGACGGCCATGCCGCGCGCCGCGTAGTACTCGCAGTAGGTGAAGCCGTTCGCGAGCGTGAAGGCGAGCTGCGTGATCGGGTTCGCCCCGGCCTCGGCGATGTGGTAGCCGGAGATCGAGACGGAGTAGAAGTTCCCGACCTCGTGCTCCACGAACCAGGCCTGCACGTCGCCCATCATCTTGAGCGCGAAGTCCGTCGAGAAGATGCAGGTGTTCTGGGCCTGATCCTCCTTGAGGATGTCGGCCTGCACCGTGCCGCGGACGCGCCGCAGCACGGAGGCAGCGATGCGCGCGTAGGTCTCCGGATCGACGACCTCGTCGCCCGACACGCCGAGCAGCGCGAGCCCGAGGCCATCGTGGCCGGGCGGCAGCGCCCCCGCGTACGCCGGCAGGTCGCGCGACGCGAGCTTCGCGCGCACCTCCTCGAGCCTTCCCGTCTCGCGCAGGTGCCGCTCGACGCCCTGGTCGATGGCCGCGTTCAGGAAGAACGCGAGCACGATCGGCGCCGGGCCGTTGATCGTCATCGAGACGGACGTCGAGGGCGCGCAGAGATCGAAGCCCGAGTAGAGCTTCTTGGCGTCGTCGAGCGTGCAGACCGAGACGCCCGAATTGCCGACCTTGCCGTAGACGTCGGGACGCTCGTCGGGATCGCGTCCGTACAAGGTGACCGAGTCGAAAGCGGTCGAGAGGCGCGCGGCCGCTTGCCCCTGCGCGAGCAGGTGGAAGCGGCGGTTGGTGCGCTCGGGTGTGCCCTCGCCCGCGAACATGCGGGTCGGGTCCTCGTTCTGGCGCTTGAACGGGAAGACGCCCGCGGTGAACGGGAAGACGCCCGGGCGGTTCTCGCGCCGGAAGTAGCGCACGAGCTCGCCCCACTCGCGCGTGCGCGGCAGCGCGACCTTCGAGACCGGCGTGCCGGAGAGCGTGCGCGTCTGGTTCTCGACCTCGATCGCCTGGCCGCGCACGGCATAGCTCTGACGCTCCTCGGCGTAGCGCTCGCGCAGCGCGGGCCAGGACTCCAGCTCGCGCCGCAGCTCGGGGCCGAGCGACTCGAGCGCGCGCGCGTGCCGCTCGCGCAGCGGCGCCGCCTCGGGCGCCTCGCCGAGGGTTTCGACGGCGCGGCCGAGCGCCCAGGCCTGCGACGCGGCCTCCGCCTCGGCGTCGGAGCGCGCGTGATACGCGCGTAGGGCCTCTGCGATCTCCGCGAGGTAGCGGCGTCGCGACGGCGGCACGATCGCGCCTTCGGCGGCGGCGGCCCCCGTGCGCGCGGGCGCCGTCTCGCCGAGCCGCGCGGACAGCGCCGCGTAGAGGCGGTCCATGCCGGGGTCGTTCCAGCGCCGCGCGATCGTCGCGAAGACGGGCACCTCGGCGTCGGGCGCGGCGGGCTTGCCGTGGTTGCGCCGCCACTGCTTGCGCACGTCGCGCAGCGCATCGTCCGCGCCGTGGCGATCGGCCTTGTTCAGCACGATCAGATCCGCGAGATCGAGCATGTCGATCTTCTCGAGCTGCGTCGGCGCGCCGTACTCCGGCGTCATCACGTAGACCGAGTGGTCGACCTGGTCGACGATCTCGGAGTCACTCTGCCCGATGCCGGCCGACTCGACGACGAGCAGGTCGAAGCCGGCGGCCTGGAGGACGCGCAGCGCGTCGCCGACGGTGCGCGAGAGCGCGAGGTGCGCCCGCCGCGTCGCCAGGGAGCGCGCGAAGACGTGCTCGCCCTCGACCGCGTTCATGCGGATGCGGTCGCCGAGCAGCGCGCCGCCCGTGCGGCGCCTCGTGGGATCCACCAGCAGCAGGCCGACGCGGCGCTCCGGGTGGTCGAAGCGGTACCGCGTGAGCACCTCGTCGACGACGCTCGACTTGCCGGCGCCGCCCGTGCCCGTGAAGCCGACGACGGGCGCCGGCGCGCGGCCGCGAAGCGACGCCAGCCGTGCGCGCAGTGCGGCCAGCTCCGGCGCGTCGTCCTCCGTCTCCTCGAGCCAGCTGATCGTGCGCGCGATCGCCACGGCATCGCCCTGCGCCAGGCGCGGCAGCAGGATCGCGGGATCGGCGAGCGCGCGCCCGCGGCACGCGTCGAGCAGGCTCTTGATCATGCCCTCGAGCCCGAGCGCGCGGCCGTCCTCGGGGCGGAAGATGCGCGCGACGCCCTCTTCCTCGAGCGTCCTCGCCTCCTCGCGCGTGATCGTGCCGCCGCCGCCACCGTAGACGCGCACCGATTCCGCGCCGAGCTCGCGCAGGCGCGCCGCCAGGTAGCGGAAGAACTCCATGTGGCCGCCCTGGTAGGACGAGACCGCGACGGCGTGCGCGTCCTCCTGCACGGCCGCGCGTGCGATCTCCTCGACCGAACGGTCGTGGCCGAGGTGCACGACCTCCGCGCCCTGCGCCTGGAGCAGACGCCGCATGATGTTGATGGCGGCGTCGTGGCCGTCGAAGAGCGACGCGGCGGTCACGACCCGCACGCGGCTCTCGCTGCGCGCGGGCCGCAAGCTCACGAGGGGCGCAGCCGGGCTCATTCTCCGTCCTCCGCACCCGCGCCGTCCGCGCGCTTCGCCACGTGCTCGCGATAGAGGTGGATCTCACTGCGCAGCGCGCCGAGCTCGGCGAGCCGCGCGTCGACGTCGGCGAGATGGCGGTCGAGCAGCTCGGCGAGACGGCGCAGCATCGCGCGGGTCGAGCCGGCGATCGCATACACCGCGTTCAGCTCCTTGATCTCGGCCAGCGAAAGCCCGAGGGCCTTGAGGCGTGTGATGAAGCGCAGCCGCTCGAGCTCCGCTTCCCCGTACACCCGGCGTCCGCCGGCGCGCCGGCGCACCCCGGGCAGGAGGCCGACCTCCTCGTAGTAGCGGAGGGTCCGCGCGGACAACCCGGTTCGAGACTGGACGTCGGCGATCGCCATGGTCCCCGGGTCGGGGCCGGGGGCAGTTGTCGTGGGGTTCTCTTCAGAATGGGAGGCAGGTGTTTGCCAGCTCACGTCAACTGCATCTAGCACGTCCACCCAGGAGGGGCCACCGGCTCCACCCGGGACGGAGCCAAGGCTCCGCCCGGGGGAAGCCACTACCCTGGGGGCGTGCCGCTGGGACCGCGCGAGATCGGGGCGATCAAGGTCGCCATCGCGCTCGCGACCACCGCCCTGCTCCTCCTGGACGTCTGGGACGTGCGCTCCGGACGCTCCTCACGCGGCCGCGGCTGGCGCCATGCGCTGCTCGCCGGCCTCGGCATCGCCGGCCTCGCCTGCTGGTGGAACCTCTTCCAGTTCCACTTCCCGGGCTACGCCCACCCGTCCGAGACGGTCCACTACTACCTCGGCGCGAAGTACTTCCCGGAGCTCGGCTACACGGGTCTCTACGAATGCGTGGCCGTCGCCGACGCCGAGGCGGGCCTCGATCCCGAGGCCCTGCGCCAGCGGCCGATGCGCGACCTCGCGCGCAACGAGCTCGTGACCGCGGAGGCGGCGCTCGCCGACCCCACGCGGTGTCGGGCGCGCTTCTCGGACGCGCGCTGGGACGCCTTCCGCGCCGACGTCGACTTCCTGCGTGCGCTCGTTCCACCGCGGCGCTGGGCGCTCTTCCAGCAGGACCACGGCTACAACGCGACGCCGGCCTGGACGCTCGCGGGCCATCTCGTCACGAACACGGGCCCGGCTTCGCAGGCGCAGCTGCGCATGCTGTGGGCGCTCGACCCGCTGCTGCTGCTCGCGCTCTGGGCCGGCGCGCTGTGGGCCTTCGGCGGGCGACTCAGCGCGATCGCGGCGGTCTACTTCGGCACCAACTATCTCTCGCCCTACGGCTGGACCGGCGGCGCGCTGCTGCGTCAGGACTGGCTCGCCGCGAGCGTCCTCGGCGTCGCCCTGCTCCGCCGCGAGCGGCACGCCGCGGGCGGCGCGCTGATCGCGTGGGCGACCCTGCTGCGCGTCTTCCCGGGATGCCTGCTCGCCGGCCCGGCCCTCGGCGCGCTCTGGCGGATGGCGCGCGAGCGAAAGCTGAGGCTGCTCCCGGCGGAGCGGCGCTTCGCAGTGGGCGCGACCGCCGTGCTCGCCGCAGGCCTCGCCGTCTCGAGCCTGGCGAGCGGCGGACCCGCGCGCTGGCTCGAGTTCGCCGAGCGCAGCCGCGTGCAGCTCTCGACCCCGCTCGCGAACCACGTCGGCCTGGTGACGGCGCTCTCGTTCGACCCCGCCGCGCGCAGCGAAGTCGCGCGCGATACCTCGCTCGCGGATCCGATGGAGCACTGGAAGGAGGCGCGCCGCGCGCGCTTCGCGGAGCGACGCTGGCTCTTCGGCGCGCTCGCCGCCGGCTTCGCCGTGCTGCTGGCGCGCGCTGCCGCGGGTCGGCCGCTCTGGGTCGGCGCGATCCTCGGCGCCGCGGGCATCCCCGTCGCGCTCGAGCTGACCGGCTACTACTGGTCGGTGCTGCTCCTGCTCGCGTTCCTCGGCGCGCGGCGGCCCGCGATCGGCCCCGCGCTCTGCCTCTTCGGCGTGTCGGGCTATGCCATCTCGGAGCTGTGGCACTGGACCGACGAGATCCACGCCGCGATCTCGGTCCTCGGCGTGGCGCTGGCGTTCTACGCGGTCTGGCTCTTCCGGCCCCGCGCAGCCGCCCCTACATCGGAGTGACGCTGCGCCGCTTCGCGGGCAGCGGGTCGCGCCGCTCCGCCGCGGCGCGTAGCCGCGCCGCCACCTCGTCGCGCAGGCGCGCCGGCGGCACGATGGCATCGATGACCATCTCCGATGCCAGCCGCGAGATGTCGACGTCCTCGCGGTACTCGGCGCGCAGCCGCGCCTCCTCGGCGGCGCGCTCTGCCTCCGGCATCGCCTGGAGCCGGTTGTAGTAGACGGCGTTGACGGCGGCCTCCGGCCCCATCACCGCGATCATCGCGCCCGGGAATGCGAGCGTCGCCTCGGGCGCGAAGCCCGGACCGCTCATGGCGTAGAGCCCGGCCCCGTAGGCCTTGCGCACGACGACGGAGATGCGCGGCACCGTCGCCTCCGACACCGCCATCACCATCTTGGCGCCGGCGCGGATGATGCCCTGGCGCTCGACGTGCTTGCCGATCATGAAGCCCGGCACGTCGGCCAGGAAGACGAGCGGGATGCCGAAGGCGTCGCACAGCCAGATGAAGCGCGCGGCCTTGTCGGCCGAGTCGACGAAGAGCACGCCGCCCTTCACCTTCGGCTGGTTCGCGACGATACCGACCGAACGGCCCTCGATGCGCGCGAGACCCGTGAGGAGCTCGCCCGCGAAGAGCTTCTTCACCTCGAAGAAGGAGCCCGCGTCGACCAGGCGCTCGATCACGAGACGCATGTCGAAGGGCTTGTTCTCCTCGGCGGGGATCAACGACTCGAGGTCGTCGCCGCGCGCCGCCGGGGCCTGGGCCTCGGCGAGCGGGAGCGGCGCGCCGACGTGCTCGGGGAAGTACGCGAGGTACGCGCGCGCCGCCGCGATCGCCTCCGGCTCGCTCTTCGCCAGCAGGTCGCCGCAGCCCGACACGGAGCAGTGCATGCGGGCACCGCCCATCTCCTCGAGGCTCGTCAGCTGGCCGATCACCTTCTCGGCCATGCGCGGCGAGCCGAGGTACATGCTCGCGTTGCCCTCGACCATGAAGACGACGTCGCAGAAGGCGGGGATGTAGGCGCCGCCCGCTGCCGACGGCCCGAAGAGCAGGCAGATCTGCGGGACCATGCCGGACATGCGGCACTGGTTGAAGAAGATGCGGCCGGCGCCGCGGCGGCCCGGAAACATCTCCACCTGGTCGGTGATGCGCGCGCCCGCCGAATCCACCAGGTAGAAGAGAGGTTGGCGCGAGCGCTCCGCGCGCTCCTGGATGCGCAGAATCTTCTCGACGGTGCGCGCGCCCCACGAGCCCGCCTTCACGGTGGAGTCGTTCGCCATCACGCACACCGCACGGCCGCCGACGCGCCCCGTGCCGATCACGACGCCGTCGGCCGGCAGGTCGCCGGCCTGCGCGTTCGCAAAGGCCGCGTCCTCGACGAAAGAGCCCTCGTCGAGCAGCAAGGCGAGCCGTTCGCGGCAGAAGAGCTTGCCCTCCGCGCGCGCCTTCTCGTGGTACTTCGGATCGCCGCCCCGGCGGATCGCCTCGAGCCGTTCCTCGACCTCGCGACCGCTCTTCACGCGCTTCCCTCCCGTCGACGTCGCCGCGCCCCGAGTCGCGCTCGATACACGCGTCCCGGCAGCGGACGCCGCAGCACGTCCTGCTCGAGCCAGCGCGCCGTGTCGACGAGCGCGTCCAGATCGACGCCCGTCGCGACCCCCGCGCGCTCGAAGAGATCCACCACGTCCTCGGTAGCGACGTTGCCCGACGCGCCCGGCGCGTACGGACAGCCGCCGAGCCCGCCGAGCGACGCGTCGAAGATGCGCACGCCCGCCTCGTAGCCCGCCTGCACGTTCGCCAGCGCGCGCCCGAAGGTGTCGTGGAGGTGCAGCGCGATGCGCTCGAGCGGCGCCTCGCCGGCGAGCGCGCGCACGAGCTCGCGGACCTGACGCGGGTGGCCGACGCCGATGGTGTCGCCGAGCGAGATCTCCCCGACGCCCTGCTCGAGCAGGCGCCGCGTCAGCGAGACGACGGCCGCGGGCGCGACGTCGCCCTCGTAGGGACAGCCGCAGACCGTGGAGACGTAGGCGCGCAGGCGGACGCCGTCGGCCCGCGCGCGCTCGGCGACCGGCCGTACGCGCTCCAGACCCTCCGCGATGCTGCAGTTCACGTTCTTGCGGTTGTGCGTCTCGCTGGCCGAGAGGAAGACCGCCGCGACGGCGATCTGGCCGCCGGCGGCGCGCATGCGCTCGTAGCCCTTCAGGTTCGGGACCAGCGCGGAGTAGCGGACACCGGGATGCGGCGGCAGCGCGGCGGTCAAGGCGTCGGCGTCCGCGAGCTGCGGGATCCACTTCGGCGAGACGAAGGACGAGACCTCGATGCGGCGCAGGCCCGCGCGCGCGAGCCCGTCGATCAGCGCGAGCTTCTGCTCCGTCGCGACGGTCTCGGGCTCGTTCTGGAGGCCGTCGCGCGGCCCCACCTCGTAGATGCAGAGCGCCGGCTCGCCGGGCGGGCCGCTACTTGCCGTAATCGTAGAAGCCCTTGCCCGTCTTCTGACCGAGCCAGCCCGTCTCGACGCGCTTCGTGATCTCGAGGCACGGCGCGTAGCGCGGGTTGCCGTACTCCTCGTAGAGGCTCGTCAGGATGGCGTGCACGACGTCGAGGCCGACGAGATCGGCGAGCGCGAGGGGGCCCATCGGATGGTTGCAGCCGCCCTTCATGCACTCGTCGATGCCCTTGGCGTCCGACACCTGCTCCTGCAGGGCGAAGGCCGCCTCGTTGATCATCGGGAAGAGCACCCGGTTCACGACGAATCCCGGGTAGTCCTTCACGTCGATCGGCATCTTGCCGAGCTTCTCCGCGAAGTCGCGCACCGCGGAGAGCGTGCTGTCGGTGGTGCGCAGGCCCGCCACCACCTCGACGAGCTTCATCGCCGGCACCGGGTTGAAGAAGTGCATGCCGACGAAGTGGCCCGGGCGGCTCACCAGTCCCGCGAGCCGCGTGACCGAGAGGCTCGACGTGTTCGTGGCGATGATGCAGTCCTCACCGACGATGTCGTCGAGGCGCTCGAGGATCTCGCGCTTGGTCTCGAAATCCTCCGGCGCCGACTCGAGCACGATGTCGCAGCCCTTCAGCTCCTCGAGGGGCACGACGCCGCGGATCCGCTCCAGCACGCCCTCCGCCTGCGCGTCGGTCAGCTTGTTCTTGGCGACGAGCTTCTCGACCGACTTGCGGATGCGGTCCATGCCCTTGGCGACGGACTCCTCCTTGCGGTTCTGGAAGATCACCTCGCAGCGAGCCTGGGACGCCACCTGGGCGATCCCGCATCCCATCGTTCCGGTTCCGATCACGCCGACGGTCTTCATGACTAGACGAGCTCCACGCCCATGGCGACGGCTTCGCCGCCGCCGATGCAGAGAGTCGCGATGCCCTTGCGCAGGCCCCGGTCCTTCAGGGCGTACAGCAAGGTGACGAGCACGCGCGCGCCCGAGCAGCCGATCGGGTGCCCGAGCGCGGCGGCGCCGCCGTTCACGTTCACGCGATCGAGCGAGATGCCGTGCTCCTTGGCAGCGGCCATCGTCACGCCCGAGAAGGCCTCGTTGATCTCGTAGAGATCCCAGTCGTTGGCCTTCGAGCCCGTCTTCTCGTAGAGGGTCTTCAGCGCCTGGACCGGCGCGATCGTGAACCACTTCGGCTCCACGGCCGCCGTCGAGTCCCCGACGATGCGCGCGAGCACCTTGTAGCCGCGCTGCTTCGCGATGTCGGCCGAGGTGACCAGCAGCGCCGCCGCGCCGTCGTTGATCGACGAGGCGTTGGCGGCGGTCACCGTGCCGTCCTTGGTGAAGGCCGGCCGGAGGCTGCCCATCTTCTCGATGTTGCCGCGGCCGGGCTCCTCGTCCGCGTCCACCAGCAACGGCTCGCCGCGCTTCTGCGGCACCGACACGGGGACGATCTCGTGCTTGAAGCGGCCTTCCTTCTGCGCCGCGAGCGCGCGGCGGTAGCTCTCCGCCGCGAACTTGTCCTGGTCCTCGCGGGTGAACTTGTACTTCGCCGCGACGGCGTCGCCGCACACGCCCATGTGGACGTTGTCGTACGGATCCCACAGGCCGTCGTGGATCATCGAGTCGAGAATCGTGCCGTTGCCCATGCGGTAGCCGCTGCGCGCCTGCGGCATCAGGTACGGCGCATTCGTCATCGACTCCATGCCGCCCGCCACGATCACGTCGGCGTCGCCGACCAGGATCTCGCGGCGCGCGAACATCACCGCCTGGAGGCCCGAGCCGCACACCTTGTTGAGCGTCACCGCGCCGGTCGAGACCGGCAGGTCCGCCTTGATGACACACTGGCGTGCCGGGGCCTGGCCCATGCCCGCCGACAGCACGTTGCCCATGAACACGCGCTCGACGTGATCCGCCTTCGCGCCCGCGCGCTTGATCGCCTCGCGCACGACGACGGCGCCGAGGTCGGAAGCCGTGAGCGGAGAGAGCACGCCCTGGACCGAACCGATCGGGGTTCGTGCAGCGCTGCAGATGACGATGTCCTTCTGGCTCATGGATCTCCTCCGGGCCTCGCGGCGGCCGCGACTTCCGACTGGGGCTTGGGGTGTATCCGGGGCGCCAAGGTCCCGGAATTGGAAAGAAAAGCAAACTACACGACCGCGACGCGCAGCGTCAATCGCCACTCCCGTCCCCGTGAGTAGCCCGCGCGCGTGCGCACGTGTCGTCGTGACTCGGAGTCGCGCAACCCGCGCGCAGGTGCAGGGCTAACTGGCCTCGCCCACCCGTGGGCTATCTGGCCTCACCCACGCGCAGCAGCCCCTGCTCCGCGGCCGCAGCCTCGGCCGCGCGTTTGGTGCGTCCGACCCCGCGGCCGTAGGGCTCGCCGCCCACGCGCACCTCCACGGTGAAGCGATCCTCCCCGTCCTCGACGCCCGTGTCGCCGACCGTGTGGTAGCTCGGCGTGCGCCGGCGCGTGGCGTGCGCCCACTCCTGGAAGGCGGTCTTGGCGTCGCGCCGCGCCGGGCCCGCGGCGAGCAGCGCCTCGAAGCAGCGCGCCACCAGCGGCATGGCGGCGTCGAGCCCGCCATCGAGATAGAGCGCGCCGACGACGGCCTCGAAGCAGTTCGCCAGGATCGAGTCCTTCTCGCGGCCCTGCGAGCGCTCCTCCGTGCGGCCGAGCCGCACGAGCTCGTGCAGGCCCAGTGCGCGCGCCCGCTCCGCCAGCGCGCGCCGGTTGACGATCGCGGCGCGCGCGCGCGTGAGATCGCCCTCCGTCCAGGCGGGCTTCCGCTCGTAGAGCAGCGCGGCGATGGCGAGGCCGAGCACCGCATCGCCGAGGAACTCGAGGCGCTCGTTGCCGCGGCTGCCGTCCTGCTCGTACGCGAGCGACGGATGCGTCAGGGCGAGCGTCGCCAGCGAGCCGTCTTCGAAGACGTAGCCGAGCACCCGCTCGAGGGCTTCGACCGCCGGCTCCGACGTGCTCATGCGAGCGCTTCCGCCAGGAAGCCGCCGCCGAGGACCACGTCGCCCCGGTCGAAGACGGCCGCCTGCCCCGGCGCGACCGCCTGCACGGCCTGTTCGAAGTGCACGAGCGCGCCGCCGTCTGCGAGGGGCTCCAGCTCGGCGTCGGCGCCGGCGTGGCGATAGCGGATGCGCACGCGCGCGCGGGTGCCGGCCGGCGGCGCCGCGCCCGCGATCCACGAGACGCGCTCCACCCGCGCGCGCCGCGCGCCGAGCGCGTCGAGATCGCCGACGACCACGCGGTTGTGCGCTGCCTCGATGCGGCTGACGTAGAGGCGGCCCTCGGACGCGACGCCGAGCCCGCGGCGCTGCCCGACGGTGAAGTGATGGATGCCGGCGTGGTGGCCGAGCACGCGACCCGCGCCGTCGACGATCTCGCCGCGGCCCGGCAGCGCATCCGGCCGCAGCGCCTCGACCACGCGCGCGTAGTCGCCGTCCGGCACGAAGCAGATCTCCTGGCTCTCGGCCTTCTCGGCGGTGACGAGGCCGAGCGCGCGCGCCTGGGCCCGCACCTCCTCCTTGCAGAGATCGCCGAGCGGCAGCTCGAGCGCTTCGAGCTGCGCCTGGTCGAGCTGGAACAGGAAGTACGTCTGATCCTTGGCCGTGTCGGCCGCGCGGCGCAGCCGGCGGAGTCCCGTCTCGGGGTCGACGTCGACCCGCGCGTAGTGGCCCGACGCCACGCGCGGCGCGCCGAGCACGCGCGCGCGCTCGAGCAGGTAGTCGAACTTGAAGCTCTTGTTGCAGCTCAGGCAGGGAATCGGCGTGCGGCCCGCCAGGTAGCTGTCGGCGAAGGCCTCCATCACCTCGCGCCGGAAGCGCTCCTGGTAGTTCACCACGTAGAAGCGCACGCCGAGGCGCTCGGCCACGCGGCGCGCGTCGTCGGCGTCAGCGAGCGAGCAGCAGCGCGAGCTGCTGCCGGCGAGATGCAGGGTCACGCCGATCACCTCGACGCCGCGGGCGACGAGCAGCGCCGCTGCGACCGACGAGTCGACGCCGCCGGACATCGCGACGACCACGCGCTCCGCGCTCATGCCCTCTCCGCGGCGCGCACGCGCGAGACCAGATCCGGGAGCAGCGCGAGCACGTGATCGATCTGCGCCGCGTCGACGCCGTGGCCGAGCGAGAAGCGCAGCGACGCGCGCGCATCGGCGGCGCAGAGGCCGTAGGCGCGCAGCGCGCGCGAGGGCTCGACCGAGCCCGAGGCGCAGGCCGCCCCCGAGGAGACCGCGATGCCCTCGAGATCGAGCGCCTGCACCAGCAGATCGCCGGCGGCGCCCGGGAAGCACACGTCGAGCGTGTTGGGCAGGACGTGCGCAGAGCCGCCGTTGCGGCGCGCGCCCGGCACCTTCGCCTCGATGCCCTCCCACAGGCGATCGCGCAGCTCGCCCCACACCGCCGCGCGACGCGGCAGCTCGCGCAGCGCGAGCTCGCAGGCGACGCCGAAGCCGACGATGCCGGGCACGTTCTCGGTGCCGCCGCGGCGCCCGCGCTCCTGCGGTCCGCCGCGCAGCAGCGGCTCGAATGCGCGCTCCCCGCGCGCGACCAGGCAGCCGACGCCCTTCGGCCCGCCGAGCTTGTGCGCGGAGAGCGAGGCGAAGTCGACGTGCGCCTGCGTCAGCTCGAGCGGAATGCGGCCGGCCGCCTGCGTCACGTCCGCGTGGAACGCGACGCCCCGCGCGTGCGCGCACGCGGCGAGCGCCTCGAGCGGCTGGAGGACGCCCGTCTCGTTGTGCCCGTGGATCGCGCTCGCGAGCACGGTCGTTTCCCGCAGCGCCGCGGCGAACGCATCGGGGTCGACGCGCCCCTCCCCGTCCACCGGCACGCGCGTGACGCCGAGGCCCTGCGCCTCGAGCGCCTCGAGCGGCGCATCCACGGAGGGATGCTCGACCGCCGTCGTGACCACGTGTCGGCCGGCGGTGCCCGGCCCGCCGGCCACGCCGAAGAGGAGCGTGTTGTTGGCCTCGCTCGCGCCGGACGTGAAGACGACCTCGCGCGGCGAGACGCCGACGAGAGCCGCCACCGACTCGCGCGCGCGCTCGACGGCCGCGCGCGCGGCGGCGCCCTCCGCGTGCACGCTCGACGGGTTGCCCCAGCGCTCGCGCAGGGCGCGCGAGATCGCGTCGGCGACCTCGTCGCGCACCGGTGAAGTCGCGTTGTGATCGAGATACACGCGCACGGAAGCCAACCTACGGAGCGGGAATCCCGCGGTCAACGCGCTGAGGGAGACGGCAACGCCTCGAGCAGGTCGTGCAGCGTGCGCCCGCCGGCTGCCTGCTCGGCGCCCTGCTCGACCTGGCGCAGCAAGGTCTCGACGGCCTCGGCCTGGCGGAAGTCGCCGCCGGCGCTCTCGCGCTCGCCGCGCAGCGCCGCAAGCAGCTCGATGACGCCGATCCGCTCGGCGGGGCGGCCGAGCTGGAGCGCTTCGCCCACCCCGTCGCGCGCCTCGTGGATCAGGATGCCCGCCTCGCACAGGCGGTCGGCGACTTCGCGAACCGTGCGCACCGGCAGGTCGAGCGCGTCCGCGAGCGGACCGGCCTCGAGCGCCGGCTCGGCGTCGCGGAAGCGCCGCGCCACGTCGAGCGCGATGCGCAGCCCGATCGCCTCGCGCTCGGCCGGTCCGGCCGGCTTGCCGCGCACCTCGCGGCGGTAGTTCTGGAGGTTCTGGTGCGCGAAGGCGATCTCCGCGCCGAAGAGCACGATCGCCCAGAGCACGTAGATCCAGGCGAAGAGCAGCGGCAGCGCCGCGAAGCTGCCGAAGAAGAGGTTCGCGCGCGCGACGCCGACGCTGAGGTCGAGGTAGAGGTGCTGCGCGCCGACCGTCAGCACGCCCGCCACCGTGCCGCCGATCGCGGCGGAGAGCCAGCGCACGCGCGTGTTGGGCAGGAAGGCGTAGAGCATCCCGAAGGTGACGATGAGGATCA
>DASUFZ010000171.1:0-2760 GCA_036274295.1 Myxococcota bacterium
CGACCCGCTCGGCGCTTGACCCGCTGCTCGATTCCGCCAATCCTGCTCGGCCGTGGACCCCGGCGACCCGCGCCTGACCCTGCCGGCCTTCCTGCGCGAGGTCGCCGCGCGGCACGGGCCGCGCGAGGCGATCGTCTCGCGCGAGCGGCGCGTCACCTACGCGGAGCTGTACTCCGAGGCGCGCGCGCTGGCCCGCGGGCTCGTCGGCGCCGGCGTCGTGAAGGGCGCGCGCGTGGCGCTGTGGATGTCGAACCGTCCGGAGTGGGTGATCGCGGCCTACGCCGTCGGCATGGCCGGCGGCGTGCTCGTGCCGGTGAACACCTTCGCCTCGCGGCGCGAGCGCGATCACGTGCTGCGACACGGCGACGCGTCGGTGCTGCTGATGCAGTCGGGGCTGCTCTCGCACCGCTACCTCGACGACCTCTTCTCCGACCACCCCGCCACCCTGCACGGGCTGGCGGGACGGCTGCGCGTGCCGGGGCTGCCGCAGCTGCGGCGGATCGCGTGTCTCGATCTCGCGGCGCCGCGCGGCGGCGTCGAGCCGTGGACCCTGCTGCACGCCGCCGGGGACGACGTCTCCGAGACCTTGCTCGACGCGCTCTCCGCCGAGGTGCTGCCCTCCGACGACGCGCTCGTCATCTACACCTCAGGGACGACGGCGCAGCCGAAGGGCGTCGTGCACACGCAGCGCGCACCCGTGCTCCAGGCGTGGCGCTTCGCCGAGTGGCTCCGCTTCACGCCCGACGAGCGCGTCTACACCACGTATCCGTTCTTCTGGACGGCCGGCATCGCCATGTCGATCGGCGGCACGCTCGCCGCGGGCGGCACCTTGCTGGTCGAGGACCACTTCGAGCCGGGCGCCGCGCTCGAGATGATGGAGCGCGAGCGCGCGACGGCGCTGCACGCGTGGCCGCACCAGCAGAAGGCGATGGGCGAGCACGCGAGCGCCGCGAGCCGCGATCTCTCGCATCTCCGCAAGGTCGATTTCGCGGGGCCGCTCGCGAAGCTCGCGGGACTGCGCGAGGACGTCTACGGCACGGGCGGCTCGTACGGTCTCTCCGAGACCTTCACCATCGCGAGCGCGCTGCCGACGGACGCGCCGGCCGCCGCGCGCGCCGCCTCGAACGGGCCCGCCTGGCCCGGCAACCACATCCGCATCGTCGACCCGCAGTCCGGCGCGCCGCGCGCGATGGGCGTCGAGGGGGAGATCGTGGTGAAGGGCGCGACGACGATGCGCGGCTACCACAAGGTGCTGCCGGAGCAGGTCTTCGATCTCGACGGCTGGTTCCACACGCAGGACGGCGGGCAGCTCGACGCGCAGGGGCAGCTCCACTGGACGGGCCGGCTCTCGAACCTCATCAAGACGGGCGGCGCCAACGTCTCGCCGGTGGAGATCCAGGAGCTGCTCGAGTCGCATCCGCAGCTGCGCGTCGCCATCCCCGTCGGCCTCGAGCACCCGACGCTCGGCGAGGCGATCGTGCTGTGCGCCGTCGCCGTCGAGGGCGCAGAGCCGCGTGAGGAAGAGGTGCGCGGCTGGCTGCGCGAGCGGCTGGCCGCCTACAAGGTCCCGAAGCGCGTGCTCTTCTTCCGGCCGGGCGAGCTCGCGTACACTGCGAACCAGAAGGTCCAGGTGGCCCCCCTGCGCGACGCGGCACTTCGCCGCCTGCGCGAGGAGCGCGCCGTGATCGACGGCCACCGCTACGAGACGAGCGAGGAGTGAGCATGGAGAAGATCCGCTTCGACGACATCGCGAGCCTGCAGAAGTGCGTCAGCGAGGAGTTCGGCGCCTGGAGCCCGCCCTTCGAGATCACGCAGAAGATCATCAACGATTTTGCCGAGGTGACGGGCGACCACCAGTGGATCCACCTCGACGTCGAGCGCTGCAAGAAGGAGAGCCCGTTCGGCACCACGATCGCGCACGGCTTCCTCACCTTGTCGCTCTTGCCGAAGCTCTCGGCGGGCGCGTCCGAGGGCTTCGCCGTGACGGGCTACGGCAACGCGACGAACTACGGAGCCGAGAGCCTGCGCTTCCTCTCGCCCGTGCCGTCCGGCTCGAAGGTGCAGGCGCGCCGGCGCCTCAAGGCCGTCGAGGCGACGCCGAAGGGCACGAAGGTGGTCTCGCAGGTCGCGATCCACGTCGTCGGCAGCGAGCGGCCGGCGCTGCTCGTCGACTCGATCATCCTCTACCAGCCGCCGCGGAAGTAGCCGTCATGGCGTCGACGCAGACCTTCAATCACGTGGCGCTCTCGGTGCCGGCGGAGCTGCTCGACGCGAAGGGGCGCGCGCGCGTGCTGCGCTTCTACGGCGACGTCTTCGGCTGGACCGAGATGCCGACGCTCACGCGTGACGGCGAGCTGCTGGTGCTGCGCGCGCACAGCAACGAACAGTTCGTGTTCCTGGCGGCGTCGCCGACGCCGGCGCGCTGCGGGGACATGGATCACTTCGGGCTGTCGGTGCGCAGCAAGGCCGAGTTCGACGGCCTGCTCGCGCGGGCGCGCGCCGCGGCCGCCGCGGGCGACGACGTGGAAGTCTTCGGGCCGGAGTCCGAGGACCACTACGGCGTCCTCTCGCTCCACTCCTTCTACGTGCGCTACGCGCTGCCCATGCGGGTCGAGGTGCAGTGCTTCGAGTGGAAGCCGGGGCTCGGTCCGCAGAGCCTGCCCGGGAGCGAGGCCAAGGCCGCGCCGTGAACCTGCGCGACAAGGTCGTGCTGCTGACCGGCGCGTCGTCGGGCATCGGCCGCGATGCGGCACTCGCGCT
>DASUFZ010000172.1:0-6022 GCA_036274295.1 Myxococcota bacterium
ACGGTGATCATGGCGCGGGCTCGGGCCGCACGTGCGGCCCGCACCCGCGCGTCTTCCGCCCCAGCTCGCGCGCTCGCGCAGATCGAATTCGAGCTGACCACCCCACCGCGCCATGACCTGCACTCTGACATGCAGGTGTGACAGGGACGGTCACACGCGCAGCTTGAATTGCGCGATGTTCTCGGAAATGCTGCCCAGCGGGTAGCTGGACGGCTTGCAATGAATCGACAGGACCTGTCGCTCTTGGTCGGCTTGACGCTCTTCGGGCTGGTCGGCGCGTATGTCATCTCGGTCTGGAGTCTCATTGCGCGCATCCAGGGGGCGCGACCAGATCTCTACGAGAGGCTTGAAAGGCCGACTGCCCTCTTCAGCCCGCTCTCGGCCGGCACTTGGAAGCTCTTTCGCTTCATTCTCACCGGATTGCCCGATCCGTCGTCGCGTGGCGTGCGCGGCGCCGTGTGGGCTACTCGCGTCCAACTCGCCTTGAGCCTTCTGGCCCTATTCGCGCGCGAATGGGCAATCGAGCGATTGTCGAACTAGGCGCGAGCCGCCGTCTCAATCCTCCCCTCCGATCCGCCGATCCGAAGGGTTCTCCCTGGGGTGGCGAGCCCCAGCCGCCTGGGGCGGCGAATCTCCCCTCGAGTCTCTTCGCGCGCCGCAGGCGCAGGGGCACATGGCACCTCCCTTGCTTCATTGGCAACGTCACGACACCCCCCGCCAGGAAGATCCAGATGGCAGAACCGGGCCAGACGGCGAGCCCACGCGGCGCACGTGAGTCCGATCTCGCGCTACCGGAGGGAGTCGAGGTGGGGCTGATCGGCGGCTTCGCGGTCGTGGCCGTCTACCTCGTGCACGACCTCATGACCAGCAACTGGCTCTACACCCCGACCGTGCTCGGCACCCTGCTCTACTCGGGTCCCGACGCCGCGAGCATGGTCGCGGGCGATCCCACGACCGCCGAGCCGGGCGTCGCCGCGCTCTACCACGCGGCCCACTTCGCCGCCTGGATGATCGCTGGCTTCATCGCCTCGTGGCTGGTGAAGCTCGCGGAGCGCCGGCCCGAGATGCGCTTTCTCCCGCTCCTGGGCCTCGCCGCCCTGATCGCCTTCTTCTTCGCGCTCGATGACGACGTCGACGCGGCCGGCATCGGCACGCTCCACCTCTGGGCCGGGGGACTCGCCGGAGCCGCGGCGACGGCCGCCTATCTGCTGTGGCGACACCCCGGTGTGATGCGCGCGCCCGCCGAGGAGGACTCCCCCTGACGCTCGCGGCGCCTGGAGCGCCCGCGCCGGCGGACGGCGTGATCCTGCGCGCCGAAGGCCTCACCAAGGTCTATCGCTCGGGCGAGGTCGAGGTGCACGCGCTGCGCGGCGTCGATCTCTCGCTCTCCGCGCGCGAGCTGATCGTGCTGCTCGGGCCCTCCGGCAGCGGCAAGTCGACCTTGCTGAACATCCTCGGCGGGCTCGACGTGCCGACGTCGGGCCACGTCTACTTCCGCGGCACCGAGCTGACCGCGCGCGACGAGGCGGGGCTGACCCGCTACCGCCGCCACCACGTCGGCTTCGTCTTCCAGTTCTACAACCTGATCCCGTCGCTCACCGCCGTGGAGAACGTCTCCCTGGTGACCGAGATCGCCGATTCGCCCATGCGCGCCGAGGACGCGCTCGCGCTCGTCGGGCTCGGCGAGCGGCTGCACCACTTCCCGGCGCAGCTCTCCGGCGGCGAGCAGCAGCGCGTGGCGATCGCGCGCGCCATCGCCAAGCGCCCGCAGCTCCTGCTCTGCGACGAGCCGACCGGCGCGCTCGACAGCGCCACCGGCGTGCTGGTGCTCGAGGCGATCGAGGCGGTGAACCGCGAGCTCGGCACCGCCACCGCGCTCATCACCCACAACGCCGACATCGCGCAGATGGCCGACCGCGTGATCCGCTTCGGCGACGGCCACATCGTCGAGACGCGTGTCAACGCGATTCGACGTCCCGCAAGGGAACTTGCGTGGTGAACCCCGGCCCGCCGCGCTCCTTCTTCTCCCTGCGCGCGCTCGAGCGCAAGCTCCTGCGCGATCTCTGGCGCCTGCGCGGCCAGGTCTTCGCCATCGCGCTGGTGATCGCCTCGGGCGTCGCCGTGCTGGTGATGTCGCTCGGCACCATCGAGGCGCTGCGCCTGACGGCGGACGCCTTCTACGAGCGCAGCAACTTCGCGGACGTCTTCGCCAGCCTGAAGCGCGCGCCCGAAGGGCTGGTCGGCCGCATCGCCGAGATCCCCGGCGTGCAGTCGGTCGAGACGCGCATCGCGCGCTACGCGCTGCTCGACCTCGAGGACTTCGACGAGCCGGTGATCGGCCGCATCGTCTCCATCCCCGAGACGAAGGAGCCGGTGCTGAACCGCCTGATGCTCCGCAGCGGGCGCATGGTCGCCCCGGGCCGACCCGACGAGGTGGTGCTGTGGGACTCGTTCGCCGAGGTGCACGGGCTCATGCCGGGCAGCACGCTGCGCGCGCTGATCAACGGCAAGCTGCGCACGCTCCAGGTGGTCGGCACGGCGCTCTCGGCCGAGTACGTCTACGCCATGCCGCCGGGCTCGCTGATGCCGGACGAGAAGCGCTTCGGCGTGCTCTGGATGGGCCGCGACGCGCTGGCCCACGCCTACGACCTCGACGGCGCCTTCGACGACGTCTCGCTCTCGCTCCTGCGCGGCACCTCGCCCGAGGACGTCGTCGCCGAGCTCGACCTGCTGCTCGCGCCCTACGGCGGCATCGGGGCCTACGCGCGCAAGGATCAGCTCTCGAACTGGTTCCTCATGAGCGAGATCCAGCAGCTCGCGAACATGGTCACCGTGCTGCCGACGATCTTCCTCGCCGTCGCCGCCTTCCTCACGAGCATGGTGCTGAACCGCCTGATCGCGATCGAGCGCAGCGAGATCGGCCTGCTCAAGGCCTTCGGCTACTCGAACGCGGCGGTCGGCTGGCACTACGCGCAGCTCGTGATCGCGATCTCGTCCCTCGGCGTCGCGCTCGGCGTCGGGCTCGGCGCCTGGTTCGGACGCGGCATGACGGCGATGTACGCCGAGCTCTACCGCTTCCCCTTCATGATCTTCCGGCCGAGCGCGGCGGTGTACGCCATCGCCGCGGCGGTCTCGATCGGCTCGGCGCTGCTCGGCACCGCGCGCGCGGTGCTGCGCGCCGTGCGCTTGCCGCCCGCCGAGGCCATGCGGCCGCCCCAGCCGACGCTCTTCGCGAGCGAGGGCATCGGCGCGCGCATCGAGCGCATCTTCGACCAGCCGACCCGCATGATCTTCCGCCAGATCACGCGCTTCCCGACGCGCTCGGGCGGCAGCGTCTTCGGCATCGCCATGGCCGTCGGCCTGCTGGTGACGGCCCTCGGCTGGCCCGACTCGATCGACCGCATGCTCGAGGGCTACTTCTTCGAGGGTCAGCGCCAGGACGTGACGGTCGGCTTCGCCGAGGTCAAGAGCAGCGAGGTGACCGAGAGCCTCTCGCGCCTGCCGGGCGTCTTCTCGACCGAGGGCGTGCGCAGCGTGGCCGCGCGCCTGCGCGTCGGCCCGCGCTCGCGCCGCGAGGCGATCCAGGGCATTCCCGAGCATGCGCATCTCACGCCCGTGTTCGACTCGGAGACGGGCGTCGTCGAGCTGCCGCCCGAAGGGCTCGTGATCTCGACCAAGCTGGCCGAGATGCTGGCGGTGAAGCCCGGCGGGACCATCACGGTGGAGGTGCTCGAGGGGCGCCGGCCCGTGTTCGAGGCGCCGGTCGCGGCCGTCTTCGAGACGCAGATCGGCTCGCCGGCCTACATGCGCAGCGACGCCCTGCACCGGCTGCTGCGCGAGCGCCCGGTGGCCTCGGCCGTGAACCTGCGGGTCGACCGGGAGCAGGAGCCCGCCCTCTTCGCGGCGCTGAAAGGCATGCCGGCCGTGACGGGGGTCAGCTTGCGGCGCTCGATGGTCGAAAAGTTCAACGAGACCATGGCCGAGACCATGCTGATCTTCACCGGCGTCTTCGCGCTCTTCTCCGCGACCCTCGCGTTCGGGGTGGCCTACAACTCGACCCGCGTCTCGCTCTCCGAGCGCGCGCGCGAGCTCGCGACCCTGCGCGTGCTCGGCCAGACGCGCGCCGAGATCTCCTACATCCTGCTCGGCGAGGTCGCGCTGCTCGCCTTCATGGGCCTGCCGATCGGCTGTGCGGTGGGCGCCACGCTCGCCTGGTTCATGTCGTCGAGCTTCGAGACGGACCTCTACCGCATGCCGCTCGTGCTCGAGCACGCGACCTTCGGCTGGGCCGTCGCGATCGCGGTCATCTCCGTGGCAATCTCCGCGGCCATCGTGCGCCAGCGGCTCGATCGGCTCGACCTGATCGCCGTGCTGAAGACCCGGGAGTAGGACGTGGAGCTGCGGCGTCGACGCTTCATCTTCTGGGGCAGCCTCACGGGGCTGCTGCTCCTCTTCCTGGTCTTCGCCTTCCGGCCGCAGGCGGTGCCGGTGGACTTCGCCGAGGTGACGCGCGGACGCCTCACGGTGACGGTCGACGAGGAGGGCGAGACGCGCGTGCGCGACGTCTTCGTGCTCTCGGCGCCGGTGGCGGGCCGCGTGCAGCGCATCGAGATCGAGGTCGGCGACGAGGTGGTGGCCGGCGAGACCGTGGTCGCGGAGATCGACCCCGTCGACCCGACCCTGCTCGACGCCCGCAGCGAGACCGAGGCGCAGGCGGCCGTGCGCGCGGCCGAGGCGGAGATGGAGTTCGCCAGCCGCGAGCTCGAGCGCCAGAAGCAGCTCGGCCAGCGCGGCGTGGCGTCCGCGCGCGATCTCGACTCCGCCCAGAAGGCCTATCGCACGGCGCGGGCGTCGCTCGAGAACGCGCGCGCCGCGCTCCAGGCGCGCAGCGTCCAGCGCGACCGCGCGCGCAAGCGCGGCCCCGCGGACGAATACATCGGCATCCCCGTCGTGGCGCCGGTCTCCGGCCGCGTGCTGCGCGTCGTGCGCGAGAGCGCCGGCGTCGTGCAGCCGGGCGAGCCGCTGCTCGAGATCGGCGACCCGCGCGATCTCGAGATCGTGGTCGACCTGCTCTCCGCCGACGCCGTGCGCGTCGAGAAGGGGCAGGAGGTGCTGATCGAGCAGTGGGGCGGCGGCGACCTGCTGCACGGCCGCGTGCGCCGGGTCGAGCCCTACGGCTTCACCAAGGTCTCGGCGCTCGGCATCGAGGAGCAGCGCGTCAACGTCGTGATCGAGTTCAGCGACCCGCCCGAGAAGTGGCAGCGCCTCGGCCACGGCTACCGCGTCGAGACGCGCATCGTGCTCTGGCGCGGCGACGACGTGGTGAAGGTGCCGCTCTCGGCGCTCTTCCGCGCCGACGGCGCGAACGGCCACTCCGGCAGCGCCGGCGAGGGCGGACGCGCCGAGCAGGTCGCCGACTGGGCCGTGTTCGTCGAGGAGAAGGGCCGCGCCCGACTCCGGCCGGTGTCAAGAGGCCACCACAACGGCCTCGAGGTGGAGGTGACGAGCGGCCTCGACGCGGGCGCGCGCGTGGTGCTCCACCCCTCGGACCGCGTCGTCGAGGGCGTGGGCGTCGAGGCGCGGCAGTAGAAGCCGAACGGATGAGCCGGTCGAGATGCGCCTCGTCGCGGGGGCTGCCGTCCGCGAAGCTTGACACTCGCGCAGGCGCTCGCGAGATTGGTTCGATGAGCACCCTCCCGAGAATCGTCCTGTCGCGCTTCGACCAGGAACGCCTCGAGCGCCTCCTCGGCAAGGTCGGCCGGCGCCCCGACCTCGACGCGTTGCGCGAGGAGATCGAGCGCGCCGAGATCGTCGAACCCGAGGACGTTCCGCGGGACGTCGTCACGATGAACTCGGTCGTTCGATTCGTCGACGAAGAGTCGAACCGGGAGAGCGAGGTCACGCTCGTCTTCCCCGGCCAGGCGGACGTCGAAAGCGATCGCATCTCCGTGCTCGCCCCGGTCGGAAGCGCCCTGCTCGGCTTGTCTGTCGGCGACTCGATCCACTGGCCGCTGCCGAACGC
>DASUFZ010000173.1:0-12376 GCA_036274295.1 Myxococcota bacterium
GTACTCGATCTCGATCTGCTCGATCGAGCCGGTGCAGAGCTGTCCCTGGAAGCGCCCGAGCTTCTCGCCGAGCACGAGGTAGGGGCGGATCTGCGCGGCGGCCTCGCGCGAGATCGACGGCATGTTGACGGCGTTGCGCACGACGCCCTGGAGCAGGAAGTCGCGGATCTGCTCGGCGACGGCGATCGACACGTTCACCTGCGCTTGCTCCGTCGAGGCGCCGAGGTGCGGCGTGCAGACGACGCGCTCGTGGACGATCAGGGGATGCCCGGCCTTGGCCGGCTCCTCGACGAACACGTCGAGGCCCGCGCCGGCGACGCGGCCCTCGTTCAGCGCTTCGAGCAGCGCGTCCTCGTCGACGATGCCGCCGCGCGCCGCGTTCACGAGCAGCACGCCCTTCTTCGCCTTCGCGAAGGCGCGCTTGCCGAGCAGGCCCGTGGTCTCCTTGGTCTTCGGCACGTGCACCGAGATGGCGTCCGCGCGCGCGAGCAGGGTGTCGAGATCGACGAGCTCGACGTCCATCTTCGCGGCGGCGTCGGCCGAGAGGAAGGGATCGTGCGCGATCACCTTCATGCCGAGTCCCTGCGCGCGTTCGGCGACGATGCGGCCGATGTTGCCGAGGCCGATCACGCCGAGCGTGCGGTTGTAGAGCTCCATGCCGACGAAGCGGTTCTTCTCCCACTTGCCGGCCTTCATCGAGGCCGTCGCCTGCGGGATGTGGCGCGCGAGCGAGATCAGCAGCGCGAGCGCGTGCTCGGCGGTCGTGACCGTGTTGCCGCCGGGCGTGTTCATCACGACGATGCCCTTCGCCGTCGCGGCGGGAACGTCGACGTTGTCGACGCCGATGCCCGCGCGGCCGACGACGGCGAGGCGCGCGCCGGCCGCGATCACCTCCTTCGTCACCTTGGTCGCGCTGCGGATCACGAGCGCGTCGGCGTCGGCGATCGCCTTCAAGAGATCCGCGGGCGAGAGGCCCGGCGCGTCCACCACCTGGAGGCCCTGCGCCTTCTGGAGGATCTCGAAGCCCTCCGGCGCGAGCGAATCCGTGACGAGGACCTTGCGCACCCTGACTCCTTCCGGTGGAACGCGGCGCGGCGGGCGCGCGCAACGCGGAGTGATCTTCGCAGAAGCGCGGCGCGACGCGACCGGGAGCTCGTTCGAGGTCGCGAACGCCGATGCCAAGCCTGCGCTGCTGTTGGGGAATTCGAGCGGCGCGCGAGTCTGCCGGAGCTGCGCGCCCCTGTCAACGCGCTGCGCCTGCTGGGCTAGTGTGCGGCATGGCCGCGCTGCCCGATCCGCTGCCGATCGCGACGCGCGGTCCGCTCGCGGCGCGCGTGCGCGTGCCCGGCTCGAAGAGCATCACGAACCGCGCGCTGCTGATCGCGGCGCTGGCCGAGGGCACCTCGCAGCTGCGCGGCGCGCTCGAGAGCGACGACACGGTGGTGATGCGCCGCGGGCTCGGCCAGCTCGGCTGCGCGATCGAGACGCGCGGCGACGCCTGGAGCATGCGCGGGCTCGGCGGCCGGCTGCGCGCGCCGGCCGCGCCGCTCGACACCGCGAACTCCGGCACCACCGCGCGCTTCCTCTGCGCCGCGGCGACCCTGGCGGAGGGCCCCTGCACGATCGACGGCAGCGCGCGCATGCGCGAGCGCCCGATCGCCGATCTCGTCGACGCGCTGACGGCGCTCGGCGCGCGCTGCGAGATCCTCGGGAAGAACGGCTGCCCGCCGGTGCGCGTGGAGGGCGGCGGGCTTCCCGGCGGCGTCGCGCGCATCGACGCGCGCCGCTCCAGCCAGTACGTCTCCGCGGTGCTGATGGCCGCGCCGTACGCGCGCGCCGACGTAACGCTCGTCGCCGAGGGCGGCCGCGTGGTGTCGCGCCCCTACGTCGACCTGACCCTCGACGTCATGCGCGCGTTCGGGGCCGACGCCGCCTGGAACGGCGAGGGATCCTTGCGCGTCGCCGCCGGACGCGGCTACCGCGGTCGCGATTACGAGATCGAGGCCGACGCCTCGGCGGCCGCCTACCCGTTCTGCGCGGCCGCGATCGCCGGCGGGCGTGTGCGCGTCGACGGCGTCGCGAAGGGCTCGCTGCAATCCGACTTCCGCCTGCTCGACGTACTCGCGCACATGGGCTGTCGCGTGCGGCGCGGCGACGACTTCGCCGAGGTCGAGGGGCCGGGCGGCCCGCTGCGCCCCGTCGACGTCGATCTCAACGATCTGCCGGACGCCGCGCTCGCGCTCGCGGTGGTCGCGCTGTTCGCGAACGGCACGACGCACATCCGCAACGTCGCGAACCTGCGCATCAAGGAGACGGACCGCCTGGCGGCGCTCGAGGCCGAGCTGCAACGCCTCGGCGCGGACGCGCGCGCCGACGCCGACTCGCTCGCCATCACGCCGCGCGCTCTTCGCGGCGCCGAGATCCGCACGTACGACGACCATCGCATGGCGATGGCCTTCGCCCTCGCGGGCCTGCGCATACCCGGTGTCGCCATCCGCGATCCGGGCTGCGTCTCGAAGACGTGGCCCGAGTACTTCTCGATGCTGGACGCGCTGCGGGCGGCGTGATGCAGGCCTCGGCCGTCCGGGAGGCGCGTGGCGTCGAGGTCGTGGCGGAGAAGCTGACCCGCCGCTTCGGCGATCACGTCGCCGTGGATGCGCTCGATCTCGTGGTTCCCGCGAACACCACCTTCGGCCTGCTCGGCCCGAACGGCGCCGGCAAGACGACCTTCATCCGCCTCGTCACCGGCTTCCTGCTGCCGACGGCGGGGCGCGTGCGCGTGGCCGGCTACTCGTCGATCGAGCGCCCGCGCGCCGTGCACGAGCGCATCGGCTTCGTGATGGAGACCTCGCGCCTCTACCCGGAGATGCGCGTCGCGAGCTTCCTGCGCTTCGCCGGCGGCGCGCGCGGGCTCCGCGGCGCGCCGCTCCGCGAGGCGATCGAACGGGTCGCCGCGCGCTTCGGGCTCGCGTCCGTCGGGCGCCGCCTGATCGGCAACCTCTCGAAGGGATTCCAGCAGCGCGTATCGCTGGCGCAGGCCTTCCTGCACGATCCGCCGCTGCTCATCGTCGACGAGCCGACCGGCGGCCTCGACCCGGTGCAGCAGGACGAGGTGCAGAGCCTGATCGCCGATCTCGCGGGAACGCGCACGGTGCTGCTCTGCACGCACGATCTCTCCGAGGCGCGGCGGCTGGCGTCGCGCGTGGCGGTGCTGCGCGCGGGACGCCTCGTCGCCGAAGGGACGACCGGCGAAGTGCTCGGCGGCGCGGATCCGCTCGAGCTCTTCCGCCCCGCCGAGGCGCGGGCGTGACGGCGCTGCGCGCGCTGCTGCGCAAGGAGCTCGCGAGCCTCTTCGGCTCGCCGACCGCCTACGTCACCCTGATGCTGGTCGCGCTCGTCACCGCCCTGATCTTCTTCGACCACCTGCGGCTCTACAACCAGATCCTCTTCGTCTATGCGTCGAGCAGCATGGGCGGCTTCGACACCGACGTGATTCCCGACTACGTGAACCTGTGGGACTCGGTGTTCTTCCCCGTCATGGAGACGCTCGGCCTCACCTTGATCGGCGCCGTGCCGCTGCTGACCATGCGCGTCTTCGCCGACGAGCGCGCGCGCGGCACCGACGAGCTGCTGGTCTCGACCTCGCTCTCGCCCACGCAGATCGTGGTGGCCAAGTTCGCCGTCTCCTTCCTCTTCGTCGTGGCGATGATGACCGCGAGCTTCGTCTACCCGGCCTCGGCGATCGAGCGCGGCGGCCTCGGCGCGCAGCACCTGGCCGCCGTCTACCTCGGGCTCACCCTGCACGGCATCGGCATCGCGTCGATCGGCCTGGCGTGCTCCGCCTTCACGTCGAGCCAGCTCGTCGCCGCCGCGTCGGGTTGGGCCGTCGCCTTCGTGCTGTGGGACTTCGGCTGGATCGAGCCCTTCGTCGGCGAGCGCGTGGGCGACGTGCTCGACGCGATCGCGCTCCACCCGCGCTACGGCAGCTTCTCCGAGGGCATCGTCTCGCTCGACAACATCGTCTACTTCGGCGCGCTCGCGCTGGTCTGCATGGCGCTGGCGCGCTTCTCGTTCGACCTGCGCAGGGTGGGCGGATGAGCGCGCTCACCTGGATCGGCTGCGTCGCGATCCTGTTCGGGCTGATCTCCTACTACGCGACGAACTATTTCGGCCTGTTCGGGATGGCGAACCTCGCGGTCGGCGGCGTGGCGCTGCTGGCCGCGCTCGGGCTGGCGGTGCGCCGCATCGGCCGCGGCGCCGGACCCTACGCGCGCCGCGCGATCGCGCGCGGGCTCTTCGGGGTGAGCCTGGCGCTTGCGCTCGGCGTCGGGCTCGAGCGCGCCGCCCACTTCTCGGGGCTGCGCTGGGACTGGACGCTCGAGCGCCGCTACGAGCTGAACCCGGAGCTCGCGAATCTGCTGCGCGAGCTGCCCGGGCTGAAGATCACCCTCTTCTACGACCCGCTCGACCCGCGCATCCGCCGCACGCGCCTGCTGACGCAGGAGCTGCTGCGCGCGAGCGGCGGGCAGTACGCCGAGTACGACATCGAGAAGGTCCCGGACGAGGCCGACACCTACGGCGTGACCACGTCCAACACGCTCGTGCTCGAGCTCGGCAACGACTTCCAGGTCGTCGAGCGCCCGCTGGAGGGCGCGCTCTTCGAGGCGCTCTACCGGCTGCGCGCGGTCGAGGCCGGCGTGATCGGCATCCTGCGCGGCGAGGGCGAGGGCGACCCGGAGCGCGAGACGGAGCTCGGCTTCGGCGGTCTCGCGGCGGCGCTCGCGACCGAGGGCTACGAGCTGCGCAGCCTGGTCACGATGTCGATGCACGAAGTGCCCGACGAGATCGACGCGATCCTCGCGATCGCGCCGCAGCGACCGATCGGGGAGCGCGCGCTGGGCGCGCTGCGGCGCTTCCTCGCGCGCGGCGGGGCGCTGATCGCGCTGCTCGAGCCGGGCATCGACAGCGGGCTCGAGCAGCTGCTCGCCGAGTACGGGCTGGTATCGCCCGACGAGGTCGTGATCGATCCGGCGTCCGGCGAGGGGCTCGACTCGGAGCCCGCCGGCATCTGCCCGCTGGCCTACAACTACGAGACGCACGCCGCCACGCGCGGCCTCGACCGCAACAAGATGACCTTCTTCTGCGGCGCGCGTCCGTTCGACCTGCGCAAGCCCCAGATCGACGACCAGCTCACGGCGCTCGTGCTCTCGAGTCCGCAGGCCTGGCGCAGCCCGGATCCGAAGCGCCTGAAGAAGGCAGGCGCCGAGCCCCCCGGCGTGGCGCACGGCTACCAGGCGCTGGCGGTCTCGGGACGCTATCTGCGCGACAAGGTCGAGACGCGCATCTTCGCGGTCGGCGACAGCGACTTCGCCTCGAACCGCTATCTGCGCTCGCTCTACAACCTCGATCTCATCATGAACGGCGTGCACTGGGCGCTGGCGCGCGAGCCGCAGATCGTGCTGCGCCCGAAGATCCGCGACACCGTGCAGTTCCCGCTGCCGGTGCAGGACTCGCTGCGCATGCTCTACGGCGTCGGCCTGCTGCTGCCGGAGCTGCTGCTGATCGCCGGCGGCGTGCTGTGGCTGCGCCAGCGCTCGGCTTAGGACGCCCCGGGCACCTTCGCCGGCGGCTTCGTCGCGAGCGCGATGCCCTTGGCGCCGGCCTGCTGCGCCAGGTCGAGGATGTTGACGGCCTGGCCGAGCAGCACCTTCTTGTCGCCGCGCAGGATCACGAGCTTCTCGCGCGCGTTCGAGAGCGCCGCCTCGAGCTCCTTGTAGAGCGCGTCGTTCGCGACGGGCTTGTCGTTGATCAGGATGACGCCCGACTCCTCCACCGTCACGGTGACGCCTTGCGGCGTCGTCTCGCTGACCTCGGCGCCCGGCAGGTCGATGTTCTTGCTCTGGTTCGCCACCACCGAGCTGGTCACCATGAAGATGATCAGCAGGACGAGGAAGACGTCCGTCAGCGGGGTGATGTTGATCTCGGCGACGACGGCGTCGTCGCCGTTGCCGCCGTCATCGGGCCGGAACGAGCTCGCCACGGGCGCCCTCCCGATCCAACGTCGCCGTCTCGACGAAGAGCAGAGCCTGCAGGAAGCGCTCGCAGGAGCGCGCGTACACCGCGGAGATCTGGCCGGCGCGCGTCTGCAGGTAGTTGTAGACGAGCAGGGAGAAGATCGCGACGGCCAGACCGGCGGCCGTCGCGACGAGCGCCTCGGAGATGCCCGCCGCCACCACCTCGAAGCCACCGGCGCCGTGGATCGCCATGTCCTGGAAGGCGCGGATGATGCCGACGACCGTGCCGAAGAGGCCGACGTAGGGCGACAGCGAGCCGATCGTGCCGACGATCCAGACGCCGCGCTTGAGATCGGTCGCGGCCTCCTGGCGCGACGTCGCCATCACGCGCTCGAGGTCTTCGAGCGCCACGTTCTTCCAGCGCATCGCCTCGAGGAAGACCTTCGCCATCGGCTGCTTCGACTTGTCGCAGATCGAGCGGGCGCGCTCGGTATCGCGCGCCACCAGGGCCTCGATCGTGTCGCGGGTGAGCGCGCGAGTGCCGTTGACGATCCCGCGATAACGCCACAGCCGCTCGAGGAAGACCGCGAGCACCAGAATGGAACCCACCGCCAGCGGATAGACGGTGAGGCCGCCCTTTTGCAGGAGCTCGAGCAGATACGCGCTGTCCAACGGAACCCCCTCGATCGAAGCGTCGCCGCGACTCGCGCCCGCGCCGCGCATTTGCTTTGAAGGCTCGGAAGGTTATCGGATCCCGACTCTCGATCCAGAATTCCACGCCGGCCCGGACACACGAGCCGGGCCAGCTTTCCGTAGCAGAGGCACCGTTGCATCGGACGAGCAGCGCGCGTGCTGAACAGCGCAGCGCTCGCTTCTGCGTGTCGAAGATCCCGTCCTGCCGGGGAGTTGCGCACGAGAGAGTCGTGCGAATTCGAGGTGCGCCGACGAGCGGGTCCGACCGATACGGACGTCTCGAGATCGAGTGGGGCCGCGCCGCAACGGGTCATCGCGACCCGCGGGTGCGCTTGCGTCGGTCCCGACTCGATTCGCTAGGGTCCTCCCTGTCATCCGAGGCGCGCGCCCCGTGAAAGAACCGCTCCGCATCCTCCGCCGCCGCAAGCCGAAAAGCCGCGGGACCGTCCTCCACGCGGTCTTCGAGCGCCCGGCGCAGGGCTCGGCCGTCGCGATCGACTACCCGGGCTACTCCGTACCCGATGAAGAGGGCAAGCGACGCACGGCGATCAGCGGATTCCTCGCCTTCTTCCTCCACGGCAGCGCGCTCGGCCTGCTGATCCTGCTCGCGAGCCTCGCGCCGAAGATCCAGGAGGAGATCCTCCCGGTCCAGCTCCTCAAGGAGGAGGCGCAGAAGCCGGACGAGCCGGCGCCCGCGCCGAAGGCCCTCGCCGAGCGACGCGCCCTGCCCTTCAACCCGGCCGTCCAGACCGTCACGCCGCAGATCATCAATCCGCGCGTGATCGCGGAGGCCGCGCCGGCGATCGCCGCCGAGGCGCTGAAGATGGACGCGGTCAGCACGGTCGCCGCGCCGACCCAGATCACGCAGTCGGCGACCGTCGTCGAGCACGTCTCCGCGGTGAGCTCGGTCGCGCACGCCCGCGCCGCCGCGGTCGACGTGCAGAGCGTGGCGGGCCCCGCGGTGCGCGGCCCCGTCCAGGTGAATGCGCCGGTCGGCGCGTCCGTCGGACCGCGCGCCGTGAACGTCACCAACGCCGCGCCGAGCTTCGGAACGGGCAAGATGCAGATCGGCACGCCCGGCTCCTCCGTGCAGGAGGGCGTGCTCTCGAACCGCGACGTCGTCGGCAGCCCCGATGGCGCGCTGGTCGTGTCGGTCGATACCGCGATCGGCGACGGCTACCTGAAGGGCGCCGGCGGCGACGGCACCAGCAACGCCGCGGTCTCGCAGAAGGAGTGCATGGCGAAGCCGGAGGTGCAGGACTACCTCGCGGTGATCAAGGGCCGCACCCTGCAGCGCTGGGTGCTGCCGCCCGGCGTCGACGCCGGCAGCCGCGTGACCCTGCGCTTCCGCCTCGACGTGGCCGGCTCCGCCAGCAACGTCGCGGTGGAGCGCGCCGACGACAACGCACTCGGCGCGAGCGCCGTCGACGCACTGCGCTCCGCGTCGCCCTTCCCTCCGATGCCCGACGACGTCCGCTGTCTCTCGCAGGTCCCGATCGTCGGCACCTTCAGCAACCCGGTCTCCAGCTAGGACCGGAGTCGCCCCGGGGCGAACGCTCGATCGATGTCCCGACGCATCATCGCCATCGGCTGTGCCGCGTTCGCACTGGGGCTGGCCCTGCCCGCGCTCGCACAGCAGGCCAACTGCCCGCCCGTGGAGCTGCGCTACGACGACCACGAGCAGCTCGTCGAGCGCCGCGCCGACACCAACAAGGACTGCCGGCAGGACGAGTGGGTCTTCTACGAGAACGGCGTCGCGGCGCGCGCCGAGCGCGATACCGATTTCGACGGCAAGGTCGACGTCTGGATCTTCTTCGAAGAGGACGGCAAGACGCCCGCGCGCCAGGACCAGGACACGAACAAGGACGGCAAGAAGGACCGCTTCATCACGTTCCGCGGCGGCAAACCCGTCCAGCAGCTCGACGACAAGAACGGCGACGGCAAGCCGGACGCCTCGCTGCGCTATGCGGGCGACCAGCCCGACCGCCTCGAAGAAGACACGGACTTCGACGGCAAGAACGACCGCTTCACCACCTACCGCGACGGCAAGCCCGCGCGCGTCGAGCTCGACAGGAACGGCGACGGCAAGCCCGAGGTCGCGGCGGAGTTCGGCCCCGACGGCAAGAAGCGGCTCGAGCAGCAGGACACGAACGGCGACGGCAGCTTCGACACCGCCATCTACTTCGAGAACGAAGTGAAGGTGCGGGTGGAGGAGGACGCCGACCACGACGGACGCAAGGAGCTCCTCACCCTCTACGCGCCCGACGGCAAGATCATCCGGCGCGAGGTCGACAGCGACGGCGACGGCAAGCCCGACAGCGTCGCCTGGTTCGAGAACGGCGTGGAGCGGCGCCAGACGCGCGACGAGGACGGTAACGGCGTCGCGGAGCTCGTGATCCGGCTCGACGAGAAGGGCGAGAAGGAGCGCGAGGAGGTCGACCAGAACCAGGACGGCAAGCCCGAGGTCATCCGCATCTTCGCGAACGGGAAGAAGGTCCGCGAAGAGGAGGACCAGAACGGCGACGGCAAGCCCGAGATCGTCACGACCTTCGACGGCGACACGCCGCTGCGGCGCGCGGCGGATACCGACAAGGACGGCAAGCCCGACACGACGGTCGTCTTCGAGAAGGGCGTGAAGGTGCGCCAGGAAGAGGACCGCAACGCCGACGGCAAGATCGACGCCCGCTACACGTTCGACGCCTCCGGCGCGACGATCCTCGAGGAGCTCGACGAGGACCACGACGGCACCTTCGAGGTCCGCAGCGAGCAGAGCGGCGGCAAGGTCGTGAAGCGCACCACCGCCGGCAGCAAGGGCGCCGCGACCACCGAGCACTTCGAGAACGGCTCGCTCGCGCGCGCCGAGTCGGACGAGAACGGCGACGGCCGCACCGACCTGTGGAACTTCTACGCGGCCGGCGGGAAGCTCGAGCGCCAGGAGCAGGACACGAACTTCGACGGCAAGGTCGACGCCTGGGTCGCACTCGATCCCGACACCGGCAAGGAGCGGAAGGTCGAGAAGGACACGAACGGCGACGGCAAGCCGGATCTGATCCGCACGAACGACGCGTCCGGCCAGACGGTCCGCCTCGAGGAAGACAAGAACGGCGACGGCAAGCCCGACAACATCGTGACGTTCGCCAACGGCAAGCCCGCGAGCTTCGAGGAAGACGCCGACGGCAACGGGAAGGTCGAGAAGCGCGGGACCTACGACGCCGAGGGGCGCGCCGCCCGCGAGGAGGTCGACACGAACGGCGACGGGCGCTTCGACCTCGTCATCACCTACCGCAACGGCGAGAAGGTGCAGGAGGAGCGCGACACGCGCGGCGACGAGCGCATGGACGTCGTCACGGTGTTCGAGAACGGCCAGCCCGTCTCGCAGAAGCAGGACACCAACGGCGACGGCACCTACGACTCCGTGCTCTCGTTCGCGGGCGGCAAGCAGTCGCGCCAGGAGCGCGACTCGGACGGCGACGGCCGCGTCGACACGGTCATCACCCTCGACGACCAGCAGCGCCCGCTGCGCGAGGAGGTCGACACGAACGGCGACGGCAAGCCCGACCTCGTGAAGACCTTCGAGAACGGCGTGGCCGTGCGCGAGAAGGCCGACCAGGACCACGACGGGCGCCTCGAGCTGGTGACCGAGTACGCAGGCGGCCAGCCGACCCGCTCCGAAGCCGACATGAACGGCGACGGCAAGCCGGACCTGATCGTGATGTACGCGAACGGGCGCAAGGCGGAGCAGCGCGAGGACCGCAACTTCGACGGCAAGGACGACGTCCTCACGCTCTTCGATTCCGAGGGCCGCCCGTCGCAGGTGCGCGAGGACTCGGACGGCGACGGCGTGCTCGACACCACCACCTTCTTCGTCGCAGGCGAGAAGAGCCGCACCGAGAAGGACCGCAACAAGGACGGCAAGCCCGATCTCGTCGCGGTGTACGAGGGCGGCGTGATCGTGCGCCAGGAAGAGGACGCCGACTTCGACGGCAACATCGATCGGCGCAGCGAGGCCGGCGAGAAGGGCACACAGGTCCAGCAGGCCGACACCAACGGCGACGGCAAGATCGACACCTGGATCACGACGGATGCCTCCGGCGCCGTGATCAAGAAGGAAGAGGACCGCAGCGGCGACGGAAAGGTGGACATCTCCGCCTGGTTCAAGGGCGGCAAGCTCGAACGCCTCGAGCAGGACAGCAAGGGCAAGGGCTGCATCGATCTGCGCCAGTGGTTCGACGGCAGCGAGAAGGCGAACGTCGAGTACACCGACACCAACGGCGACTGCAAGACCGACACCTGGAGCTTCTTCCAGAACGGCGTGCTGGTGCGCCAGGGCCTCGACACGAACGGCGACGGCAAGCCCGACGTGCTCAACGTGTTCGACGGCCGGGGCCGCGTGCGCGTCCAGGAAGCGTCGGCCGACGGCAACGCGTCGCCGGAGAAGCGCTCGTTCCTCGACGAGAAGGGGCAGGTCGAGTCGCAGTGCATGCTCGGCGAGGACAAGAAGAAGCTCAACACGCGCGCGATCGTGAGCGGCGGCCTGATCACGGAGCTGCTGATCGACAGCTCGGGCAAGGGCTACGCGGACACGCGGCAGGTCCTCTCGAAGACCGGTGAGACCGTGCGCGTCGACGTCGACACCAATGCCGATCGCAAGGTTGACGTGGTGCAGACCTACCAGGGCGGCTCGCTCGTCTTCCAGGACGAGGACACGAACTTCGACGGCGCGATCGACCAGCGCTTCAAGGGCACGTCGCCCGTCGCGGTCCCGGCCGGCGCGCGCGTTCCCGACGGCACCTTCGAGAAGCTCGACTGCGGCAGCTTCGACAAGTTCTGGTGGAAGAGATGAGCTGCCGCTTCCTTGCCGTGACTGCGGTCACGCAAGCCTGAGCCCGGCCCGTCGATCGTCTCCACGAAGAGGGCCGACGATGTCCCCGTGGCTGCTGCCGCGCCAGGAAGCCGATCGCCAGAGCATTCTCGAGCAGGCGGCGCGCGAGCGATCGCGCGGGCGGCGCCGCCGCGCGATCGCGCTCTACCGCACCGTGCTCGCGACCGAGCGCAGCAACGCGGAGCTTCATGCGAAGCTCGCGCCGCTGCTCGCGGAGACGGGCCAGAGCTTCGACGCCTGGCAGAGCTATCGCGTGGTCGCGCACGCCGCGCTGCGCGAGGGCCGCGAGGACCGCGCGCTCGGCGCCTACCGCGAGGCGACGCAGCTGCTGCCGCGCGAGATCGAAGCCTGGCAGGGCGTCGCACGCATCCTCTGCAAGCGCGCCGAGGAGCCGGAGGCGGTCGAAGTGCTCGTCGAGGGCAGCCGCCAGTTCCGCACCCCATTCCTGCGGCCGCTCGCGATCCACCTGCTGCGCCGCGCGCGCTCGATCGAGCCGTGGAACCCCGTCGTGGTGCTGGAGCTCGCGGAGCACCTCGGGCGCGCGGACCAGCCCGAGGAGGCGCGGCTTCTGCTCGCCGAGCTTGCGCTGCGCACGAGCGGGAAGACCTTGCGGCGCGTGCGGCTCGCCGAGCTGCGCGTCGATCCGAGCGTCTCGCGCGCGCTGCGCTGGCTGCGCGCGTGGCGGACCCCCGAGATTCGCGGGACCGTCGAGGACCGCCCGCCCTCCGAGGTCGTGCCGCTGCGCGCGGTGCGCCGCTCTTCCTAGCGCGCCGGCAGCAGACGCCGC
>DASUFZ010000174.1:0-7604 GCA_036274295.1 Myxococcota bacterium
ACCGCCCACGTACGGCCCCGCGAAATGACGCCTGCCCGCGAGCGCCACGCGGCGCGCCTCGTGACCCTCTCCTTCCTGCTGCACGGCGACGACGTGCTGCTGCTGCGCCACCGCGACACGAGCGATCGCTTCGCCGGGCGCTGGAACGGCATCGGCGGCCACGTCGAGCCCGGCGAGTGCATCGCCGCTTCGGCGCGCCGCGAGGTGCGCGAGGAGACCGGGCTCGAGGTCGCCGACCTGGTGCTCCGCGGCGTCGTGCACGAGGCGGGACTCCTCGGCCACGCGCACGTCCTCTTCGTCTTCAGCGGCCGCGCGCCCTCGCGCGACGCGCGCGCGCTCGAGGGTCACGCGCTCCAGTGGCAGCCGCTGGCGCGCGTGCGCGAGCTGCCGCTCGTGCCGGACGTCGCGCCGCTGCTCGAGCGGGCGCTGGCCGACGGCGATCCCTTCTTCGCGATCGAGCACTTCGACGGGGGCGATCGCGTCACGCGGCTCGAGTTCGAGCCGGGAGCCACGTTCAGCGATGCCGGACACTGAGCAACGCATCACCATCGAGCTGAATCCGCGCGAGCGCAGGATGTACGACCGCCTGCGCATGCGCGTCGTCGACAGCGAGCCGGGCACGCCGACGGGACTGCGCGACGCGCTGCTGCTGCTGCCCGATTTCAGTGTCATGCTGGCGCGGCTGCTGCGCGACGAGCGCGTGCCGACGCGCGCGAAGTGGATCGCGGCCATGGGGATCGGCTACCTGCTCTCGCCGATCGACCTGCTGCCGAGCCTGCTGCTCGGTCCGATCGGCCTCGCGGACGACCTGCTGGTCGTGTGCGCCGCGCTCTCGCGGCTCGTGAACCACGTGCACCCGGACGTCGTGCGCGACGCGTGGCCCGGCAAGGGCGACGCGTTGGCCGCCATCCAGGGCGTCGCGTCGTGGGCGGAGCGCTTCTTCGGCGATCGCCTGCGCCGGGTCGTGCGCAGCCTGCTGCGCGTCCAGCCGCGCGAAGTAGTGCGCTGACGCCGGCGCTACGCGGAGCATGACCGCCACGCGCATCGGCGATCTCCGCGCGACCTTCCTGCGGCGCCGCCACACGGTGCTGCTCGCTGCGATCATGGTCCTGTTCGGTGTCCGGCCTCTGCTCGGGCGCAGCAACCTGGCATCGACGGCGTTCAGCCTCGCGCTCCTCCTGCTGATGCTCGTCGCGCTCTTCACGACGCAGGTCGACGAGCTGCTGGGCCAACGCGATGCGCTGCTCGCGCAGCACCGGCGCCGCCGCGTCATCGGGTGGGTGCTCGCGGTTCCGGCGATCGCCGAGCGCCTGTTCGTGCTCGCCTTCCCGAGCCGCGAGAACTACCTCGTCGCTTCGCTCTGCTGGCTGGCCTTCTTCGCCTTCGTCAGCTGGAGCGAGCTGCGCAAGGTGCTGCGCCAGAGGACGGTGACCGCCGAGACGATCCGGCTGTCGATCTCCGTCTATCTGCTGCTCGGGATGACGTGGGCGACGCTGTATATCGCCATCTTCCAGTTCGACCCGAGCGCCTTCGATTTCGCGAGTTCTTCTCCGACTTCGCAGCGCGCATCGCTCGAAGAGGAACACGTCTTCTCCGTCTTCCTCTACTTCAGCATGACCACCCTGACGACGGTGGGCTACGGCGACATCACGCCGCGGAGCATGGGCGCGCGCTACGCGGCGGTCGCCGAGGCCGTCACCGGGCCGTTCTACCTGGCGATCCTGGTCGCGCGCCTGGTCGGCATGTATGCGGCCGGCCGCCGGGAGAGCGGCGATCCGGACGGCGGTTAGCCCCGCGCGCGCAGCAGCGACTCGAGGAACACGGCGTTCTCCTCCTCGAGCCCCGCGCACTCGAGGTAGGTCCGCTTCGCGTGCTCGCTCGTGGATGCCTGCGCGAGCGAACGCCACAGCCCCGCGCCGATGCGCTCGCCCTGCGCCTGGATGGCGTACTGCTCCTCGAGCGGGCGTCCCGCGAAGGTGTTGCGGTTCAGGTCGGCGAGCTCGGGGCTCTCGGCGCGGATCTTCTGCTGGCGCGCGGCCGCGTTCTCGTGGAGCGACTCCACCCGGCTCGCGATGCCCTCTTCGCGCACCTTGCACGCGAGCAGTCCCGCGCGCTGCGCGGCGGGCGCGATCTCCGCCCAGCCGCGGTAGCGCTCGGCTGCCATGCGCTCGGCGATCGCCACGAAGAGGGGATGCTCCGCGGCGGGCACGCGCGCGAGCAGGCGGCCGAGGATCTCGCCGACGTTCGGCAGCGCGGGCTTCGCGGCGGTGGACATGGTCCCACTCTATCACCGCGCGCCGCCCGCCAGGCGGTGATCGAGCACGGCCGCGGCGACGAGCAGCAGCGACCCGACGATGTCGACCACCGCCACGCGACGCAGCAGCGCGTTCGGCTCGCCGAGGTACGCGATCGCGACGAAGGAGAGCATGCTGACGAGCCCCGCCGCGACGGCGATCGGACGCAGCGGCGGGCGCAGCGCGGCGTAGGCGAGCAGCAGGCCGACGATCGCGAGCATCACCGCGCGGTGGCGCATCAGGATGACGAGGTTCGCCTCGGCCATCGGCACGCCGTAGAGCGATTCGAGCCGCGAAGCCGAGAGCACGCCGATGCCGGGCAGCAGGTTGATCAGCGCGACGGCGAAGAAGAGCGCGGTGGTGAGGCCCTGCATCAGCCGGCCGCGATCGCCAGCCAGAAGAGCCACAGGCAGGAGCCGAACGCGACCATGAAGGTGAGCGAGCGGAACGTCGCGTAGTCGGCCGCGTAGCAGATCGCGTGGAGGATGCGCGCGACGATGAAGATCTCGGCCGCGAGCGCGGAGCGGCCCGGGTCGGCGCCCGCGAAGTGCGCCACCAGCACCGCCGGGGTGAAGACGGCGAGCGCCTCCCAGGCGTTCTGCTGCGCGGCCCACACGCGCGCGCCGGTGCCCGTCAGCGCGGCGCCCTGGGCTCGCGGCTGGTTGTTGTCCACCGAGCCGAACTGCTTCCCCTTGAAGTAGGCGGCCGTGAACGCGAGCACGTAGGGAATCAGCACCGCGATGAGCAGACACCAGAAGGGAATCGTCATGCGGAGACCTCCGATGCGGGTGGACCGGCTCGCGCGAGCCGGGCGACGCGGGATCGTGACAGAGGCGGAGGTCGTCCGCTCGCGCGTTTCAGATCGCGGGAGGCGCGCTTCCCTTCGCGGGATCGCGCGGGCTCATCAGCCCGACGTGGTTGCCGTCCGGGTCCTCGACGATCGCATAACGAGAGCCCCAGAAGGCGTCGTAGGGAGGCTGCGCGCTGCGGTAGCCGAGGCCTGCCAGCTTTGCGTGGATGCGGTCGACGTCGTCGCGCGACGCGACCCGGAAGCTGAACACGTTGCGGGTGCCCGTGCCGTCGGGCTCGCGCCAGCCGCGGTCGTACTCGCGCGCGAGCGCGGCGCTGTCGAAGTGGACGATCATGCCGCCCGGCATCGCGAGATCGACGTGGTGGATGCCACTCGCCGTGCGCCAGATGGCCGACTCGGGGATGTCGACGCCGAGCGCGCGGTAGAAGGCCAGCATGGCCTCCATGTCGCGGACCACGAAGTCGATCTGGTTGAGATCGGGCTGCATGCGGGGTGCCTCCGATGGCGACCACGGTACGCCTGCACGCGCGTCGCCGATTGGAGGAATTTTTCGCGTCAGGCGCGCGCGGACACGAGCGCCGCCGGCCGCGGCCAGACGTAGCGGCAGCTCCGCACGATCGCGCCGCCGTGGGTCTCCATGGTCGCGACGCCCGCGTTCGACGCGCCGAGCCGTTCGTAGAAGCGCCGCGCCGGCGCGTTGACCTCGAGCACGAAGAGGTAGACGCCGAGGTCCGGGTGGCGCGGCGCGAGCCACGCGCCCGCCTGCTGCATCAGCGCGGCGCCGATGCCCTTGCGCTTGGCCGCGCGCGCGACGTGCAGGTTGTCGATCAGGGAGCCCCAGTCGGGATCGCGCGCGGCGTACACGCACACGAAGCCCACCAGGTCGGCGCCCGCGAAGGCGAGGCGGACGAGCTGGTTCGGGGCCCGGCGTCCGAGCCGCTCGCGCCACACGCCGATGCGTTCCGCCGGCTGCTCTTCGTCGAGGAATGCGTCCGTGAACGAGCCGCGGTAGCTCTCGCGCCAGCTCTGCGTGTGGAGCAGCGCGACGGCGTGGGCGTCGGCTGGCTGCGCGTCGCGGTACGCGATCATCGCCGACGCAATGCGAGCGCGGCGAAGCCGAGGAGCAGGAGCGGGGCGGCCGACGGCTCCGGCACGGGATGGAAGCTGATGTCGTCCACGTAGCCGGTGTACGGGACTCCGTTCGCCGTGATCCAGACGAAGGAGATGCGGTGCATCCCCTCGAACCCCCACAGATCGATCGAGCGCACGTCCGGATTCGGGTCGGGATTCTCCGGCGTTGCGAGGAGACTCGTGCCGGTGTAGCGGCAGAGGAAGCACGGGTCGTCGACCGGCTGGATGAAGACGGAGACGAAGCCCAGGAAGGGAAGGGGGTCATCGGGACTGACCTGGAGCCGCGAGTAGGTGAGCGAGCCGTACGCGGTCACGTCGAGCAGGATCGACATCGACGCCCCCTCGCCGTCGAGGCCACCGCTCGGGCTGCCGAGCATCGCGTACTCGCCGCCGAGCGCGGCGCCCTCGAGCCGCTCGACATTTCGGAGGCTCCAGTCCCCGACGCCCGACTCGAAGTCGAATACGAGCGGCGCGGCGTGGGCGCCGGCCGCCGCGGCGAAGACGAAGAGCGCGGGAAGGAGCCGGGCGCGCATGGGGCGGCAGCCTACCACGACGCCGAAACGCGACGGCTCGCTGCATACGCGGCGACACAGCCGGCCGCGTAGTAGAGGAAGTCCGACCCCGAGAAGGTGCTGCCGAGCAGCGCGTGTCCGAGGAACGTGCTCCTCACCGCGGTGAGAAGCGGCGGATGCCAGAGCTGGAGGAACTCCAGCGTGCTCGTCACCAGGAAGACGCCGATGCAGACGGGCCCCGCGCGCAGGCGCGGCGCCGCCGCGAGCAGCGCGAACACCCAGAACATCACGTAGAGGAAGCCGCCCGCGGAGTCGCGGACCCAGCCTTCGAGGGGGCCGGTGTAGAGCTTGCTGCCGACGCCGAGGGGGACGAGCAGCGCCGCGCACGCGAGCAGGCGGATGCGCTCGCGCCCGCCTCGGATCATCGCCTCTCCACGAGATCCCAACGGTTGCCGTAGAGATCGCGAAAGACGACGACCCGGCCGTAGCTCTCTTCGCGCGGCGCCGCTTCGAAGTCGACCCCGCGCGCTCGCAGCGCTTCGTAGTCGGCCTGGAAGTCGTCCGTGTGGAGGAAGAGGAACACGCGGCCGCCCGACTGGTTGCCGACGCGCGACTCCTGCTGCGGGTTCACGGCGCGCGCGAGCAGCAGCGCGGTGCCGCGCGATCCGCGCGGCGCGACGCGCACCCAGCGCTTGCCGTGCTCGAGCGGCGTGTCCTCGAGCAGCTCGAAGCGGAGCTTCTGCGTGTAGTACGCGATGGCCTCGTCGTAGTCGCGCACCACCAGGGCGATGCACGCGATCGTCCGTTCCATGACGGCGCTCCGGCGCGGCTAGGGGCAATCGAGCCGCAGGAAGGAGCGCGGAGGGAAGCCCGTCAGGAGGCGGAGCGCAAAGCCCCCTCATCCGGTGTCACTTCCCTCTGCGCCGCGGGCGGCGCGATGGCGCAGCATGCGACTCGGCGGCCGCGAGGCAAGCGTCGATGCGGTCGAGCAGGTCGGCCTGCTGCGAACGCGACGTGACCGGCAAGCGCACGAAGTCTTCGGCCAGGCGGACGTCCGCGAAGATGCCGCTCGGGTCGTCGTGGAAGTGCAGGAACGCGCGCGACTTCAGCCAGAAGCAGCCCGCGCGCGGCTCGCGCAGCACCTCGCGGCTGCGCAGCTCCGCCAGGAGCGGCGCGATGCGCGCGAGCGTGCCGGGGCCGGCGTGCTTCATCACTCCTCAGCGGGAGAGTCGGACCGCCTCTCCTCTGCAGAGATCGAGCAGCGCCTGCGGAGCCAGCTCGAGCTCGAGCCCCCGCCGGCCTGCGCTGACGTAGATCGTGGCGAAGCCCAGCGCGGACTCGTCCAGGAACGTCGGAAGCGGCTGGCGTTGCCCGAGCGGGCTGATGCCGCCGATGACGTAGCCCGTCGCGCGCTCGGCCTCGCGCGACGGGGCCATGGCCGCGCGCTTTGCACCCGCGGCGGCCGCGAGCCGCTTCAGGTCGAGCTGCGAGGCGACCGGGAGGATCGCGACGACGAGGCGCGCGTCGTCGAGCTTCGCCACCAGGGTCTTGAAGATGCGCTCCGCGGGGAGGCCCAGCGCCTCCGACGCGCGGGCGCCGAAGCCGCGACCCGATCCGCCCTCGAATGCGTGGACGGAGAACTCGATCCCAGCGGCTTCCGCGCGTGCGATCGCCGGTGTCACCTCAGTCGAGTCCTTCTCCCGTCGCGAGCCAGCGGGCGCACGCCGGGCCGAGCTCCGCCTGCGCGCGCTTCTCGTACTCCTCGCACTCGGCCGCGGTCAAGGTGTCCAGCCAGCGCCCGTTGACGCCCTTGTGGATGAAGACCTCGGCCCCGGCGTCCCAGAACGCGCCGCCGAGCGGGACGCTCTTCGTGGCGTTCCTCTTCATCCAGTCGAACGAGCAGTGCTCGACGATGTCTGGCCAGTGCGACTCGCGGACGGGGATCTCGAGGAACGCCGCGATGCGCCGCATCTGTGCGGGCATGTCGCGCTTCAGGTTCGCGAAGTGGACGAACATCACGTTCGGCAGCTCGCGAATCTCCCACCAGCTGCGCACGTTCTCCCAGAACGGCCAGAAGGGATGCCCGTCGCGGTCCATCCAATCGCGCCAGTACTGGCGGATGTCCGCGGGCGGCCGCTCGATCGGCGGGCCGACGCGTCCCGGTGTGTCGTTCAACGCCTCGTACCAGGACTGGTTCGCGTTCGCATGGTGGTTGTACATGCTCCACACGACGTCGCGGCCGTCGCGTCCGATGTAGATGTACTTCGCCGTGGGCGAGAAGCGGAGCGCGTCGACCGGCAGATGCGTCTTCAGGAAGCGGCGGTGCGTCTGCGCCTCGACGAGGGGAAGCTTCACGTCCTTGGGAGGGACGCGCAGGTCGAGCCAAGGAGACATCTCGGCCACCGAGAGATCCGCGGCCCCGTCGAAGAGGAGCTGGCCAATGATCTGCTGCATCCACGTCGTACCGGCCTTGGCGTAGGTGGAGATGACGATGTCGTCGTCGCGGAAGGCGAGGTCGTTCCAGATCGTCGAATCGAAGTGGTGGCTGTGCAGCTCGCGCGTCTTGCGCGGCCAACGGATGTTCGTGCTCATGCGGGCAGGCTATCACGACCCTCGCTACCGCTGCGCATGCTAGGCGGCACCTACTTCGAGATCGCGGGTGCTTGCCACTTCGGGAGGGGCATGGACCTTGCCGGGTGATCCTTCGGGACTCCGATCAGATCCATCAGGCCGTTCATTGCGGCGCGCATTCTGGGTTCCGCATCGGGAGAGTTGGCGTCGAGGCCGTACGCGAAGCCGACCGGAAGCTCGCGCGAGGCCGTGACATGGGTCAGGACCTTCAGGAAGCCGCGCCCG
>DASUFZ010000175.1:0-4459 GCA_036274295.1 Myxococcota bacterium
TGGAGGCCCTCCATGCCCCGCTACTCGTACGAGCGGCTCTCTGCGCAGGACAACACGTTCCTGCTCTTCGAGACCCGCAACGTGCACATGCACGTCGCCTCGACGCTCGTCTTCGAGTCGGGGCCCCTGAAGACGCGCGAAGGCGGCGTCGACTTCGAGCGCATCAAGCGCGGCTTCGAGGCCGTGCTGCACCTGGTGCCGCGCTACCGGCAGCGCATCCAGCACATCCCGATCGAGGGGCGCGCGGTCTGGGTGGACGACCCGCACTTCAGCATCGACTACCACATCCGCCACACCGCGCTGCCGAAGCCGGGCGACGAGTCGCAGCTGAAGAAGCTCTCGTCGCGCATCATGGCGCAGCAGCTCGATCGCCGGCGCCCGCTCTGGGAGACGTGGGTGGTGGAAGGGCTCGAGGGCGGCGAGCGCTTCGCCATGATCTCGAAGATCCACCACTGCATGATCGACGGCGCCTCCGGCGTCGACCTCGCGCAGATCCAGTTCTCGACCAGTTCCGACGTTCCGGACCCGAAGCCCGCGCCGCGCTTCATGCCGCGTCCGGCGCCGAGCGCGGCCGAGCTCGCGCGCGACGAGCTGACCCGCTGGCTGACCCTGCCGCTGCGCGCCGCGCGCGGCTTCCGCGAGTTCTCGGCCGAGACGAAGGACCTGCGCAGCGAGCTCTTCGCGCGCGCCCGCGCGCTGCTCGACACGCTCGGCATGGCGACGGGCGCCTCCGAGACGCCGCTCAACGGGCAACTCGGCCCGCATCGCGCCTTCGACTGGCTGCACGTCCCGCTCTCCGAGATGAAGGCCATGCGCAAGGCGCTCGGCTGCACCATCAACGACGTCGTGCTGACGGTCGTGACGGGCGCCGTGCGCGAGTACCTGAAGCACCGCGGCGTGCGTCCCGAGGGCATCGACTTCCGCATCGCCGCGCCCGTCAGCACGCGCAGCGAGGCCGAGCGCGGCAGCCTCGGCAACCACGTGTCGTCGTGGGTGGTCCCCCTGCCGATCGCGGAATCGGATCCGCACGAGCAGCTCGCCGCCATCCACGCGGAGACGCAGCGCCTGAAGGAGACGCGCCAGGCCCTCGGCGTCGAGATGATGATGAAGGTCGCGGAGTACACGCCGCCGATCCTGCTGACGCTCGGCGCGCGCTCGATCTCCGGCCCCATCAACACGATCGTGACGAACGTGCCGGGCCCCCAGTTCCCGCTCTACTTCCACGGGGCGAAGCTGCTGGCGCTCTATCCGCAGGTGCCGCTGATGGAGAACCTCGGCATCGGCATCGCGCTCGCGAGCTACGACGGCACCGTGCACTGGGGCTTCAACGCCGATCCCGACATCGTTCCCGACCTCGAGACGTTCGTCGCGCTGGTGCGCGGCGCCTACGACGGCGTGGCGCGCGCCGCCGGCGTCCCGGTCGAGCCGCACGCGGGCATGCGCATGATCGACGGCGCGAGACGGCAGGCGCAGGGCCCCAACGGCTCGCCGCGCAGGGCGCCGACCCCGCGCATCGCCTGACGAGAGTCAGAGAAGGAGGAAAGATGGCGACCCGAGGCAAGTCGAATGGACGCGGCGCGCGGGATCGCGCGCGGGACGCGCTGGAGGATTCGCTCCACCAGCTGGAGCGCCAGCTGCCGAAGAATCTGTCGCGCCTGGTGAAGCAGCTGCGCTCGAACCTGAAGTCGCTGCAGACGCAGGTGGAGCGGCTGCGCGCGGAGCGCGACCAGCGCTGGAGCCGTCTCCAGACGCAGGTGCGCCGCGACGCCGCGAAGCTCTTCCGCCGGCTCGAGAAGGCGATCGAGCCGAAGCCGGCGCGCAAGCCGTCGCGTCCGCGCAAGCAGGCAGGCGCCGCCCGCAAGGCGCGCAAGACGGCCCCGCGCCAGGTCGAGACGCTCCGCAGCGGCATCGCGCGCGCGAGCGCGCCACCGCTCGCAGCCGCGCGCCGCGAGCTCGACGCGCTGCGCCCGATCGGCGAGCCGCCCGTGAACTAGAGAGCTATCCGTCCCGCGTGGCGGAGCACCAGCACCAGGTCGAGACGAACCTCGCGCCGGGGACCATCTGGGAGTTCGTGCGCGAGATGGATCACTGGGCGCCGCTCCTCACCGGCTACCAGAAGCACGAGAAGCAGAGCGACACCGAATCGGTCTGGACGCTCAAGGGCGACGTCGGCGTGCTCGCGCGCACCCTGCGCTTCCGCGTGCTGGTGACGGAGTGGGCCGGCCCCGAACGCGTCACCTTCGCGCTGAAGGGCATGAACGAGCCGATGACGGGCGAGGGCTCGTTCCGCATCGAGTCGGCCGGCGCGAGCGCGCCGGCGCCCGCGCCGCAGCCCGAGCCCGCGCGCGGACTCGCCGGACTCTGGGAGCGCATCGTGCGCTTCTTCTTCCGTCGCGCGCGCGGACCCGCGGTCGTGCGCGCCGAGCCGACGGGTCCCGTCACCACGCGCATGATCTTCCGCCTGCGCGTCGACCCCGGCGGCCCGATGGCGCCGATGATCGACGCGCTGATGAAGCCCGCGATGGCCGCCGCCGCCGAGGACCTCGCGCAGCGCATCGTCGCCCGCCTCGAAGCCGACGCAGCAAAGGCCAGCTAGGCCGTTCGGCCGCCGCACCAACGGCGCGAAGCCGCGTGATAGCGTGAGGCCTCCACGCGGAGGACTCGCGATGTCCGACCTCTTCGAGCACGTCGCCAGCATCGACTACCCGATCCTCGACGCCGACGCGCACGTGAACGAGCCGCCGCATCTCTGGCAGGAATCCGTGCCCGCGAAGTGGAAGGAGCGCGCGCCGAAGCTGGTGAAGACGGAGCGCGGCGACATCTGGCACTTCGACGCCGGCAAGGAGACCTGGCCCGTCGGGCTCACCGCGACGGCAGGGCAGAGCGTCTTCCAGATCGGGCCGATGGGGCAGACCTACGAGACGATGCGCCCCGGCAGCTTCGACACCCACGCGCGTCTGGCCGACATGGACGCCGACGGCATCTACGCGCAGGTGCTCTACCCGTCCGTCACCTTGAAGGGCGCGCGCATCTACTCGGGCGAGCGCGAGCTCCAGCTCGTATGCGTGCGCGCGTACAACGAGTGGATCCGCGGCTTCTGCCAGGGCTCGGGCGGGCGGCTCGTCTCGCAGGCGATCATCCCGACCACCGGCCTCGACGATGCCGTCGCCGAGCTCGAGCGCGCCATGAAGGACGGCCACCGCGGCGCGTTGATCTCGTCCTTTCCGAACGGCTCGCTCTCGCCGCGCCCCGAGGACGATCCCTTCTGGGCGCGCGCGCAGGAGACGGGCTTCCCCGTCGCCGTGCACATCGGCAGCTTCCTGAAGTCGCCGCCGCCGGGCGCCGCGAGCAAGGACAAGGCGTGGAGCCCGTCGCTCGCGTTCGTCGCGCGCGCCGCCTGGACGAAGGCCGGCGGGCAGACCCTCGACGTCGTCTGCGACCTGCTCTTCTCGGGCATCTTCCAGCGCTTCCCGCGCCTCAAGATCGTGCTGGTCGAGTCCAACATCGGCTGGATCCCGACGCTTCTCGAGCAGGCCGACGACATGTTCCGCCGCTACCGCTGGTGGACGGGCGCACACAAGGAGATGTCGGAGCTGCCGAGCCAGATCTTCCAGCGCAACTTCTTCGCGACCTTCATGGTGGACCGCTCCGGCATCGAGCTGCGCCACCGCCTGAACCTCGACCACATCCTCTGGTCGACCGACTACCCGCACAGCGGCAGCGACTGGCCGGACTCGAGCCTCGCGATCGAGCGCGTCTTCCGCGGCGTCCCGAAGAGCGAGGTGCGCAAGATGCTGCACGACAACTGTCGCGCGCTCTACGGCCTGGACTACGTTCCGACGCGATGGAGCTAGCCCGCGCAGCCCGACTCGCACTCTTCGCCGCGCTGGCGCTCGGCTGCGCGACGCCGCACGCCGATACCGCCGCGAAGACTTCCTCCGCGCCGCCGCCCCCAGGAGCCGCCGACTGGCGCGTCGCCGGGAAGATCGATTTCGAGGTGTACAACGCGCCGATCTGCGGCGGCGCCGGCCCGTCGCCGACGTCGCAGTGCTCGCGCGCGCACTACACGGGCAGCATCCAGGCGCTCGGCGAGACCGCCATCCAGAAATTTGCGCCGATGGACGACGTGAGCGGGCTCGTCTTCATCACCGAGAACGAGGTGATCCACCTCCCGGACGGCGACCTGAAGACGCGCGTGAACGCCGTCTTCCACGCGAAGTCGGCGGACGCGGAGTTCGTCAGCATGCACACCGTCGTCGGCGGCACCGGACGCTACGAGGGCGCGACGGGCCACATCCAGCTCAAGGGCCACGGCGGTAAGGACACGGACTACGAGGGCGTGATCCGGCTCGCGCGGTAAGGAGGCCGACTCATCGGAGTCGGCCGACGCACAGCGAGGCGCAGCCGAGCGTCGGCCGGAATGCCCGAGCGCGAGCGAATAGCGAGCGCGAAGGCCCGG
>DASUFZ010000176.1:0-16098 GCA_036274295.1 Myxococcota bacterium
TTCGACGCCTCGGCGGCGAGGTGGCCGAGCTCCGGCAGGATCAGCTTCTCGAGCGCCAGCCGGACGCCAGCGCGCGAGCCCGGCAGCACGAACACGGGCTTGCCGGACGCGACCCCGGCAAGCGCGCGCGACAGCAGCGCAGCGGATCCGATCTCCGCGTACGAGAGCGCGCGGAAGAGCTCGCCGAAGCCCGGCAGCACGCGCTCGAGCAGCGGAGCGACGGCCTCCGGTGTGACGTCGCGCGGCGAGATGCCGGTGCCGCCGGTCAGCACGACGGCGCCCACGTCGTCGCGCGCGAGCGCGCTGCGGAGCGCCGCCGCGATCTCGCTGCGGTCGTCCTTCACGATCTCGCGCACGGGGACGGGATGGCCGGCGCCGGCGAGCAGATCGGCGGCCAGGGCGCCGCCCGTGTCGGTCTCCCGGGTGCGCGTATCGCTGACGGTGATGACGCCCGTCGGCACGGCACGCGCGGCCTCGCGGTGGTGCGGGTGGACCCCGTAGCGCGGCTTCGGCTCGCTCACGGCCTGTCGTCGACCCACTGCTCGCCGTCGACCGCGAACTCCTTCTTCCAGATGGGCACGGTCTGCTTGAGGGTGTCGATGGCGAAGCGACACGCCTCGAAGGCCTCGGCCCGGTGCGGCGCCGCGGCGGCGACGACGACGGCGATCTCGCCGATCTCGAGGTGCCCGCAGCGGTGACCGATCGCCACGCGCGCGTCCGGCCAGCGGCGCGCGGCCTCGTCCGCGATCTTCTCCATCTCGCGCACCGCCATCTCGGGATAGGCCTCGTACTCGAGGTGCCGGATCGCGTGGCCGCGCGCGTGATCGCGCACCGCGCCGATGAAGGTGACGATGCCGCCCATGCCGGATCCCGCGACCCGCGCGATGGCGTCGCCGATGTCGAGGCGGCGCTCCGAGATCCAGCAGCGCGGGCCGCCTCCGGAGACCGGCGGCAGGAAGGCCACCTCGTCCCCATCGCAGAGCGCGGTCCCGGCGGACGCCACCTCGAGGTTCACGGCCGCGGCCAGGCGGTCGCCGAAGGCGTCGAAGACGGCGTGGCGTCCGGCCAGCAGCGCGCGCAGATCGCCGAGCGTGGCGCCATCCGGCAGCTCGACCGCGAGCTCCTTCTCGCCGACCGCCTCGCGTACGGCGCCGAACAGCCTGACCGCGACGCGCATGGACCCGAAACTAGCAGTCCCAACCCATCCGATGCGTTGACCTCCCATTCGCTGCCTGCCTAGAATCCGGCACCCGCGCGCTGCTGCGCGCGTGCGAGGGAGGGATCGCATGGCCGCCCGCAAGAAGTCGCTGCGCAAGCGCGCCCGCAAGCCGGCCGCGCGCGGCAAGGCGAGCAAGACGCGCCGCAAGAAGAAGACCGCGCGCAAGGCCGGGACGTCGAAGGCCCGCGGCAAGCGGCGCAAGGCCAGCCGACCGGCGCGCCGCAAGGCCGCCCCGAAGAAGAGCGCGCGCAAGCCGGCCCGCAAGAAGAGCGCCGGCAAGCGCCGCGCCAGCGCGAGCCGCAAGCGCGCCGCGAAGCCGTCGCCGCGCGCCGCCAAGCGCGCTGCGGGCGGCGGCGTGCCCGCGCAGGCTCCCGCGCGCCAGGCCCCGACGCTCCACGTGTCGAGGCTGGCGGTGCAGCGCCCTGCGGAGGAGACCCGCCCTTTTCGACTGAGCGTCCGCCCGTCGCTGCCGCTGCGGCACTGGCGGGTCGGGCGCGTCCGACCGCAGCCGAATCGGCCGCAGCCCCGGCTCGACCGGCAGGTGCGAAGACTCCCGCGGCGCCCCTAGCGCCGGGCGGCGTCGCCGCGGCGGAGCCCGAGCGCATCGGCGCCGTCACGCACTTCTGGCCGCACTCGCACGCCTGCGCCGTGATGATCGAGCACGGCGAGCTGCGCGTCGGCGACACCGTGCACATCCGGGGTCACACGACGGACTTCTACCAGCGCGTCGAGCGCATCGAGCTCGAGCACGCGCAGGTGGAGGTGGCGCGCGCGGGACACCACATCGGCCTCCAGGTGCACCAGCGGGTGCGCGAAGGCGATGTGGTGTTCCGCTTGAAGCGTTAGGGCTTCTGCGGCTGCGGGACGCCCTCGGGCTTGCGCTGAGCGGCGTCGATCGGCTTCACCTTCGCGCCCGACTTGCCCATCTTGATGACGCCGTTGATCACCGCGCCTTCCTCGATGACGAGCGACTCGGTGTCGATGTTGCCCTCGATGCGGCCGGTCTTGTGGACGACGACCTTGAGCGTCGCGGAGACGTCGCCGAGCACGCTGCCCGAGACGGCGACCGTGCGCGAGCGGATCTTCGCCTCGATCTCGCCGCTCTCACCCACGATCAAGGTGTTCTCGGAGCTGATCTCGCCGCGGAAGCGGCCGTCGATGCGCACCGTGTCCTTGAAGGAGAGCTTCCCTTCGAACTCGGAGCCCTGGTCGATGAATGCAGTGAGGCCACCCGGCGACGGCACGCTCGGAGCCGGCGTCGCCGGCCGGAAGAACGAAGAATCGCCGTTGCCTTCTTTGCCACCGCCAAACGGAGAGCGCGCCATGGAATCCCCCCTTGTTCCGCGGGTCGCCCCGCCTGGTGCGTAGGAGGGGCATCGGCGCGCGAGCCGCAGGACTTGAGAACGGAATCCGCAGGCCGTCTTGGCCGACTAGCTGCGCAAGCGTGCGTGCGCAGCAGGGGGAGCGGAAATTCCCCGCGCCAGCAGCGCGCCCGCCGCGAAGCCGCCGACGTGCGCCCAGCCCGCGACGTTCCCGCCTCCGGCCCAGCTCGCGAGTCCGGCGGCGAGCTGGAGAGCCAGCCAGAGCAGCAGGAAGGCCGGCGCCGAGACGTCGATGCGCGGCCAGACGAGGCGGATGCGGCGCAGCGGACCGCCGACCACGTAGGCGCCGAGCAATCCCGAGACCGCGCCGCTCGCGCCGAGCGTCGCCAGGAAGGAGTCGGGCGCGCTGGCGACGTGGAATGCGGCCGCGGCGAGCCCGCATGCGAGGAAGAAGAGCAGGAAGCGCGCGTGGCCGAGCCGCTGCTCGAGTCCGCCGCCGAAGATCCACAGGAAGACGAGATTGCCGGCGAGGTGCAGCGGGTCGGCGTGCAGGAACATCGACGTGAGCGGCATCCAGAACGCGTAGGCGCTGCCCGCCGCGGGGTTCGCGAGCGCGCGCAGGAACTCGCGCGGCACCAATCCGTGGCGGTCGACGAAGGCCGTCGCGTCATGCGGCGCCATCGACCCCATCCAGACGAAGAGCGCGACGTCGAGCAGCGCGATCGCCGCGACGGCGAGCGGCGCGTGCGTCGCCCCGTCGAGCGGCGCGTGCGTCGCCCTGTCGAGCGGCGCGGCGCGCGGCGGGTCGTCTCCGCCGACGGGGAGCTGCACCGGCGCATCATATCAGGCGCCGCAGACGCGCCCCCGGTAGACTCGCCGCCGCTTTGGTGCCCGCGCACGACGTCAGCGCACTGCTCGAACGCTCGCTCGCGAGCCGACGCCTCCACGGCGCCTACCTGCTGTCGGGCCCGGGCGAACGGCCGCGCGACGAGGCGCTGCGCTTCGCGCGCGGCAGCGTGTGCACGGGGCCCGACCCGCGTCCCTGCGAGAGCTGCCCGGCCTGCCGGCGAAGCCACTCGCGCGAGCCGATCGCGCTCGACGGCAGCGGCAAGCAGGGCCCGCTGCTGCGCCACATCGGCGACCACCCGGATCTCTTCTGGGTCGAGCGCGGCGCCGACGACACGCGCGTGCGCATCGGCCAGGTGCGCGCGCTCCAGCACGCGCTGCGCCTGCGCAGCAGCGAGGGCGGCCGACGCACCGCGGTGATCGCCGACGCCGAGTGGATGAACCAGGAGTCGCAGAACGCGCTGCTGCGCCTGCTCGAGGAGCCGCCGCCCGAGACGACCCTCGTGCTGGTGGCGTCGAGCCGCGCGAGCCTGCTCGCGACCTTGCGCTCGCGCTGCCAGCGGATCGCGTTCCCGGCGCAAGAAGACGCGGCGGAGAGCGAGGAGCAAGCCTCGCTCTTCGACCGCTTCGACGGGATCGATCGCGCGTCGCTCGCCGACCTGCTCGACTGGGCGGAGGAGTACCGCGGCGCGCGCGGGCCCGCGGCGGCCGGCGTCGAGATCCTGCTCGACGCGGCGACGACGTGGCTGCGCCGTCGCGCCGCGGCGCGCGCCGCCGAGAAGGCGCCGCTGCGCGGCGAGCTCGAGGCGTTCCGCACGCTCTCCGGCTGCCGCAAGGCGCTGGCCCAGCGCAATGCCAACCCGCAGATGGTGGCCGAGCGCGCGCTGATGGCGCTGCACGCCGGGCTCTCCGGCTGATGTGGATCGACAGCCACTGCCACCTCGCCGCGGACGAGTTCGCCGGCGACCGCGGCGACGTGCTGGCGCGCGCACGCGCCGCCAAGGTCGCGGCGTTCGTCGTGGTCGGTTCCGGCTACGGCATCGCGGGCAACGCGCGCGCGGCCGAGCTGGCCGCGCGCGAGCCCGACTGCTTCGCCACCGTCGGCGTGCACCCGCACGAGGCGCAGGAATTCGACGACGCGGGCCGCGCGCTGCTCGACTCGTTGCTCGGGAACGCGCGCGTCGTCGGCGTCGGCGAGACGGGCCTCGACTACCACTACATGAAGTCGCCGCGCGACGTGCAGCGCGCCGTCTTCGCCGAGCAGCTCGCGCTCGCGCGCAGCCGTCGTCTGCCGGTGTCGATCCACGTGCGCGGCGACGAGCCGAACGCCTTCGAGGAGCTGCTCGACATCTGGCGCGCCGAGGGCCGCGGCGAGCTCCAGGGCGTGCTCCACTGCTACACGGGCACCCTGGACTTCGCCTTGCGCGCGCTGCGCGAGAACCTCTACGTCTCGTTCTCCGGGATCCTCACCTTCAAGAAGGACCGCGGGCTGCGCGAGGTGGCGGCGGGACTCCCGCTCGAGCGCCTGCTCGTCGAGACCGACGCGCCGCTGCTCGCGCCGGAGGGCCAGCGCGGCCGGCGCAACGAGCCGGCGCACGTCGAGAAGGTAGGCCGGGCGCTCGCGGAGGCGCAGGGGCGCGCCGTCGAGGACGTCGCGCTCTCCACCGCGCGCAACGCGCGCGCTCTCTTCGGGATCGGGGGCGACGCATGAGCGAACGCGATGCCGTGCGCGCGCTGGCCGAGGAGATCGCGCGCGCGGCGGGCGCGATCCAGCGCGCGCGCTACGAGACCGAGCTGACGGTGCGCACGAAGAGCGCGTCGATCGACCTCGTCACCGAGGTGGATCACGCCTGCGAGGCGCTCTGCGTCGAGCGCATCCACGCCGCCCGCCCGAAGGACGCCATCCTCGCCGAGGAGGGCGGCGGCGAGGACCGCGCCGGGGCCGCGTGGCGCTGGGTGATCGACCCGCTCGACGGCACCATGAACTTCGCGCACGGCTACCCGCGCTTCTGCGTCTCGATCGGCGTGCAGCGCGACGGCCGGGGCGAGGTCGGCGTCGTCTACGACCCGCTGCTCGACGAGCTCTTCGCGGCCACGCGCGGCCAGGGCGCCACGCGCAACGGCCGCCCGATCCGCGTGTCACGCGTCGATTCGCTCGGGCGCGCGCTGCTCGCGACCGGCTTCGCCTACGACGTCCACCGCAGCATCGACGACAACATCGACCACTTCGTGCGCTTCGTGAAACGCGCGCGCGGCCTGCGGCGCGACGGCAGCGCCGCGCTCGATCTCTGCTATGTCGCCGCCGGCCGCTTCGACGGCTTCTGGGAGCTGAAGCTCCACGCCTGGGACGTCGCGGCCGGCAACCTGATCGTCGAGGAGGCGGGCGGGCGCACGAGCGACTTCTCGGGGCGTCCGCCGTCGGGCGACGGCCGCGAGACCGTGGCGAGCAACGGCCTCGTCCACGAGGCGATGCTCGAGCTGCTACAGCGCGATCCCGACTGACTAACGCGGCAGTGGCGGCGTGCGGTGCACGAGCAGGCTGCCCGCGCGGTTCACCGAAGCGCGCAGCTCGGGAGTCGGCGGCTCGGGGCTGACGAAGACGAGCGTCAGGCCCGCCATGCGCTGGTGCTTCTCCATCGCCGCGTCGAGGGCGGCCCGCACGGTCTGCTCGTTGAGGTCGGCGTAGGGCCCGCCCGTCACGACGGCGACGCGCAGGCGGTTCGCCTTCTCGAAGGCGCGCGCCAGCCGGCGCGCCTGCTGCGACGGGCCGTGCTCCTTCCCCTGGATCTCGTCGTCGGCGAGCTTCGTCCAGGCGTCCATGCGGCTCTCGGCGTTGATCGACACCACGCGCAGCTCGCCGCGCGGCTTCACCTCGGCCGCGATCGCGCGCAGCTGCGCGTCGAGCTCCTCGTCGCTCGGCGGCGTCGCGCAGGCCAGGGCGAAGAGCGCCAACGCCAGTCCGGCAGCTGCACGGCCGAGCCTCGCACGATCTCGCGCCAACCCGCTCTCCCCTCGGCGGAAGGGCCGCCGCAGGTCGTTATCGGGAGAGGTCGCGGCGCTCTTGAGGGGGAGGGCCTACGGCGACTCTGCGCCCGGCGCCGGGAAGTCCTCGCTCTCCTCGGGCGCCTTCGGCGGCTCCTCCGCGGGCGGCGCCGCCGGCTTCTCCTCGGCGCGGAAGCGGTTGCGGAAGGCGTCGAGCGAGACCGGCACCTGCTCGGCAAATCCGTGCGCGAGCTTGTAGAGGGTCGGATCCCCTGCCGCGCGCGCGGCGATCCACTCGGAGCCCTCGATGTCGCCGACCTGCACCTCGGCGAGCACGGGCAGCGGCGGCGGCGATTCGCCCTCGCCCGCCTTCTCGCCCTCGGGCCGCGCGCCGAAGACCGTGATGACCGCGTTCGGCGGCGCGAGGCCGCGCTTGCGCAGGCTCGACTCGTCCGGCGCGTCGCTCTCGATGCCCTCGGCGCGCAGGTGCGACAGCTCGGCGAGCGCGATCTCGAGCTTGCCCTCGGCGAAGGCCTCCGGGCTCGAGGTCCAGCCGTTCTCGCCGCGCTCCGCGTGGATCACGACGGGATCGCCCGACGCCGCCTGGAAGAAGAAGTCGGCCGCGTGGGCCTCCGTCATGTCGAACCGCGCGACCTGCTTCCAGCGCCAGGCGGCGAGATCGCGCGGCATCGAATCGAGCCGCGCCTTCGGAACGAGATAGAGCGACGGCTGCGCGCCGCGCGCGAGGCGGTGCTCGCCCTCGCGCTCCGCGCCGATCGCGAAGTGCACGACGCGCGGGGCGGCGCCCTCCCCTTCGCCGGGCGACTCGAGCGCGATGGCGAAGGCCGGCGGCGCGAGGCCCGCCTCGGCGTCGGACGGGGGCGCGTCGACGAAGCCGTCGGCGCGCAGGCTGGCGAGATCCTCGAGCAGGGTCTCGACCTGCTCCTCGTCGGCGCGGCCCTGGATCGGCTCGACGATCTTCCAGGCCGCCGGCTCTCCCTCGCGCACGAGCACGACCTTGCCGCCCGGCCACGACGCCTCGATGCGGCGGATCGCCTCGCGGTCGAAGTCGAGGACGCGCTTCTCGCGCAGATCGTCGGGACTCTTGTCGAAGCTCGACGCCTTGTAGCGCGCGACGGTGTAGACCGCGCCGCTGCCGGTCGAGGCGTAGGTGCCCTGCCCGACCGGCGCGTCCTTGCCGAGGCGCAGCTCGTGCTGCTGATCCTTGACGCCGAAGCGCACGACGCGCGCGCCGTCGCCGAGGCCGTACTCCTCCGGCGGACCGGGGCCCTCGAGCGTGCTCTCGCTGGCGAGGGTCGCGAGCGTGGAGGCGAGGCTGTCGGCGGCGACGGCGTCGCCGGGGAAATCGAGCGGCGACACGAGCTGCCATTTGCCCTCGCGGCGCTCGATCTTCGCCGCGCTGACGCCGCCGGGCGCGAGCTCGATCCAGGCGATGTCGGCCGGCTCGACGCCGGTGAAGAGGCGCTTCTCGCGCTCCTCGGCCTCGCGGCGCGCGTCGCCGCCCTGGATCTCGTAGAAGTAGATGAAGGCCCCGAGCGCCGCGGCCACGAGCACCAGGATGCCGGTCGTCCGCGGGTTCATCGGCCTGGCCTAGCTTCGCGAGTGCCGGCGCGACCACCAGGTGAACACGCCGAAGATCGCAATCGCCTGCGGGAGCACGAAGAGCGAGAGCATGCGGATCGTGCGGAACTGATCCGCGGTCAGCTGGAAGCGCGAGGCGCGCGACTGCGCCGGGCGGATCGAGATCGCCTCGACATCGCCGATCAGCCAGTTCACGCTGTTCACGAAGAGGTTGCGGTTGCTGTAGGTCTCGATGAACTCGTTGTCGGCGAAGTCGGAGTCGCCGAAGACGACCATGCGCGGGTCCTTCTTCGCGGGCGGCGTCTCGCCTTCCTTGACGGGCTCCTCGGGCGGCTGCACGTCGGCCGGCAGCAGCGGCCGCCCCGCGGCGCCGATCGGCACGGGGCCGGCGAGGTCGTTCGAATCGAGCGACGCCTTGCCGTCGGCATCGAGCATCGCGAGATCGCGCTCGGCCCACGACTCGGCGCCCGTGAAGACGATCTCCGTGAAGGCCGGGCCGGCCTTCACGCTGCGCACCTCGTGGAAGAGGGTCGGATCGCGCAGGCCCTTCGTGATCTCGTGGTTGGGGTCGTAGCTGCCCGCGAAGGGGCTCATCGCGCGCCCGAAGAGCGCCAGGGTGCGGTCGATCACGACGTCGTCGCCGAGCTCGACGCCCCAGGCGGCGAGCTGCGTGACCAGATCCGTGTGCACGCGCGGGTCGACCATCACGAGCAGCGCGCCGCCCTTGGCGAGATAGGTCTCGAGCGCCTTCGTCTCCTCCGGCAGCAGCGGACGGCGCGGGCCCGGGATGATCACGGCGTCGGCGTCGGCCGGCACCTCGCCCGTGGAGGCGAGCAGCAGGCTCTTGACGGTGTAGTTCTCGTTGCGCAGCGACTCCGCCGCGCGGCCGTAGCCCTCGCGCGTGTTGGCCGCCTCGCCCTCGATCGCCTTCTCGCCGTGGCCGTCGAGGAAGTAGACGATCTTCTGACCCGTGCGGGTCAGCTTGACCATGGCGTTGGTGACCTTCTCCTCGGTGAGCTCGGAGACCTTCACCGAGTCGCCGCCGATCGCGATGCGCACGAGGCCCTTGCCGAGCTCGTCGGGCGTGATGCCGTACTCCTCGAGCAGGCCCGGCCGCACGTTCGGGTCGGCGTACTCGACCTTGAACTTCGGGCTCGCGTCCGCGTACTTGTCGAGCAGCGCGCGCACGGGCTCGGCGTCGACCTTCGAGACGAGCGCCACCACCTCGACGTCGCCGTCGAGGTTGGCCAGCACCTTCTGCGACTGGTCGGAGAGCGTGTGGACGCCGGCCTCGGTCCAGTCGAGCTTCTTGTGGTAGCGGGTCGCCAGGAAGCCGAGCATGACGAGGATGGCGATGGCGACGATCGTCCCGAGGAGCGCGCTGCTGCCGTAGCGGCCGGCGCGGCGCGCCTCGCCCGAGCTCATGCGCTCGCGCAGAGTGGTCCAGCTGAGCACCATCGACGTGACGAGCAGCCCGACGCCGAGCACGAGGTTCGTGGCGATCCAGCCGAAGTCGGTGGAGACCTGCCCGCTGAAGAGCACGAGCACGAACGAGAGCAGTCCGAAGACGATCCCGACGAGGCCGAGCGCGGCGAGCAGCGAAGGCAATCCGGTCATGCCGTTGTCCCCTAGCGCCAGCGAACCGATTCGACGGATGCCTTGGTCAGCAACAGCATGGTCCCGATGATCACGGCGAAGTACGCGAGGTCCGCCGTGTCGACCATGCCCTGGAGCAGCGGCTGGAGGTGCACGCCGGTCGCGAGCCAGCGCAGCGCGCGCCCGACGCCCTCCGCCTCGCCGATGACGTTGAGGTCCGAGATCGCGGGGAGGAGCAGCATGGGGAGGAGCATCACGAGGGCGATCAGGAAGCTGACGATCTGGCTGCGCGTCAGCGAGGAGGCGAAGCATCCGAGCGCGGTGTAGGTCCAGCCGACGAGCAGCAGGCCCATCAGACCGGAGGCGGTCTTGCCGACCTCGGGATCGCCGTAGGCGAACAGGAGCGCGGGGAAGGCGCCGACGAGCAGCACGAGCAGGGTGACGAAGAGCGCCGCGCCGAGGTACTTGCCGAGCACGATGTCCCACATCGTGAGCGGGCTCGTGAGCAGCAGCTCCTGCGTGCCGTTCGTCTTCTCCGCCGCGAACAGGCCCATGGTGATCGCGGGCGTCAGGAAGAGCAGGATCACCGACATCGTGTCGTAGAAGTTGCTGACGAGCTGGTCGTTGAGGTTCAGCTCCTGGAGCTGATCGAACGCCTGGAACTGCATCAGCTGGCGCACCCAGGTGTCGAAGGCGGCCACGCCGATCACGAAGAAGAAACCCGCCAGCACGCAGAAGAGCGCGAGCACGACGTAGCCGACCGGCGAGACGAAGAGCGAGCGCAGCTCGCGCATCGCGACGGTGGGGACGTGCCTCATCGCGCGGCCTCCAGCGCCGTCTCGCTGCCGGTCTCGCGCGCGAACAGCGACTCCAGGCTGCGGCCCTCGCGCGCCAGGTCCTCGAGCGAGGAGTCCACCGTCTTGCGGCCCTCGTTGATGAGGATCACGCGGCGACAGATCGCGCTGACCTCGGCCATGATGTGCGTCGAGAGCACGATCGTGTGCTGGCTGTCGCCGCTGCCCGAGGAGAGCTCGCGGATCAGGCCGCGGATCTCGTTGATCTGCACCGGGTCGAGGCCGACGGTCGGCTCGTCGAGGATCAGCACCGGCGGGTCGTGCACGATCGCCTGCGCCAGGCCCACGCGCTGGCGGAAGCCCTTCGAGAGCGTGCCGATCACGCGGCCGCGCACCTCCGTCAGCGCGCAGCGCTCGAGCGCGCGGTCGATCGCCTCGCGGCGACGCGCGCGCGGCACGTCCTTGATGGCCGCGACGTAGCGCAGGTAGCTCGTGACGCTCATCTCGGGATACAGCGGCGGCGTCTCGGGCAGGTACCCGACCGAGCGACGCGCGGCGAGCGGATCCTCGAAGATGTCGTGGCCCGCGATGGACGCCGAGCCGTCGGTCGGCGGCACGAAGCCCGTCAGCATGCGCATGGTGGTGGTCTTGCCGGCGCCGTTCGGGCCGAGGAAGCCGACCACCTCGCCTCGCGCCACCTGGAAGGACACCCCGTTCACGGCGAGCACGTCGCCGTACCGCTTGGTGAGCGCTCTGGCCTCGATCATCGGAGTTCCTTCGGACGGGGGGAGGCGCGTCACAGCGGCGACGCGATCGAACGGGATGGGCCTCGCATGGGGGGGGTGCGCGAAACCGAGGGGTTCGGCCACGAGAGAAACCGCAGCCCGTCACTCGGTTCGCAGGGGGCGCGAATATACGAAGGCAACTCCACGCGTCAATGCCGCGCGGGGCGCGCACGCGCCCGTCCCCGCTCCGGAATCCCGGCTTCGGTAAGCACCGGGGTGGTGGAGATCCACCGCAGCGTGTGGGGTCAGCGAGGTCCGATCGTGACCCAGCGGAAGTAGCTCGAGGAGCCGTGCACGTGGCCGCCGCTGCCCATCGTGTACTCGAGCGGCTTGCCGTGCGCGGAGCCGGCCATGATCTCGCGGAAGGCGGCGACCTTCGCTTCGGGGTCCTCGGGGTTCAGCCCGTGGAAGACGATCTCCACCTTCTTCTTCTGCTCGATCACGTTGAGGACGAGGGTGGCGAGCGAGAAGAGCTTGCTGATGCCCTCGGTCGCCTCCACCGCGAAGCGCGGCACCGCAACGTCGCTCAGCTCGAAGGCATACTCGATGCGCATTCGCTCCCTCAAAGGCCCGAGTGGGGGCTGGAATCGGCGCGGGCTACCTGCCGGCGAGGCCGCGCGCGAGGAGTCGCAGAGCGCGCGCGCGAGGGCTTCGCAGAGTGACGCCCTCCGGGTGGGGTGTCAACCTTCGCGGTCCTCGTCGAGGCCGGACGCGCGCAGGCGCTGCGAGACCTCCGCGCGCGTGAGCAAGCCGCGCTCGATCAGCAGCAGCACGATGGCGCGCAGCTCGGGATCGCGCGGGAGCGTGACGCCCTCGTCGGGTGCGTCGGAGGCCACGCGCGCGGGTCGCGGCGCCAAGGTCGCCTCGAGGGGATCGTCGCCGAAGAGCGACACGCCCTCTTCCGCATCGGCGCCGGAGTCCATCTCGAGATCCGAGTCGTCGCCGTCGCCGTATGCGCCGCGCACCTCGCCGATGGCGTCGTCGAGCGAGTCGCCATCGCGCTGCACGAACTCGCGCTCGCGCGACGCAGGAGCGGAATCGGGACCGAGGTCGAGGCCGAGGTCTTCGTTCGGCGCGAGCTCCTGCGAGAGCCCGAGCTCCGGACCGGGCTCGAGGTTCACCGGCTCCGGGCGCGGCGGCGCCTCGCCCGGATCCGCGTCCTCGCCGAGATCGGCGTCGATGTCGGGTCGCGCGATCGGGTCGAACTCGCCGCCGAGATCGAGCGGGTCGATTTCCGCGCGCGCGCGCTCTGCGATCTCCGCGCGCGGCGCGGGCGCCTCGTCGCGCACGACCTTGCGCAGAGACGGCTCGGCGCTGCCGGTCTCGCCGAGCGGATCGGTCAGCAGGAGCTCGGGCTCGTCGTCGTCATCGGGCTCGGCATCGGGCGGCGGCGCGAGATCCTGCTCCGGCTCGTCGTCGCCTTCGGGCGGCGCAGGATAGTGTCGCGCGATCGCGTCCTCGAGCTCCGACGGCGATGCCAGCACGACGCGCACGGGGCGCCCCGCAGCGCTCGCGACGTCGTCGAGCGCGGCCGCGTCGGATGGATCCTCCATGGCGACGAGCAGGGTTTCGGGTCCCTTGCGATCGATCATCACGGGCAGGCAGCGGTGCCGGCGCGCGATGTGACCGGGCAGCAGCGCGAGCACCTCCTGCTTCACCTGCTTGCCGCGCAGCCACGCGACCGGCATGTCGCACTGGCGCGCGACGGTGCGGACGAGCATCTCCTCGTCGAGCGCGCCCATTGCGATCAGGATGCGGCCGAGCCGGCCGCCCTGCGTGCGCTGCTTCTCGAGCGCCGTCTCGAGCACGGACTCCTCGATCACGCCGGCCGCCACGAGGAGCTCGCCGATCTTGGGTCGCTCCAATGCGAGCTCCTTCCGCTGACCGGATCGGCAGGCCGGGGCCGGGACTCGAGCGCAAAGCCGCGTGGTACCGTGCCGCGCGTGAGCGAGCTCCTACCGGGCATCCAGCAGGACCGCGTCACGCGCTTCCTGCTCGAGCGCGTGCCCGGCGCGACGCCGCCGGTCGAGTTCGCCTTGATCAGCGGCGGGCGTTCGAACCTCACGTACCGGGTGCGCGCCGGCGCACGGACGTACGCGCTGCGGCGCCCGCCGCTCGGCCATGTGATCGCGACGGCGCACGACATGAAGCGCGAGTTCCGCGTGCTCGCGGCGCTCGCCGACACCGCCGTGCCCGTGCCGCGCCCGCTCGCGCTCTGCGAGGACGCGTCGGTGAACGACGCGCCCTTCTACGTGATGGAGTTCCGCGACGGCGTCGTGCTCCAGGATCGCGTGCCGGAGGGCTTCCTGCGCGGACCCCACGACGGCCGCCGCATCAGCCAGGCGCTGGTCGACACGCTTGCGACGTTGCACGCGGTCGACTACCGCGCGGTCGGCCTCGCCGACTTCGGACGCCCCGACGGCTACCTCCAGCGCCAGGTCGCCCGCTGGTCGAAGCAGTGGGAGGCGAATCGCACGGCGCCGCTGCCGGAGATCGAGGAGCTGCTCGCGCGTCTCGCGCGCGCGCTGCCCACGTCGCCGCCGGCGACGATCGTCCACGGCGACTACCGCCTCGGCAACATGGCGCTCGACCCTGACGACCCGGGGCGCGTCGCCGCGATCTTCGACTGGGAGATGGCGACGATCGGCGATCCGCTCGCGGATCTCGGCTACACGCTCATCTACTGGACCGAGGCCGGCGAGCAGTCGGCCGGCGGCGTCGAGGCGACCGCCGTCACCGCGCGGCCCGGCTTCTTCACGCGCGCGGAGCTGATCCTCGCCTATGCGAAGGCGAGCGGCCGCGATCTCTCGTCGGTCGATTTCTATCAGGTGCTCGCGCTGACGAAGCTCGCCGTGATCAGCGAGGGCATCTACAAGCGCTTCACGCTCGGCAAGACGGTCGGCGCGGACTTCGAGGGGCTCGTGCGCATGACCGAGCCGCTCGCGCGCCGCGCGCTCGAGATCGCGGACCGCGCGAGCGACACGCGGATGCGCGGCCGCTAGGCAGCCGGTCGGCCGCTCGCCACCGCGATCGGCCGGATCCGACACACACGGGCAGGCAGATGCGCAGGCACGCCCTTCGCATGGCCGGCGCAGAGCCGCATGCCGCGCGACCGACTCCGCATCGCGCTCGTGGACGACAAGCCCGAGCGCTCCGACGACCTCGAGCGCGCGCTCGTGGCCGAGGGCTACGACGTGATCGCGCGCTTGACCAGCGGCGACGACCTGCGCGCGCGCGTCGGCGCGCTCGCGCCGGAGGTGATCATCGTGGACATGCAGTCGCCCGACCGCGACGTGCTCGAGGACATGCGGCGTCTCCAGAGCGAGGCGCCGCGCCCGATCGTGATGTTCGTGGACGAGTCCGACGCCGACTCGATCCGCGCGGCGGTGCGCGCCGGCGTCAGCGCGTACGTGGTCGACGGCCTGCGCTCGCGCAGCGTGCGCCCGATCGTCGAGGTCGCAGTGGCGCGCTTCGAGGCCTTCCAGGCGCTGCGCGGCGAGCTCGACGCCGCGCGCGAGAGCCTCGAGGAGCGCAAGCAGATCGAGCGCGCCAAGGGGATCCTGATGCAGCGCCGCGGCGTCGGCGAGGCCGAGGCGTGGAAGCTGCTGCGGCGCGCGGCGATGGACCGCCAGACGAAGATCGCGGAGGTGGCGCGCCAGGTGATCGAGATGGCGGAGCTCCTGTGAGCGCGCGCCCGCTCCGCATCGGCATCACGCCGCTGTGCGACAGCGCCCCGATCGTCGTGGCGGCGCAGCGCGGCTTCTTCGCCGAGGAGGGGCTCGACGTCTCCCTCTCGCCCGAGCCCTCGTGGGCGAACATCCGCGACAAGCTGGCCGCCGGCGCGCTCGACGCGGCGCACCTGCTGGCGCCGCTGGCGCTGGCGTCGACCCTCGGCGTCGGCCCGCTCCAGCTGCCGCTCGGCAGCGCGCTCTCGCTCGGGCTCGGCGGCAACGCGATCACGGCGTCGCTGCCGCTCTGGAAGCACATGCAGGAGCTCGCGCCGGAGGCGATGGCGCAGCCCCGGACGCGCGGGCGCGCGCTGGCGGCGGTCGTCGCCGCGCGACGCGCGGCGGGCGCGCCGCCGCTGCGCCTCGCAACGGTCTTCCCCGTCTCGATGCACAGCTACGAGCTGCGTTTCTGGCTGGCCGACGCGGGCATCGCGCCCGATCGCGACGTGCGCCTGCTGGTGGTGCCGCCGCCGCGCATGGTCGCGGAGCTCGAGGCCGGCTCGATCGACGGCTTCTGCGTCGGCGAGCCGTGGAACAGCGTCGCCGTGCTGCGCGGCAGCGGCGCGATGCTCCTCACCAAGCACGACCTCTGGAACGGCGCGCCCGAGAAGGTGCTCGGCGTGACGCGCGCCTTCGCGGAGGAGGAGGACGCCGTCCACCGCGCGCTGCTGCGCGCCGTGATGCGCGCCGCGCGCTGGTGCGACGAGCCGGAGAACCGCCCGCTGCTCGCGCGCCTGCTCGCGCGCCACGCCGGCATCGAGGTGCCGGTCGAGGCGCTGCTGCCGTGTCTCTCCGGCGAGCTGCGCGTCGGCCCCGGACCGATGATGCGCCACCTGCCCGAGTTCCACGCCTTCGACCGCTACGCAGCGACCTTCCCGTGGCGCTCGCACGCGGCCTGGATGATCGTGCAGATGCTGCGTTGGGGTCACGTCGAGAAGAGCCTCGACGTGCGCGCGGCCTGCGAGGCGGTCTACTGGACGGAGCTCCATCGCGAGGTGGCGGCCGAGCTCGGCATCCCTCGTCCGGACGCGGACGAGAAGATCGAGGGCGTGCACGCGGCGCCCTGGATGCTGGCGTCGCGCTCCGGCCCGATCGAGCTCGGCCCCGACCTGCTGCTGGACGGCAGCGAGTTCGATGCGCGCCACTGTACGGCGTCGCTCGCCACGTCGCGCATCCACGCGATGCGCGTGTCGCTCGACGAGCTGGAAGCGGCCCAGCGCACGC
>DASUFZ010000177.1:0-4392 GCA_036274295.1 Myxococcota bacterium
CTCGTCGAAGTGCACGAACTCCGCATCGAGGCAGCGCGCGCGCAGCAACGTGTTGCCGGTGTAGGCGCGCAGCATGGGCGTCCCGGTCGGGCGACGCGGCGTCGCGAAGAAGCCGCCCTCGACGATCCAGCGCGCGGGCTCGAACGCGAAGCGCCCGAGCACAGGACCCGTGACGAGATCGGCGTCGGTGTCGCGCTGCACGGCGAGCAGGGTCGCCAGCCAGTCCGTCTCCGGGATCTCGTCGTCGTCGACGAAGGCGAGCCAGTCGGCGTCGCCAGCCGCGCGCACGCACGCGTTGCGCGCGAAGGGAATGCCGCGCTGCGGCTCCACGATGTAGCGGAGCGGCAGGGAGAGCCAGCGGCGCGCGTCCTCGCAAACGGACCGCGCGGACTCCGCGGGGTCGTTGTCCGTGACCACCAGCGCGATCTCCGGCCGCTCCCCCTCGAAGCGCTGCGCGTCGAGCGCGCCGAGCAGCGCGTGCAGACCGCGCGGTCGATAGCTGGCGATGCAGACGGCGACGCGTTGCGGCTTCCCGGAGCCGTCCATCGATGCGCTCGCCTCCTGCCCGCCCGCCGGACGCACTGCGCGGGTGTGCAACGGATCGGCCAGATCCCCGGAATCCTTGAGGCGAGCGGCCTCAGCTTCCGGCGCGCGCCGGCCGATAGCATGGGGTGGCCGGAACGAGCGCGGAGGCGCAGCGCATGCGCGTGGCATTCGTCACGCCCGAGTACGTCACCGAGCAGCCGCGCCGCGGGGGTCTCGCCAGCTACCTCCAGCGCATGGCCACCGCGCTCGCGCAGCAGGGACACACGCCCGAGATCTTCGTCACCAGCCGCACGCGCCGGGGCCGCGACGAGGCGGACGGGGTGATCGTGCACTTCGTCACCGCCGCGACGGCGCGGCGCCCGGTGCGCGCCGTGTTGCGCGTGCTCGGCGTGCTCCGCGCCGAAGGCGCCGCGCGGACCCTGTGCGCGCTCGTCGACGCCGCCGCCCTCGCCGCGGCGCTTCGGCGGCGCAGTGAAGAGGTGCGCTTCGACCTGGTGCAGAGCACGAACCTCAAGGCGGTGGGCCTGTTCGTCCGGCCGCGCGGCGCGCCGCACGTGATCCGCTGCTCCAACGACGACCGCGAGATCGCGCGCCGCAACGGCGTCGCGCTGCGCACGCGCGGCGCCGTCGACCTGCTGGTGCGCTGGTCCTTGCAGCGCGCCGATCTGCTCTACGCGCCGAGCCGCTTCCTGGCGCGCCACCTCGAGCGCCAGGGCCTGCGCGTCCGCACGCTCGCGCCGCCCGCGCTGCTCGAGCAGAAGCCGGCGCCCGCGCCTCCGCCGGGACTGCCGGCCCGCTACTTCGTGCACTTCGGCCAGCTCACGCGCCTGAAGGGCATCCCGCTCCTCGCCGACGCCATGCGCCGCGCGTGCGAGCGCGAGCCGGACTTCGCGATGGTGTGGGCGGGCAGCGACTCGCAAGGACTCGTCGCCGCGTGCCTCGAGCAGCTCGGCAGCCATCGCGCGCGCCTCCGCTACGTGGGCGAGCTCGCGCGGCCCGCGCTGTACGCGCTCGTCGCCGGCGCCGAGGCCGCCGTCTTCGCGACGAGCTTCGACAACCTGCCGAACGCCGCCATCGAGAGCCTGCTGCTCGGCGTCCCCGTGATCGGGTGCGGCGACTCGAGCCTCGAGGAGATCGTGGTGCCCGGCGTGAACGGCGCGCTCGTGACACAGGGCGATGCCGCCGCGCTCGCTGACGCGCTGCTCGCACAGTGGCGCGGCGAGACGGGGGTGCGGCGCGGCGTCGGCCTCCAACGACAAGACATGCGCCCCGAGGCCGCCGTCTCGGGACTGCTGGAGCTCGCGAGCCTTGCGCGTGGCTGAAACGACGCGCGTCGCCGCACCGCGCGTGAGCGTCGTGATGCCGATGCGCGACGCAGCGCCCTACCTCGCCGAGGCGATCGAGAGCATCCTCGCGCAGACCTTCGGCGACTTCGAGTTCTGGATCATCGACGACGCCTCGACGGACGATTCCTGCGCGATCGCCGACGAGTACGCGCGGCGCGACGCGCGCATCCAGGTTCATCGCGGCGCCTTCGGCGGCCTCGCCTACTGGCTACGCGAAGGCGTGCTGCGCGCGCGCGGCGCACTGATCGCGCGCATGGACGCCGACGACGTCTCGCATCCGGCGCGCTTCGCACGGCAGGTCGCGTACCTCGACGCGCATCCCGAGTGCGTCGGCGTCTCGTCGGACGTGCTGATCGTCGACCCCGAGCGGCGCCCGATCCGCAGGCATCGCGCGCCGCGCAGCCACGAGGAGATCGAGCAGGCGCTCTGGCGCGCGGCGGGCGCGCTCGCGTGCCCGATGCTGCGGCGGAGCGCCGTGCTCCAGGTCGGCAACTACCGCGCCGACCGCACCGGGGCCGAGGACGCAGACCTCTACCTGCGGCTCGCGGAGATCGGCCGCCTCTCGAACCTGCCCGAGACCCTCTACGAGTATCGCCGTCACCCGAGATCCATCGGCGCGGTGCAGCGCGTCGAGCAGACGCGCATCCGCAAGCTCGTGCGCGCGGAGGCATTGCAGCGCCGCGGACTGCCGCAGAGCCAGCTGGCGGCCGTGCCCGACCGCGCGGACGTCTCGCCGCAGGACCTCTGGTACGAGTGGGCGCGCGCCGCGCTCGGCGACGGCTACCTCGACACCTCGCGCCACTACGCGCGCAGGCTGCTGCGCGCCGAGCCGCTGCGCCTGCGCAGCTGGCGGCTGCTGGTGCGCGCCGCGCTCGGACTCAGCCTCTCGCACCTGCATGACGATCCCCCGGTCGAAGGAGATTCCCGATGTGGCTGACCCGCGTCCGCGCGCTCGCGCGGCGCGCTCCGTTCCGGATCGTCCGCCCCCAACCTCCCGTCCACCGCTACTACTACAACTTCGATCCGACGCAGCTCTGCTTCCTGTGCGCGTGCGTCGAGGAGACGCGCGACGTGCCCGGCCACATCGCCGAGGTGGGCTGCGCCCAGGGCAAGACCGCCGTGTTCCTCAACCTGTACATGGATCAACAGAAGATCGAGAAGCCGTACTTCGCGGTGGATACGTTCGGCGGCTTCGTCGCCGAGGACGTGGCGTACGAGATCGAGCATCGCGGCAAGCAGCCGGGCCTGATCCACGGCTTCGAGAACAACCGGAAGGAGTGGTTCGACGGCTCGATGCAGGCCAACGGCATCCGGCGCGTGCAGTCCATCCAGGCCGACGTGAACCAGCTCGACCTCACGACCCTCGGTCCGCTCGCCTTCTGCATTCTCGACGTGGATCTCTACCGGCCGATGTCGAAGGCCCTGCGAGAGCTGTACGAGGTGCTGTCGCCGGGCGGCTTGCTGGTGGTGGACGACTGCAATCCGCAGAACATCCGCTGGGACGGCGCAGACCAGGCCTACCGGGAGTTCACCGCGAGCCGCGGGCTCCCCTATCAGGTCGTTCATCGCAAGCTCGGGATCTTACGGAAGCCTCGCTGAGCTTCAGCACGAAGTCCTCGATCTGCGCGTCCTCGGGCCACATCGAGCCGGCCACCCAGACGAGCTCGCCCGACGCCGGCGCGCCGCGCAGCTCCCAGTGCCCGGGACAAGCCGCCACGGCCTGACTCTGGTAGGTGTAGCTGACCTCGGCGACGAGCGGGTTCGCCCTGTCGCGCAGGCCGTCGATCGCGACGGACTGCGTCCCCATGCGCTGCGCAACCTCGAACGCCAGGCGCACCGTCGCGAGATCGATCGCCGCCGGGTCGTGGTCGATGCGGCCGCTCCCGCTGGCGCGGAAGTCCCCGGGCCGGTTGAAGCGCCGGAACCCGAACGCGCGCCGGCCGATCACGGTGACGCGCGTATCGAACGCGTTGCCCGGCACGAGCTGCTGGAACAGCACGTAGCCGTGATGCAGTCCGCCGCGCCCGAGCCCGTGCCGGTGCGCGGGCCGGCCGCGCAGCAGCGCGCGGGCGGCCGCACGCACGCGTGCGCTCCACGGTGCGGGTCGGAACGAGGCGTCCGAGAGATCCGTCACGCCGGTGCTGAAGAGGATGCGGATCCACTCGAGCGCCTGCGCGGCCGAGTCGATGCGGCGCACATTCTCGGAGCCGGCGCCCGTCGAGAGCTTCATCACGAGGGGATACTTCGCCTCGCGCGCGAAACGCTCTGCGCCCTCGCGCTCGAACCACACCCAGGTGTCGGGCGTCTGGATCCCCTGCGCGCGCAGCAGGTACGCCTGCGCGATCTTATCGTCGTAGTGCCAGCAGGTCGCCTGGTCGGGATACACGCACAGGCGCAGCTCGCGCTCGATCACCGGAAGGAGCCGCCGCGCGATCTGCTGCATGCCGACGTCGTGGATGTGGCGCCACATGAAGCCGTCGCAGCCCGCGAGCTGCTCGAG
>DASUFZ010000178.1:0-9439 GCA_036274295.1 Myxococcota bacterium
TCTCCAGGAAGAGGGCGTGTTCGCGAACCCGGTGGTCTCGCCCGCCGTTCCCGAGGGCCGCGCGATGCTGCGGACCTCCTACATGGCGACCCACACGCGCGAGCACCTCGACAAGGCGCTCGCGGCGCTGCGCAAGGTCGGTCGGGAAGTCGGGCTGCTCTAGCAGGCTGCAGAAAAACTCTCCCGTCGGTCCGGCGTTTTTCCGCAGCCTGCTAGCGCGCGAGCCGGCGTGTCTGCTCCGTGAGGACGCGCGCCGCGCGCGCGAAGGCGTCGAACTGGGATTCGAAGGGTCGGCCGAGGACCTGCTGCATCGCCGCGACCTTCCTCGACGAGAACCCCCAGCTGCCGCCGCGCGAGTTCACTTCGATCACGTGAAGAGCGCCGCTCTCGACGTCGCGCAGGATGTCGACGCCGAGCGCCGGGATCTCCGGAAACACGCGCGCGGCGCGCTCGGCCATCTCGAGGACGTCGGCGTCGTCGCAGAACTCGATGCTGCAGCCGATGGCGCTGGCGACGATGTTCTTTCCGCCGCCGCCGAAATCGCCCGCGTTCCGGATCGGCGCGCGCGAGCGGTCCGCCCGGGTGCGAATGGCGTAGAGCGGCGTGCCGCACAGGGTCAGCACGCGCTGCGCGGTCGGCCACGGCCCGGTGTGGACGTACTGCTGCGCGATCCAGCGCTCGGCGCGAGCAGCCCGCCGCGTGGAAGCATCGAGGAAGCGCACCTTGGCGCTGCGCACGATGCGCACGTCGGCGCCGCACCCGCCGCGATCGGGCTTCATCACCACGTAGGGGCCGAACTCGCCGACGTCGGGGGGCGCGGCCTCGCGGATGACCGGACGCCAGCGCGGCACGGGGATGCCGGCGCGCTCGAGCTCCTCCATCTCCTCGATCTTCGACTGCTGCGAGCCCTGGAGCACGGAGCCGCGCAGCGGGCGCAGCTTCCGCAGCGCCTTGGCGCTGAACACCAGAGTCGGTCGCCAGGCCGCGCGCGCGAGAGAGAGCCAGCTCCGCTTGTCGCGCAAAACGCGGACGCGCAAGTCGGGGGCGTCGCGCTCGATGCTCCGAGCGATCCGCTCGAGATCCGGGTGGTCGCTCACCGCGCGGTGCGAGACGAGCACGAGTTGGAGCGACACGCGCGAATCCTACTTCGCCCGCGTCCCGCTCGCTCCGGCGTGTGTCGATCAGCGCGCGAGCCGGCGCGTCTGTTCGATCAGCACGCGCGCCGCGCGCGCGAACGCGTCGAACTGGGATTCGTAGCGGTGACCGAGGCGCTCCTGCATCGAATTGCCGAGCCCCGACGAGAAGCCCCAGCACTGACCGCTCGAGTTCACCTCGATCACGTGGAGCGCGTCGCTCTCGGCATCGCGCAGGATGTCGATGCCGAGCAGGGGGATCTCCGGAAAGGCGCAGGCGGCGCGCTCCGCAAGCGCCAGGATGTCGGCGTCGTAGCAGAACTCGATGGTGCAGCCGACGTGGCTGGCCACGATGCTCTTTCCGCCGCTGCCGAAATCCGTCGCGTCCCGGATCGGCTTGCGCGCGTGATCCGCCCGGCTGCGCGTGGCGTAGAGCGGGACGCCGCACAGGGTCACGACGCGCTGCGAGGTGGGCCAGGGGCCCGTGTGCACGTACTGCTGCGCGATCCAGCGCTGCGTAGGGGCGGCGACGCGCGTCCGCGGGTCGAGGAAGCGAACCTTCTCGCTCCGCACGATGCGCACATCGGCGCCGCGCTTGCCGTCCTCCGGCTTCATCACCACGTAGGGCCCGAAGCCGGTGACGTCGGGCGGCGGCGACTCGCGAGTGACCGGCCGCCAGCGCGGCACCGGGATGCCCGCGCGCTCGAGCCGCTCCATCTCCTGGATCTTCGTCAGGTGAGAGCCTTGGAGAACGGCGCCGCGCAGAGGACGCAGGTGTCGCAGCGCCATCGCCGAGTAGACCAGAGCCGGCCGAAGGACCCAGCGCGCGCAGTGCAGCCGATGCGACTTGTCCCGCACCACCTCGACGCGCAGGTCGGCGGCGTCGCGCTCGATGCTCCTGCCGATCCGCTCGAGATCCGCGTGGTCGTGCAGCCCGCGCTGCGAGACGAGCACGAGGCGGCGTACGCGCGCCACCTATTCGCTCCCGGCCGGTGTCGGCTCGTCGTGCTCGTCCTCGATCTGGCCGACGATCTCCTCGAGCACGTCCTCGAGCGTGCAGATCCCGAGAATCGGGCCTTCGTTCTCGCGCACCAGTGCCAGGTGGCTGCGGCCGCGTCGGAACTGGCGCAGCGCGTCGACGAGGAGGAGATCCGGCGAGATCGTCGCCGCCGGGCGGATCGCGTCCTGCAGGATCACGACGCGCTCGCGGGCGATCACATGGAAGAGGTCCTTGCTGTGCAGGACGCCGACGACGCGATCGGGCTCGCCTTCGTAGACGGGGATGCGCGTGAAGCCGGTCTCGCGCAGCAGCTCGAGGATCTCGTCGAGCGGGATGCGGCGGTCGATCGCGCGCACGCGCTCGCGCGGCACCATCACGTCGCGCACCTTGCGCGTGGTGATGCGGAAGACGTTGCCGAGGATGCGGCCCGTGTAGGGCCGGATCGCGCCGGCCTCGCGCGCCTCGGTGACGAGCAGGGAGAGTTCCTCCGGCGAGTGCACCGCGTGCGCCTCGCCGAGCTGCTTCACGCCGAGCGCGCGCACGAGCGCGTTGCCGGCGCCGTTCATGGCGCGGAGGATCGGCCGGAAGACCTGGCCGAAGACGAGCAGCGGCTGCGCGCAGGCGAGCGCGACGGTGCCGGGGCGGTCGAGCGCGAGCGCCTTCGGCGCCAGCTCGCCCACCACGACGTGCAGGAACGTGATCAGCGCGAAGGCGACGCCGATGGCGAGCGAGTGGACGGCGGCGTTCGACTGGATGCCGACCTGGTGGAGCAGCGGCAGGATCAGCCGCGCCAGCGCGGGCTCGCCGATGAAGCCGAGCCCGATGCTCGCGAGCGTGATGCCGAGCTGCGTGGCGGCGATGGCGTCGTCGAGGCCGCCGATCGCGCGCGCCAATGAACGCGCGCCGGCCCGCCCGGCCTGCACCCAGAGCTCCACCTGCGTGCGCCGCACCGCCACCAGCGCGAACTCCGTCGCGACGAAGTAGGCGTTCAGCAGGATCAGCGCGAAGATGGAGAGCAGCCCGAGCAGGGAGATCGACAGCTCCACCTAACGACGCCCGCGCTCGGCCAGCGCTTCGCGCCCGGCGAAGTCGTCGACGAACTGCTTCGCGGTGCGCCCCGAGCGGCTCGAGCGCGCGAGCGCCCAGCGCAGCGCCTCCTCGTGGATCTGCTCCTGCGGCGCCTGGAGCCCGGCGCGCTTGGCGTAGTGGTCGACGATCTCGAGAAAGGTCGGCTGGTCGAAGGCGTAGAAGCCGAGCAGCAGCCCGAAGCGGTCCGAGAGCGCGAGCTTCTCCTCCACGCTCTCGCCCATGTGGAGATCGCCGTGCTCGTCGAGGCGCGCCTCGCGGTTGTCCGCGACGCTGTGCGGCAGCAGGTGGCGCCGGTTGCTCGTCGCGACGATGCGGACGTTCGACGGTGTCGCGACGAGGCTCCCCTCGAGCGCCGCCTTGAGCGCGCGGTAGCCCGTCTCGCCCGCGTCGAAAGAGAGGTCGTCGCAGAAGATCAGGAAGCGGAAGTCGCGCCCCTGCAGCGCCTCGAGCACGTCGGGCAGGTGCAGCAGGTCCTCCTTGTGCACCTCCACGACGCGCAGGCCCTGCGGCGCGTAGCGGGAGAGCAATCCCTTCACGGCCGAAGACTTGCCCGTGCCGCGCTCGCCGAAGAGCAGCACGTGATTGGCCGGCAGGCCCGCCAGGAACTGCTCCGTGTTGGCGACGAGGCGGGCGAGCGGGCGCCCGACCCCGACGAGATCGTCGAGCGAGAAGCGGTCCGGCTGCGCGATCGGCTCGAGGCGCCCGCGCCCCTGGCGGACCTCCCAGCGGAAGGCCGAGTAGCGCGCGAAGAGCTCGGGATCCGGCGCGACGCCGACGCGCTCCGCCAGTGCGCGTTCGGCCAGCTCGAGCAGTCGCGCGAGGCGCGCAAAGAGAGTTGGACTGCTTTCCCTCGGCACGACGGGTAGACTGACACGCATGGCGGGGGAGCGCTACGCGGCGGACGCCGCATTGCGCGGCTATCGGGAGCGGAGCGACGCCGACGGCGGCTCCGCGCTCGTGCTCGAGCTCTCGCACGGCTTCGCGGAGCTCGAGCTCGTCGACGACGGCGTGCTGCGCGTGCGCGCCTTCGCGAAGGAGGAGCCGCTGCGCCCCGAGCACGCGCTCGAGCGCGGCGCGTGGCGCGCGCACGCGTGTCGCGTGCAGGCGCGCGGCGACGTGCTCACGTGGCAGTCGCCCGCGTGCGCGCTGCGCGTCGAGGTGGACGCCGCGCCGCTGCGCGTGCGCCTGCTCGATCGGCGCGGCGCCGCGCTCGCGGAGCTCGGCGCGCTCGCCTTCGCGGAGTCCGGCGCAGCGCGCGTAGCACTCGCCTGCGCGCCGGACGAGCGCTTCTTCGGCTTCGGCGAGAAGACGGGGCCGCTCGACAAGCGCGGCCAGCGCCTGGTCATGCGCAACCGCGATCCGGAGTCGTTCGACTACGCGGATCCCCTCTACGTCTCGATCCCCTTCTTCCTCGCGCAGCGGCGCGGCGGCGCCGCGCTCGGCGTGCTGCTCGAGGCCTTCGCGGCGTCGCGCTTCGACGTCGCCGCGACGCGCGAGGACCGCGTCGAGATGGAGGCGTCGCGCGGCGGGCTCGACGTAGCGCTCTTCCCGGGTCCGACGCCGCGCGAGGTGCTCGCGCGCTACAGCGCGCGCGTCGGGCGCACGCCGCTGCCGCCGCGCTGGGCGCTCGGCCATCACCAATCGCGCTGGGGCTACAAGAGCGCGCAGGAGGTGCGCGCGCTCGCTCGCGAGTTCCGCCGGCGCGGCATGCCGGGCGACGTCATCCATCTCGACATCGATTACATGGACGGCTACCGCGTATTCACCTGGCACCCGAAGCGCTTCGCGGATCCGCGCGCGCTCTGCGCGGAGCTCGCGGCGCAGGGCTTCCGCATCGTCTCGATCGTCGATCCCGGCGTGAAGGTCGACCCGGGGTACGCGGTCTACCGCGACGGCATTGCGCGCGGCGCCTTCTGCCGCCGCGACGACGGCGAGCGCTTCTCGCTGCGCGTGTGGCCGGGTGAGGCCGCGCTCCCGGACTTCAACCGCGAGCCCGTGCGCGCGTGGTGGGCCGAGCAGCACCGGCCGCTGCTCGACGCGGGCGTCGCCGGCATCTGGAACGACATGAACGAGCCGGCCGGCTGGAGCGCGGACCTGCGCCTCGGCCGCATGATGATTCCCGTGCGCAAGCAGGATCTCTCGCGCGTCGTGCAGGGCGATCCGACGGGAGGCCCGCACGACGTCCCGCACGAATCGGTGCGCAACCTCTACGGCCTGCAGCACTGCCGCGCGACGCGCGCGGCCCTCGAGGGCGACGGGCGGCGGCGCCGGCCCTTCGTGCTGACGCGCTCGGGCTACGCGGGCGTGCAGCGCTACGCCGCGGTGTGGACCGGCGACAACGTGAGCAGCTGGTCGCACCTGCGCGGCTCGATCCCGATGCTGCTGAATCTCTCGCTCTCGGGCGTCGCGTTCTGCGGCGCCGACATCGGCGGCTTCTTCCGCTCCTGCACGCCCGAGCTCTATGCGCGCTGGGTCCAGCTCGGCGCCCTCTATCCCTTCGCGCGCACGCACAGCATGTGGGCGACGCGGCGCCAGGAGCCGTGGAGCTTCGGCCGCCGCGTCGAGGAGATCGCGCGCGACGCGCTGCGCCTGCGCATGCGCCTGCTCCCCTATGCCGAGGGGCTCTTCCGCGAGGCCGAGCGCAGCGGCGCGCCGGTGTGGCGCCCGCTCTTCTACGAATTCCCCGAGGACGCGGACGCCGCCGCCGTCGACGACCAGCTCATGCTCGGCTCCGCGCTGCTCGCCGCTCCCGTCGTCGTGCGCGGCGCACGCCGGCGCCAGGTGTACCTGCCGCCGGGCGGCTGGTTCGCCTGGCACGACGGCGCGCTCTATCGAGGTCCGCGGCGGCTGCGCGTGGAGGCGCCGCTCGAGCGCCTGCCGCTCTTCGTGCGCGCGGGCTCGATCCTCCCGACGCAGAGCCCCGTCGCGCACACGGGCGAGATCCCCGCCGAGCCGTGCATCTTCGAGGTGTTCCCCGGCCGCGACGCGCAGGCGCTCTTCGTCGAGGACGACGGCGAGACGACGGCCTATCGCGAGGGACACCAGGCGGAGACGGCGCTCCGTCTCTGGAGCAACGCCGGCGGGCGCCTGCGCTTCGAGATCGGCGCGCGCGAGGGCGACTACGAGATCGCGGAGCGTGCGCTGCGCGTCCGCATCCACGGCTGCCCTGCTCCGCAGGCCGTCTTCGTGGACGGCGAGCGGCTCGATGCGAGCGAGGGCGCGCCGGGCTACGCCGCGGGCGACGGCTTCGTCGACGTCCGCCTGCGCGATCGCGGCCGCGGCGCGGCCATCGAGATCGCGCCGGCGCCGTGAGCGGGACGGCGCACCCGGCGCCCGATCCGTCCGTCGGCCTGTGCTCCGTGTGCGCGCACGCCGGCGTGCAGCGGAACAGGCGCGGCTCCTCGTTCTGGCGCTGCCGCGCCGCCGACACCGACCCGCGTCTGCGCCGCTACCCGCCGCTGCCCGTGCGCGCCTGTCCGGCCTGGACGGAGGGCGAGCCGGAGCGGGAGCGGCCGTCCGCCTAACGCAGTCCGAGTCGCTGTCTCACCAGCTCCGTGGGAAGCGCGAACGCGAGCCCTTCCAGGCCGACGCCGAAGACCTTCTGGGTGACGATGCCCGCGATGCGGCCCTGCGCGTCGAGCAGCGGACCCCCGCTCGTCCCCGGATTCGTGCTGGCATCGGTCTGGATCAGCGTCACCCCTTCGATCTCGCGCCGTCCGCTCACGATGCCCTTGGAGACGGAGAGCATCAGCTCTTCACCGAGGGCGGATCCGATCACGTAGACGTCCTCTCCGATGGCAGGCTCGGGGCCGACCGCGACGCACGTGTGGCGCGCGCCGGAGACCTGAATCAGCGCGGCGTCGGTCTGGAGATCCACCCGCAGCACCCGAGCGGGCAGCTCGAGCCCCGACTCCAGCACCACGCGGACCTCGTCGAGCCCGGAGACGACGTGCCCCGCGGTGAGTGCGTGGCCCTCCGGCGACACGAGGACGCCGGTGCCGGTGATCGAGCCGGAGCGGATCGTGAGCACCGCGCGGCGCACCGATTCGATCTGCGCCGGCAGAGCGATCTTCGCCGCGCTCGCGCAGACGGGCAGGTGGATCGGCTCGTCCGCCGTCCGCGTGCCCGCTCCGCCGCGCACGACGAGAGCGGCGAACGCGGGGTCGGTGAGCGCCTTGTCGAGCGCGTTGAGCACGGCAGGTGTCAGCGGATAGGGATCCTGGCCGGTGTCGCGTCCCCATCCGGGGAAGCTGCGCTCGTAGACCATCTCCTTGCGCACCGAGTCGAACAGGGTGACCTGCATGTCCACCGTGGCGACGGCGTAGGATTCCTCGACCGGCCGCACCAGATGCCCGCGGATATCCGCGCGCGTCACGATGCCGCCGAGGCGATAGCGCGTCTTCACCGAGTCGTCGTCCGTGAAGAGCGTCTTCGTCGGATCGACGGCGCGGTAGCCGTGGGACGTGATGTGGTCCATCGCCGCGATGTTGAACTCGGAGGTCTTGGTGAGGGATCCGTTCCAGCGGATCTCCTTCACCTGCTTGTCCGACTCGCGCCAGTACCAGGCGCCCAGCCGGGTGCCGGAAGGGATCCGGAAGACCACCTGCTGGAACAGGATCGGCTCGCTCTCACCCGTGAGCGCGATCGGCGTGATCTTCGCTTCGGGTGGTGGCGGCGGGAGCGTGGCCTGGCAGGCGGTCAACGCGACAAGGAACAGGGACAGCAGGCGGATCGGTGTCACGGCGGGCATTCTACGCCGGGCGCTCGTCCATGCCCCGCGCAAATGCGGTCTGCTCGGGTGTCCAGCGGTTCGGCAGCGGGTGGCCGACCGCACGGAAGAAGCTCTCGAGGAAGCTGTAGGTGAGCCCCCAGACGACGTGGCGTTGCGGCTCGCCGACCAGGATGCCGGGGAAATCGACGGTGTGGGCGCGGTGCGCGACGAGGCGGGCCGGCGCCGTGAGCTCCGCCAGCGGGAACCAGAACGCCTCGCGCACCTCGTGGTTCAACACCAGCGACGCCGGCTCGGGCAGCGCGTAGACGTAGCCGGAGATCAGCAGGGTGGATTGCGTGCGCGGGTTGCCCTGCTTGTCGTCGAGGCGCCCGATGCGCTCGGCGCCGCGCAGCGAGAGCCCGACCTCTTCGAGTGTCTCGCGCTCCGCCGCCTCGCGCGCATGGGCGTCGCCCGGGTCCACGCGGCCGCCGGGGAACGCCATGTGTCCCGACCACGGATCGTGCGGGTGGCTCGCGCGCTCGATGAAGAGCACCGACGGGCCCTCCGGCTGGTTCGCGAGCACCATCGCGACGGCCGCACGGCGCGCCTCTCCGCTCGCGAGCTCGAGGGGCTCGTAGGCGGCGAAGGCGCGGCGGATGTCGTCGAGACGCACGGCGCGGAGAATAGAACGGGGCTTGCTACGGTTCCGCCCCGATGGCGACCCTCCCCGTCGCGCCCGACGATCCGCGCGCCGTGCTGAGACTCGCCCGCGAGGACCGCCGCGCCGCCGTCGACGCGCTGCGCTCGACGCCGGCGGAGGACCAGGTGGCGCTCGTCTGCAACGCGCCGCTCGCCGCGCGCGGCGAGCTGCTCGACCTGCTGCCCGAGCCCGAGCGCGTGATCCCGCTGCTGCCCGAGGCGGAGCTCTGCTTCACCGTGAAGGCGATCGGGCTCGCCGACGCCGCCTGGGTGCTCGAGTACGCGACGCCCGAGCAGGTCACTGCCGCCATCGACCTCGACGCCTGGAGCCGCTTCGAGCCGGATCTCCCCACCTTGTCCGCGTGGATCGGCGCGCTCGCCGCCACCGAGCGCAGCGCGTTCAAGCGCGCGATCGAGGCGCTCGATCCGGAGCTCCTCGTGCTCTACCTGAAGTCGCGCATCGAGGTGTTCCAGAAGCCGGCGGGAGACGACGACTGGCAGCCGCCGGAAGGACAGACGCTCGAGGGCGCCTTCTACTACCGCGCGAAGGACGAAGGAGACGATCTCGCTTCGATCGGCGAGCTGCTGCGCATGCTCTTCGAGGACGACTACTGGACGTACTTCCGAGTCATGCAGGGCGTCATCTGGGAGCTCGATAGCGACACACAGGAGTGGGCGCAGCGCTGGCGCAACGGCCGTCTCGAGGATCTCGGCTTCCCGAGCTGGGACGAGTCCATGCACATCTACAAGTTCATCCGGCCCGAGGAGCGCGGGCACATCCCGCCGGACGAGCACCCGCTCGCGGGC
>DASUFZ010000179.1:0-14900 GCA_036274295.1 Myxococcota bacterium
ACACGATCGCCGACATCGCGCTCTACGCGTACACGCACGTCGCGAACGAGGGCGGCTTCGATCTGGAGCCGTATCCGGCGGTGCGCGCGTGGCTCGGCCGCGTGCGCTCGCAGCCGCGCCACATTCCGATCACAGAGGGCTGAAGCAGCCGATCACCGAGGGCTAGACGGTGCGAGCCCCTCGCGCGATCTCCGCTGCGATCTCGCCGGTCAGCGGCACGTAGGCGCCGGCCTTGTCGTCGCGCACGAAGAGCGGATCCGAGATCGCGCCGGGATCGAAGCCCTCGCGTTGCAGATCCACCTTGCGGATCTTGAAGGTGCCGGTCATCTCCTGCTCGGCGAGGAGACGCACGAAGAGCGGCGCCGCGTAGCGCGGCAGCGCCTGCACGTGGCGGTGGAAGGCCGCGCCGTCGAAGCGCGCGCCCGCTGAGAGCACGAGCGCCGCCATGCCCGCGCGCCCGTCGCAGCCCGGCACGGGGACGCCGTAGACGTTCACCATGTGGAGGCCCGGGAAGCTCGTCAGCTGCTCCGCCACCTCCTGCGTGGAGACGTTCTCGCCCTTCCAGCGGAAGGTGTCGCCGATGCGGTCGACGAAGTAGAGGAAGTCGTCCGCGTCCATGCGCAGCAGGTCGCCGGTGCGGAACCAGACGTCGCCGCGCGCGAACACGTCGCGCAGCAGCTTCTTCTCCGTCGCCTCCTTCGAGGTGTAGCCCTCGAAGCGGCCGGCAGGATCGTTCGCCCGCGCCGGCAGCCGTCCGATCATCTCGCCGACCTCGTCGACGCCGCACTCGATGCACATTCCGTCGGCGCCGCGCAGCGGCTGGTCGGTGTCGTGGTCGTAGCGGACGAGGCGCGCGTTGCTGAGGACCTTCCACGGGAAGCGCCCCACCGAGCCGACCTTGTTCTCGAAGTTCATGTACGCGACGTTGCCCTCGGTCGCGCCGTAGAACTCGCGCACCATCGGGACGCCGAAGCGCTCCTGGAAGGGCACCCAGACGTCGGCGCGCAGGCCGTTGCCGATCATCGCGCGCACGCGGTGGTTGCGATCCTCGGGCGAGGGCGGCTGCTGGAGCAGGTAGCGGCACAGCTCCCCGATGTACTGGAAGCACGTCGCCTCGAAGCGGCGGACGTCGTCCCAGAAGCGGCTCGCGCTGAAGCGGCGTCGCAGCGCCATGCACGAGCCCGCCGACATCACCGACGAGACGAGCATGGCGCCGCCGGCCGAGTGGTAGAGCGGCAGCGCGCAGTAGTGGACGTCCGCGGGGCGCAGGCCGAGCGCGAAGGCGGAGATCGCGCCCATGTTCAGGAAGCGCAGATGGCTGAAGCGCGCGGCCTTCGGCAGCCCCGTCGTGTCGGAGGTGTAGATGTAGAAGAGGTCGTCGCCGGTCGTCGTGCCCTCGCGCAGCGCGGGATCCGGGTTGTGATCGGGCTGCTCGCGCAGCGCCTCCGCGAGATCCTGCGCGCCGGCCGGCCAGTCGGCGCGCGGATGCTCCGGATCGCGCGCGATCCAGAGCGCGAGCGGGGAAGGCATCGCGGGCGCGGCCGTGGCGAAGCGCGGGAGACACTCCTCGCCGAGCACGAGGTGGCGCGCGCGCGACGTCGCGACCGCGTGCGCGAGCGGCTGGCCGGTGAGGTTCGTGTTGATCAGCGCCGTCGTCGCGCCGAGCTTCGCGATGCCCGCCCAGATCGGGATGTACTCCGGGCGGTTCTCCATGCACAGCGCGACGACGTCGCCGCGCGCGACGCCCTGTGCGCGCGCCCAGTGCGCGATGCGGTTCGCGTCGGCGTTGAGCTCGCCGTAGCTCTGCTCGCGGTCGGCGTAGCGCAGGAAGGGCTGCACCGGGCGCCGCTTCGCCTGCGCCTCGATCAGGTCGCCGACGGTCGCGCGGCCGTTCGGCTTGTGCGCGGTCAGCTTCGGCAGGCCGGGGAGGAGCCGGGCCGTGAGGACCAGCCGGTCGAGGAGCGGCATCTCGGCAAGCTAGACGGCGGCTCGCGGATCCGCACCAACGTCGCGCGGGAAGAGCGCGTCGGCGGGATGCGTCCGCGCGCGCAGGTCGGCGCGCAGGCGCTCGCCGAGCTGCGCGGCCCGCTCGGCGAGCATCTCGTTGTCCGCGACCGCCAAGATCGCCTCGGCAAGTCGCTCCGAGGAGAGGCCCCGACGCGGCAGCGCGGACGGGCCGAGCCCGAGGCGGGCGACGCGCGCCGCCCAGTGGAACTGATCGAGCACGTGCGGCACGAGGATCTGCGGCGCGCCCGCGCGCGCTGCGGTCGTCGTGGTGCCGGCGCCGCCGTGGTGCACGACCGCCGCGACCCGGCGGAAGAGCGCCGGATGCGAGAGCGAGCCGACGACGATCACGTTCTCCGGCAGCGGCGCGTCGCCGAGCCCCGCCCAGCCGGCCGAGAGCACGGCGCGCACGCCCGAGCGCGCCACGGCGTCGAGCACGAGGCGCGTCGTCGCGGCGGGATCGGGGTCGGTCATGCTGCCGAAGCCGATGTAGACGGGCGGCTCGCCCGCGGCGAGGAACGCCTCGAGCTTCTCGGGGAGCGGCTCCTCCTCGAAGGGATGCAGACAGCCGACGCTCTGCACCTCGCCGACGAGATCCGGCGGCGGCGTCGCCAGCAGCTCCTCGACCGCGAAGATCGGCGAGGGGCTGCGCATCAGGCCATAGAGATCGCGGACCGGCGCCAGGCCGAGCTGCGCGCGCTCCGCCGAGACGACGCCGCGGAGCGTGGTGGCGAAGATCTGCACGACGCCCCACCACGCGAGCCGGTTCAGCCAGCGCGGCAGCTCGCCGCGCTGCACCACGAACGGCGTCTGATGCGGCGAGCGCAGCACCGAGGGGCAGTAGGCGACGAAGCGGTGACGCGCGCCGTGAGCCTGCGCGACGGAGCCCGCCGAGAGCTGCACGCCGGCCGCCAGGATCCAGTCGGCGCCGCGCGCCGCGATCGTGAGCTCGCGGAACTGGCGCACGATGTTCTCGCGCAGGTAGTCGCGCGCGGCGAGCATCGACTGGCGCATCGTCCCGTGCAGGAACTCCGCGTGCTCGGCGAGGTAGGCGCGGGCGGAGACGCCGACCGCGTGGAAGGGCAAGCCGCAGCGCGCGGCATCCTCGGCGAAGTCGGGCGGCGCGCACAGGATCGCGTCGTGGCCGCGCGCGCGCAGCGCCGTGCCGAGCGCGAGCATCGGATGCACGTCGCCGCGGGTCCCGTCTACTGCCAGTGCGATGCGCACGCCGACTCTCCCGAAGTCCCATCGGATCGGCGCAGCGACTCGCGCGCTTGACGGAGCGGGCGCTTGACGGAGCCCGCGCGCCGACGGGAGAATCGGCAACTCGGAGGCAGGAACGTGGACTACACCCAGATCCGCTACGAGCTTCGCGGCGACGTCGCGCTGATCACCCTGGACCGCCCGGATCGCCTCAACGCGTGGACGCCGCGCATGTCGCTCGAGCAGGTGCATGCGCTCGAGCGCGCAAACAACGACCCGCAGGTCGGCGCCATCGTGATGACCGGCGCGGGCCGCGGCTTCTGCGCGGGCGCCGACATGCAGGACACCTTCCAGACGCGGCTCGACGGCACCGATCCGGGCGGCGACACCGCGCACGGTCAGGGAGGACTCCCCGCCGGCGTCGACTGGGTCGCGCTGCTGCGCGGCTCGAAGCCGCTCGTCGCCGCGGTGAACGGCGCCGCCGTCGGCGTCGGCATGACGATGATCCTGCCCTGCGACGTGATCGTGGCCTCGCAGCAGGCGCGCTTCGGCATGTTCTTCATCCGCATGGGCATCGTGCCCGAGCTCGCGAGCACGCACTTCCTGGTGCAGCGCATGGGCTTCGGCCGCGCCAGCGAGATGTGCCTCTCGGGACGCCTGGTCGACGCGCAGGAGGCCTTCGACGCCGGCCTCGCGGATCGCCTCGTCGCGCCCGGCGCGCTGCTCGACACGTCGCTCGAGATCGCGCGCGGCATGGGCGCGAACCCGGGCCCGCAGCTTCGCATGATCAAGGAGCTGCTCACCCGCAACGCCTGCGAGACCGATCTGCTCGAGGCGCAGCGCCGCGAGACGCGTTATCTGCGCCAGTGCTACGAGACGCCCGAGCACAAGGAGGCCGTGCAGGCCTTCCTGCAGAAGCGCAAGCCCAGCTTCCGTTGAGCGGCGACGTCTCGCTCTGGACGGGCGCTGCGGGCGAGCTCGCGCAGTGGCGCGCGCAGGCGTCGCCCGGCTCGCGCGCGGATCTCGCCGCCGATGGCACGGCGTTGCGTTTCGACTTCGCGCTGGAGGGCCACGGCGCCTTCGCGATCGCGCGGCGCGAGCACGGCTTCTCGCTGCCCGCGCACTACGTCGTCGCCATGCGCGTGCGCGGCGAGGCGCAGCCCGCCGTCCTCCAGCTGAAGCTCGTCGACCCGAGCGGCCAGAACGTCTGGTGGTGGCGCCGGCGCGATTTCGCCCCCTCGCGCGAGGGCGAACGGATCGTCTTCCGGCGCGCGAACCTCGAGTTCGCGTGGGGGCCGCGCAGCGGCGGCGATCCCGATCGCATCGGCGCCATCGAGCTGGCGGTCGCCTCCGACACGGGCGCTGCGGGGACGCTCGTCATCGAGGAGCTGCGCATCGAGGCGCGCGCGCCCACCGCGGAGACTCCGCAGGTGCGCGGCGCGCGGGCCTCCAGCGCGGCGCCGGGCTGCGAGCCGGAGCGCGTGCGGGGCGCCGGCGCGCAGGGCGGCTGGCGTCCGGAGCGCGAGGATGCGCAGCCCTGGCTCGAGCTCGACCTCGGCGCGCAGAGCGAGCTCGGCGGACTGCGCGTCGATTTCGCGGGCGCGTCCGCGCCGGCGTGCCGCCTGCTCGCCTCCGACGACGGCACCGCCTGGCGCGAGCTCGCGCACGCGGCGCGCGGCAGCGGCGCGCAGCGCTGGCTCGACACGGGCGAGATGGAGGCGCGCTTCCTGCGCATCGAGCTGCCGCCGCGGAGCGCAGGGATCGCGCGCGTCGCCGTCGTCCCGATCGAGCTCGCGGTCTCGCCCGCGCGCTACGCCTCGGCCGTCGCGCGCACGGCGGCGCGCGGCGTGTTTCCGCGCCACCTGCTCGGCGAGGGCGGCTACTGGGCGCTGGTCGGCCAGGAGGCCGACACCGAGAAGGGTTTGCTCGGCGAGGACGGCGCGCTCGAGGTCGGCGCCGGCGCCTTCACCCTGGAGCCGTTCCTCGAGGTGGACGGGCGCTGCCTCTCGTGGGCCGACGCCCAGACGCACCCCTCGCTGGCCGACGGCTGCCTGCCGATCCCGTCGCTCGCCTGGGAGGTCGACGGCCTGCGCCTGCGCGTGACGGCCTGCGCCTCGGGCGCGGCGGGCCGCAGCGCGCTGATCGCGCGCTATGCCCTCGAGAATGCGAGCGATGCGCGGCGCGCGCTGCGCCTCTGGCTGGCGATCCGACCCTTCCAGGTGACGCCGATCTGGCAGGGCACGGATCCCCCCGGCGCCGTCGCGCCGATCTCGCGCATCGCCCGCGACGGCGCGCGCGTGCGCGTGAACGGCGAGCGCGTCGTCGTGGCGGTGAGCCGTCCCGACGCCTTCGCGGCCGCGGCCGAGGCCGCCTGCGTGCGCGAGATCTTCGCGGGGCGGCCGCCGGCTGGGCAGCGCGCCGACGATCCGCTCGGCTTCGCCGAGGCCGCGCTCGCCTTCGACCTCGAGCTCGAGCCCGGCGGACACGAGGGCGTCGTCGTCGCGCTGCCGCTCTTCGCCGCGACGCCGGAGCTCCCGGCGGGACTCGCGCGTCCCGAGGCGTCGGCGTGGGGCGAGGCGCAGCTCGAAGCCGCGCGCGGCCGTTGGCGCGCGCGCCTCGCCGACGTGCCGATCTCGCTGCCGCGCGGCGCGGCGCCCTTCGAGCAGAGCCTGCGCGCGTCGCTCGCGTGGATCCTCGTGAACCGCGAGGGCCCGCGCATCCAGCCGGGTCCGCGCCGCTACCGCCGCTCGTGGATCCGCGACGGCGCCTTGACGGGCGCCGCGCTCGCCGAGATGCGCTTCGCGGACGAGCTGCGCGCGTTCCTGCGCTGGTACGCGCAGTTCCAGGAGCCCGACGGCAGGGTGCCGTGCGCCGTCGACGCGCACGGGATCGACCGCGCGGTCGAGCACGACAGCCACGGGCAGCTCGTGTGGGGCATCGTCGAGCACTTCCGCCTGACGGGAGACGTCGCGTTCCTCTTCGAGCTGTGGCCGCACGCGCTGCGCGCCGTCGACGCGATCGCGAAGCTGCGCGCCGAGCGCACGGGCGAGGCCTTTCGCGGCGATGCGCGCTTCGGCCTGCTGCCCGAGTCGATCAGCCACGAGGGCTACGCATCGAGCCCCGTGCACTCCTACTGGGACGATTTCTTCGCCGTGCGCGCGCTCGCCGACGCCGTCGACGCCGCGGCCGTGCTCGGCGACGGCGCAGCCGCCGCGCGCATCGCCCCGCTGCGCGACGCCATGCGCGCGGACGTGCACGCCTCGATCGCGCTCGCCATGGCGAAGCACGGCATCGATTTCGTGCCGGGCTCGGCGGAGCTCGGCGACTTCGACCCGACCTCGACGGCGATCGCGCTCGATCCCTGCGGCGAGGGCGAGCGCCTGCCGCGCGCCGCGCTCGAGCGCACCTTCGAGCGCTACTGGGAGGAGCTGGAGGCGCGCCGCAGCGGCGAGCGCGTGGCGGACGCGTACACGCCCTACGAGATCCGCAACGCCGTGGCGCTCGTGCGCCTCGGCTGGAAGGAGCGCGCGCTCGGGCTCCTCGCCTGGCTGATCGGCGATCAGCGCCTGCCGGGCTGGCGCGAGTGGCCGGAGGTCACGACGCGCGATCCGCGCACGCCGCGCTTCCTCGGCGACCTGCCGCACGGCTGGGTGGCTTCGAGCTATGTGCGCGCGCTGCGCGCGCTGATCGCCTACGAGCGCGACGAGGACGGCGTGCTCGTGCTCGCAGCCGGCGTCCCGGAGGCGTGGGTGCGCGAGGCCCCGGGCGTGCAGGTGCGCGGCCTCCCGACCCACTTCGGTGTGCTCGACTTCGCGCTCGCGGCCGAAGGAGAGACGCGCGTGGGTGCCGGTGGCGATATCCGCGTGCGCGCGCGCTTCGGCGGCGCCTGCCGGCCGCCGGGCGGCGCGCTGCTGGAGTCGCCGCTGGCGCGGCCGCTGCGCGCCGCGCTCGCGGACGGCCGCGAGGTCCCGGTCGAAGACGGGCGCCGCGTCGCCCTGCCGGAGCTGCCGGGCGAGGTCGTGCTCGTCTGCTAGGAGCCTGACCCAGGACTGGCGTGGGAAGGCCGATGCATCGGCGTCCGGGCGTCGCGTCAGTCTTGGGTCAGGCTCCTCGGGCTCAGCAGACGCCGCGCGCGCGCAGCGCGGTCAGGATCTCGCGCGTCGCCGGCGACTTGTTGAGCGTGTAGAAGTGGATGCCCGGCGCGCCGCGCGCCAGCAGCTCCTCGCACTGCTTCGTGGCGTAGGCGACGCCGAGCCGGTGCACGGCCGCCTCGTCCTCGGCGACGGCCTCGAGCTCGGCGAGGAAGTCCGCCGGGATGCGGTTCTTGTTCTGCGCCGCCATGCGCTTGATGCCGGGCACGCTGCCGACCGGCATCACGCCCGGCACGATCGGGACGCGGATGCCGATGCCGCGCGCGCGCTCGACGTAGCCGAAGAAGTCGTTGCAGTCGAAGAAGAGCTGCGTGACCAGGAACTCGACGCCCGCGTGCACCTTGCCCGACGCGTGGCGGAGCTCGCCCGGCCAGTCGCGCGACTCCGGGTGCAGCTCCGGGTGCGCGGCCCCGCCGACGCAGAAGCCCTCGCTGCGCGCGAGCCCGGCGAGCGCGTCGGCGTGCGGGAAGTCGCGCGGCGCGTCCGGCTTCATGCCCGGCAGCAGGTCGCCGCGCAGCGCGAGCACGTTCTCGATGTTCGCGCCGCGCAGCTGCTTCAGCACCGCTTCGATCTCCGCGCGCGAGTAGTCGACGGTGACCAGGTGGGCCATCGCCTCGATGCCGAGCTCGCGCTTGATGCGCGCGACCAGGTCGAAGGTCAGCGGGCGGCGCGGCTTGTCGAGCGGGCACGTCACGGAGACGAAGTCGGGCGCGAGCGGCGCCAGCTCGGTCAAGGTGCGGAAGAGCGCCTCCACTCCCTTCTCGGTCTTCGGCGGGAAGAACTCGAAGGAGAACACGGGTCGGCCGCGGCCGTAGAGCTGGGAGACGCGCATCGATGTCCCGGATGCGAGGAGCGCGCGAGTATAAGCCGCGAGCCGCGGAGCGCTCTGGTAGGGTGGGGCGGCGCGCGCATTCGGAGGTCCCATGAGCCAGACACGCAACCGCCAGTGGCGTCTCGCCCGCCGGCCCGTCGGCATGGTGAAGGAATCGGACTTCGAGTTCCGCGAGGAGCCGGTGCCCGCGCCCGGCGACGGCGAGATCCTCGTGCGCAACCTCTACATCTCCTTCGATCCGGCCATGCGCGGCTGGATGGAGGACCGCAAGAGCTACATCCCGCCGGTCGCGCTCGGCGACGTCATGCGCGCGGGATGCGTCGGCGAGGTGGTGGAGTCGAAGCTCGCGGGCTTCGCGCCGGGCGACTTCGTGCAGGGCCTGTTCGGCTGGCAGGAGTGGGCCGTCGCGGGCTCGGGGCTGCGCCAGGCGACGAAGCTCGCGCCGGGCACGCCGCTCACCTGGCCGCTCGGCGTGCTCGGCATCACCGGGCTCACCGCGTACTTCGGCCTGCTCGATCTCGGCAAGCCGAAGGCCGGCGACACCGTCCTGGTGTCGGGCGCGGCGGGCGCGACGGGCTCGGTCGTCGCGCAGATCGCGAAGCACGTCGTCGGCTGCCGCACGGTCGGCATCGCCGGCGGCCGCGAGAAGTGCGCCTGGCTGACGGACGATATCGGCCTCGACGGCGCGATCGACTACAAGAGCGAGGACGTGCAGGAGCGCATCGGCGCGCTGTGTCCCTCCGGCGTGAACGTCTACTTCGACAACGTCGGCGGCGAGATCCTCGACGCCGCGCTCTTCCACGTCGCCGAGCGCGCGCGCATCGTGCTGTGCGGCGGCATCTCCGGCTACAACGAGAAGGAGCCGCCGCCGGGCCCGCGCAACCTGATGAACCTGGTCACGCGACGCTGCCGCATGGAGGGCTTCATCGTGCTCGACTACGCCGCGCGCTTCGGCGAGGCGGCGAAGGAGCTCGCGGGCTGGGTCTCCGCCGGGAAGATCCAGCACAAGGAGGACGTGCAGCGCGGCATCGAGAACGCGCCGCGGACCTTCATGCGCCTCTTCCGCGGCGAGAACACGGGCAAGCAGCTGCTGCAGGTCGGCGAGCCGAAGGCCGGCGTCTGAACGCCGGCTTGTGTGCGCGACCTGCGCGTCGCCTGCACATCCGCGCCGACGGGTTCGCACGTACATCGCACGACACGTCTTCTTCCATTCCGGTCACGCACGGATGTAGTGTGGTCTCCGACGGAAGGGCGCGCGATGCGGGCGTCGAAGTGCTGGCTCGGATCCTGGCTGCTCTGCTGCATGGCAGGCGCCGCCCTCGCCGATCCGCTCGATCTGCACGACGCGCGGCCGCGCCCCGTGCGCGTGGCCTTCGAGATCTCTCCGACGGCGCAGCCCGGCGCGCTCGACGTCGTCTACTCCGAGCCGGTGATCGCGTGGCTCGACGCCGATCCGGCGAGCGGCCGCGTGCGCGTGCGCGTGCCCGGCAGCGCGATGGAGGAGTTCCTCGCGGCGCACGATCCGGTGCCCGGCAGCTTCGGCGACTACGTGTGGACGTTCGATATGGCGAGCGGCGACGTGGTGGCCGCCGAGTTCCACGGCCGCCTGTGGCAGACCGCGGACTTCGGCCTCTTCCAGACGCGCGTCGAGACGCAGATCGAGGTGCACGTCGGCACCCTGTCCGCGGTCGGGGTGCGCGCTCCCTACACGCAGCTCGGTCAGGTGATCGTCGACGTGTGCGAGCCCGGCACGCCCGGCTGCACGCGCGTCGCGCCGGCCGCGCTCGATCCGCGCACCGGCTACGTGAACGCCGTCGGCACGATCCGCGCGAGCGCCCTCGGCGGGCTCGGCGCGACGACCTTTTCGCCGCTCGGCGAGGCGGTCTTCTCCGAGGCGCGCGAGCTCCCGGCCGTCAGCCTCGCGGCGGAGTAGTGGGAGCGGCAGCGGCCGTCGCGCGCCTGCGCGGCGGCAGCGGGAAGAACGCGCTGGTGCGCTCGGCGTACTCCGCGTAGCCGGGGCGCCGCTTGCGCAGGCCGCGCTCGAGCAGCGGCACGCCCGAGACGCGCAGCAGCAGGAAGCTCATCAGCAGCGGCGAGAGCAGGGTCCAGCGCCCGGCTGGCGTGGCCAGCGCGATCGCGAAGAGTCCCCACCACACACAGGCGTCGCCGAAGTAGTTCGGGTGGCGCGTGTAGCGCCAGAGGCCGCGGTCCATCACGCGCCCTGCGTTCGCGGGATCGGCCTTCCAGCGCGCGAGCTGCCAGTCGCCGATCGACTCGAAGGCGAAGCCGACGGAGAAGAGCAGCGCGCCGACGAGATCGAGCGCGCCGAGCGGGCCGCCGGCGGAGACGTGCACGACCTGCACGGGCCACGAGACGATCCAGGCGAGCACGCCCTGGAGCCCGAACACCGTCGCGAGGCTCACGAGAGCGAAGCGCTCGCCGTGGCGCTTGCGCATGGCCTTGTAGCGGTAGTCCTCGCCGGCGCCGTGATTGCGGACGAACAGGTAGATGCCGAGCCGGAAGCCCCAGAGCGCGAGGAGTCCGAGCGAGAGCGCGCGGCGCGGCGCGTCGCCGCCCGTGCCGACGGCGCAGGCGACGGCGGCGATCCAGACGAAGCCGGGTCCCCACCAGATGTCGACGATGCTGGCGTCGCGGCGCGCCAGCGAGATCAGCCAGAGGATCGACATCGCGGCGGCGACGGCGAGCGCCGTCGCACAAAGGACTGCGGTCATGCGCGCCCTCCGGGCTCTCGATGCGCGCAGCCTATCACCCTCGCGTCGCCGCCGAGCTTGTGGCCGGCGCCCCGCACGGCCACAATGCCCCGCGTGGACGCGACCCCCTTCGAGCGCGTGTTCGCCCTGCGCAAGAACCTCCTCGAGGACTTCCGCAGCTTCTACGCGCTCTTCTGGGAGGCGCACCTCGTCGATCCCGTGATCCTCGAGCTGTGCCGCCTCCGCATCGCGCAGCTCCACGGCTGCGAGGCGGAGCTGCGCGTGCGCTACCAGCCGGCGCTCGACGCCGGGCTCACGGAAGAGAAGATCGCCGCACTCGCCGATGCCGGGGATTCGCCGCTCTACAGCGACGCGGAGCGCGCGTGCGTCGCGCTCGCCGAGCTCTTCGCAATGGACCCGCACGCGATCACCGACGCCGACGCCACGCGCGTCGTCGCGGTGCTCGGAGATGCCGGCACCGTCGCGCTCGTCGAGGCGCTCGCGCTCTTCGACGGCTTCACGCGCTTCCGCCTGATGCTCGGCGTCGAGGCGCCGGATGCGCGCGTCGTCGCGCCGGCGCCGCGCGCGGCCGGGCCCGTCTACTGAAACCGGAGAACACCGTGCCCCGCATCCAGCCGCCGAAGACCGATAGCCGCGACCCGGTGCAGAGCTCCGCGCTCGCGCACCAGCCGGCGCTGCTCGCGGCGTTCACGCGCATCTACGGGACCTTGTGGAGCCACGGCTTGCTCGATCTCCCCACGAAGGAGATGACGCGGCTGCGCAACGCGCGCATCACCGACTGCACCTTCTGCCGCAGCGTGCGCTTCGCCGGCGCGCGCGAGGCGGGGCTCAGCGAGGGTCTCGTCGACGAGATCCGCGACGGCTACGCGCAGAGCGACGCGCTCTCGCCGCGCCAGAAAGCCGCGCTGCGCTTCACCGACGCCTTCCTGCGCGACCCGGGCGGCGATCACGCGAAGCTTCGCGACGAGCTGCGGCTCCACTTCACGCCCGAGGAGATCGTCGAGCTGGCGGCGGGCGTCGCGCTCTTCATGGGCTTCTCGAAGATCGCGGTCGCGCTCGGCCAGGTGCCGCGCGAGATGCCCGTCACCGTGATGCCGACGCCGGATCACTAGCCGCAGGAGGCACGAGCCATGGCGACGCAGAACATCTCCGGAACCTGCGAGCCGGCCTTCGAGGAGGTGCGGCGCGTCTTCGAGCAGAACTTCCGCGAGCGGAACGAGGTGGGCGCGGGCGTCGCCGTCGCCGTCGACGGCCGCATGGTGGTCGAGCTGTGGGGCGGCTTCGCGGACCAGGCGCGCACGCGGCCCTGGCAGCGCGACACGCTCGTCAACGTCTACTCGACGACCAAGGGCATGACGGCGCTCTGCGCGCAGCGTCTCGTCGACGCGGGCAAGCTCGATCTCGACGCGCCCGTCTCGCGCTACTGGCCCGAGTTCGCGGCCGCGGGCAAGGCGACCTTGCCCGTGCGCTGGCTCCTCGCGCACAGGGCGGGTCTCGCCGCGGTGCGCGAGCCGCTGCCGCCCGAGGCGCTCTACGACTGGGACGCGATGTGCCGCGCGCTCGCGGCGGAGACGCCCTGGTGGACGCCCGGCGAGAAGCACGGCTACCACGCGGTCACCTTCGGCTGGCTCGTCGGCGAGGTCGTGCGTCGCATCGACGGCCGCAGCCTCGGCCGCTACTTCCGCGACGAGGTGGCGAGTCCCCTCGGCGCGGAGTTCTACATCGGAACGCCCGACTCGCTGCATCCGCGCGTCGGCGAGATGAGCGGCATCCCGCTGCCCGAGCCCGGCAGCGAGGGCATCGGCCTCGCGGAGCTCGTCGCGGGCGATCCGCAGGGGCTCGCGTCGCGCGCGTTCATGAATCCGCCGTCGATGGCGCTCGGGCCCAACACACCCGAGTGGCGGCGCGCCGAGATCCCCGGCGCCAACGGCCACGCGACGGCGCACGGCATCGCGCGCGTCTACGGCGCGCTCGCGCGCGGCGGCGAGCAGGACGGCGTCCAGGTCCTCTCGCGCGCGGGCATCGAGCGCTGCCGCACGGAGCAGGCCCACGGTCCGGACCACGTCCTCCAGATCGGGACCCGCGTCGGGCAGGGCTTCATGCTGAGCCAGGACCGGCCGCTCGCCGCCTTCGGCCCGAGCCCGGGCGCCTTCGGTCACCCGGGCGCCGGGGGGTCCGTCGGCTTCGCGGATCCCTCCCGCAAGGTCGGCTTCGGCTACGTGATGAACCGCATGGGCCCGCACATCCTGCTCGACCCGCGCGCCGACGCCTTGATCGCCGCCGTCTACGCTGCCCTCGACTGAAAAAGTCGAGTCTGCCTGCAGGACTTCCTGACGCGCCCTCAGGAAGCGGCCGGGTTCGGCCGATCGTGACGGCATGGCGAAGGTGAAGGGCGCGTCGATCGTCGATTCGGTGCGGTTCCTGCGCAGGCACAAGGAGAAGGCGCTCGAGCACCTCCCGCCGGCGCTCCACCACTACCTCGGCGAACGCGTGCTCGCGGCGAGCTGGTACCCCGAGGAGGATCTCGTCCCCCTCGTGCGCGCGATCGCGCGCATCCACGGGTTGTCCGACGCGGTGTGGTTCGAGAAGGCCGGGCGCCTCTCGGCACAGGCGCACGGACAGGGGGTCTACAAGCACCTCGCCTCCGGCGAACGCGACTCGCTGACGCGGCGCGCGCTCGTGCTGTGGAGCTCGCAGCACGACACGGGAGTCCTGGAGATGGAGCCCGAGTCGACCGGCAAGGTGCGCGTCGCGCTGCGCGACTTCGGTCTGCCGTCGCGCGACTTCTGCACGCTGACGGGGGGCTACATCGCCGGGACCTTCGAGATGAGCGGCTGCGAGGGCGTCCGGATCGAGAAGCAGAGCTGCTGCGTCGATCGCGCGCCCGCCTGCACCTGGCTCGTCAGCTGGAAGAAGCGGGCCTAGCGATGGCGAAGGCCCGGCAGAACTAGCCGCGCTCGTCGAGCGCCTCGAGCTCGCGGCGCGCGCGCTCGAGAATGCGGCGCACCTCGTCGATGCGCTCCGACTCGCCGTCCGCGCGCGCCATCGCGCGCAGCACGGCCCGGGCGAGGCGTCGCACGGGGCGCGCGAGCTCCCAGACGTCGGGGCTGCTGAGCCCGCTCCACTCGGCCTGGCGCTCGGCGCGCCGCCAGATGCGGGCGATCGCGTCGGCCTCCTCGCCCACCTCGCGCTCGCCGTCGGGCGTCAGCCGGTAGACGCGCTTGCCGTCGACCGCCTCGGAGCGCGCCAGGCCCTCGTCCTCGAGCTGCTGGAGGGTCGGGTAGACCGAGCCCGCGCTCGCGCGGTAGAGGCCCCCCGAGCGCTCCTCCAGCTGGCGCATCAGCTCGTAGCCGTGCTGGGGGCCGTCGGCGAGGAGCGAGAGCAGCGCCAGGCGCAGCTCCCCAGGGCCGAAGAAGCGGCTGCGCAGGCCGCCGCCCCACATCCCGAACGCGTTTCCGAAGCCCTGCCCCTGTCCGTGCCCGTGGCGCATGCGGCGGCGCCAGCCGTGGCGGTGCATCACTGCTTCCTCCGATCGCGGGCGCGCTTGGATCGTCCGAACGAACGGTTGATATATCGGACGATATATCCAGTCAAGCACGTCCTAGCTGGGCTCGAGGGGCACGGCGTAGCGAGGCGCAGCCGAGCGGGTCGCCGCAAGCGGCGGCGCTCCAACGAATCGAAGCGAGGCAGTGCGCTTACTTCGCGCGCCGCCGCGCGCAGCGAGCCGAAGGCGAGCGGAGATCAGCGCAAGCGGACATCAAAGGGCTGGAGCAGCCGGAACTCGAGCAGGGTTCCGGACGCGAGGCGGTCGGCCGCGGGAGCGGGAGCCGCGGGGCCACTGCCGGCGCCGCCGACGCTCTGCTGGCTGCCCGTGACGATCGGCTGCGCCGTCTCGCCGATCTGGAGCCCGGAGAGCTCGAGCGAGAAGCCGCCCGCGCTCGTGAAGCCGGTGATCTTGCCGAAGACCGGCGAGCCCGA
>DASUFZ010000180.1:0-7704 GCA_036274295.1 Myxococcota bacterium
AGCCGGGATCGCAGGGCACCCCCGCCCGCAATCGAAGCCCCGCTACCGCTGCTTCCTTCCGGACCTGACGGGGTTCACGAGGTTCGTATTCGGTCGGGACCCTGCGATCGCGGCTTCGTGCAGCGGTCGGGCGACTCTAACCGCCCGCGCTGCGGTAGTCCACGAAGATCGGCGACGACCAGGCGCGCTCCTCCGTCGGAGCGAGGCAGTCGTCGTCGTCGGGACGCTCGGAGCAGGGGCGCATCTTCACGCAGCGCCCCTCGGCATCGCGCTCGCAGCCGAGCGGATCGGCGTCGACGGCGGGACTCGACACCTCGATCGCGCGCGCGTAGTAGAGCGCGTCGCGGGCGCCCGCGGCGAAGCCGTCGTCGCTGAAGGTCACCACGCAGCCGGTGAGGTCGGGCTCGCAGCGGAAGACGCGCCACGGATCCTCGATGCGCTGCGCGATCGGCTCGTCGGCGCTGCGCTGCGGGCGGATGCGCACGACCTCGACGCGCGCGATCTGGCGGCGCACGTCCGAGGGGTTGTCGCACTCGCCGCGGCACAGGCGCGCGAGGCGCTCCTCGCCCATCGCTTCGCTCGCGTCGGCCGGGCAGCCGGGCTGCTGCTCGAAGGAGCCGACCGCGCGCACCTGGAAGATCGGCGTGCCGTCCATCGCGACCTCGCTGCCCATCGGCAGCCGCTCGCCGCGCGAGCCGGGCGGGTTCAGCAGGTCGAACCAGAGGAGGATGTGCGGGCCGCTCGTCCCGTAGACCTCGCGGCGCGCGAGCGCCTCCCAGATCGCCTCGCGGCTGCGTCCCTCGGAGTGCACGGCCGCCATGCCGCCGTTCAGGAAGAACGACGCGGCGCGCTCCGTCTCCCACAGCTGGAAGACCGGCGCGATCGTGTTCTTGTCGAATGCGACGGACTCGTCGAGCGGCTTCTCGTGACCGCCGCCGAGCGGCGTGCCGACGAAGCGCCCGAAGCGCTCCTCCGTGAACTCGGTGCGCGCGACCTCCTTGTAGCCCGTGCCGGGACGCCCCGAGTGGTTGTCGCTCGAGCCGATCAGGCCGAAGCGGAAGCGCATCGGGTTGGCGGCGTCGCCGCGTCCGAGCGCCAGGATGTACTGGACCGAGCTGCGCGGGCGATAGTTGAACGCGGGCTGGAAGCAATCGCGACACTGGCCGGAGTCCTGCCACTCCTCGGGAGTGCTGCCGCCCACCACGGTCGCGCCGGCGTTGCGATCGGCGTCGACGTAGTTCTGGCGCGCGGCCGCGGCGCGCGACTCGCAGGTCGCGGCGTCCTCGCCGGCCGCCTGGCAGCGCGACGCGATGATCTCGCCGGCGCGCCAGCAGGACGGGAGGTAGTCGCGCGTCGGCTCGGGGCAGCTGCGCTTGCCCTCGGCGTCGATCGCGACCTCGCGCCAGTCGCGGAACTGCTCGGAGTTGCCGTGGCCCGAGAACACTTCGATCAGGCGCTGCCGGTTCGCGTCGTGCTGCTCGGCCGTCAGCTGCTTGTCCCAGGCGGAGCCCTGCGGCGTGTACATGCCCCACGTGGTGCCGTGCGGGATCACGAGCGAGGTGACGCCCCACTCGTCGAGCTTCGCGAAGAGCTCCTGCGGCGTCGCGACCTCTTCGCGGCAGTCCTTCGGCAGATCGCGCACCGGCACGCCCTTCTCGCACACCGGCGGGCCGACGGTGTCGGCCAGGTAGCGCGCGAGGTCGAGGCCGCCGCCCTCGATGTCCGAGAGCGCGAAGGCGCCGAGCGCCCAGACGCCGACCCCGCCCTGGAGCAGCGGCGGCACGTCCGGCGGCGGCGCCGCCGGGATCGGACGCGCCGGCACCTGCTCGTCCCCGAGATCGCGCAGGATCACGTTCTTGTGTCCGTAGTGGTTCGTCGGGTTCGAGCCCATCTGCGTCCACTCCCAGCCGAGGAACGAGACGAGATCGGGGTTCTGCGCGTCGCCCGACACCGCGTTGCACTGGCGCACCGCCTCGATCGTCTCGGCCCAGCGCCGCGCCGTCAGCGTCTCGGCGTGGTCGTTGATCGACCAGAAGTCGAGCCCGGCGCACCAGCGCGCGAAGTCGCAGGCGTCGCCCACCGGGTGCGCGCCCTCGCCGCCGACCATCGGCAGGCTCGCCTGGAAGGCGTCCGCGGAGAAGGTCGTGTGGACGTGCAGGTCGCCGAACAGGATCTGCTTCGGGTGCGCGACGCCGACCTGCTCGGCGGCGCTGCGCTCGCGCCGCTCGCGCATCTGCACGAAGCCTTCACTGCGCGCCGGCGCCTGCGGCTCGCCGGCGTGCTGCGCCGGCGCGAGCCGGCCGCTGCCGGCCGCATAGACGATCAGGAGCACCAGCGCGACGAGCGCTGCGAGTGCGACGCCGAGTCGCGCCATTGCATCCCCCTCGACCGGCGCGCGCTAGGCGGCGAGCTGGTCCTTCACGAAGACGCCGTCCTTCAGCACGGCCTGCACGTTCGCCGGATTCTTCAGGCAGGTGATGTCGTCGAGCGGATCGCCCTGCACGACCACGAGGTCGGCCAGCTTTCCCTCCTCGACGCTGCCGAGCTCGTTGCCCATGCCGAGCAGCAAGGCGCCGTTCACGGTCGCCCAGCGGATCACCTCGAGCGCGGGAATGCCGAGCTGCTTCACGTAGATCTCGAGCTCGGATCCGTAATCGCCGTGCGGCATGACGGGCGTGCCGAAGTCGTCGCCGACGAGCAGCTTGACGCCCGCGGCGACGGCCTCGGGCAGCACGCGGCAGGTGTGCTCGAAGTCGCCGCGCACGCCGCGGATGCGCGCGAGGGTCGTCTCGAGCGTCTCCGGGAAGCCCTCGTTGATCGGCAGGCGCTGCGCCGCGTGGTCCCAGTTCTCGGCGATGTGGAGGAAGCGCACCGTCCACAGCATCGACGGCGTGACGAAGCAGCCGGCCTTCACGATGGCGTCGATGCACTCGGCGTCCATGCGGTCGGCGTGATCGATGACGTCGACGCCCGCGCGCGCGCACTCGAGGATGGCGCTGCGCGACGCGCAGTGCGCGCGCACGCGCTTGCCGAGCGTGTGCGCGGTGTCGACGGCCGCGCGCAGCTCGTCGCGCGTCAGATACATGACGTCGCGCGCGGGCGACGAGCCGTGCCCCGGCGAGGCCGAGATCTTCACGACGTCGACGCCGCGGCCGCACTCCTGGCGCACTGCGAGCCGCCAGGCGTCGACGCCGTCGACTTCCTTGGTCAGCCCGGTGTTGCCGAGCTCCATGTGCCAGTGCCGGTTGTTGCCGAAATCCGACGCCTCGCCCGTGGTCACCAGCTCGAGGCCGCTCGCGAGGTAGCGCGGGCCCGTGACGAAGCCGGCGAGGATCGCCTCCTTCAGCGCGACGTCGATGCAGTACGGGTTCGAGGAGCCGACGGCGCCGGTGAAGCCGCACTCGAGCGCCGTGCGCACGTTGCGCGCGGCGAGCATCGAGAGATAGGCGGGCGACGCCTCCAGCCCGAGGCAGGGCGCCGAGATGCCGTCGCCGAAGGCGCCGAAGGACGCGTGGAAGTGCGCCTGCACCATGCCGGGCATCAAGGTCCTGCCGTTCATCTCGACGACGCGGTCGCCGGCGAGCGTCTGCGCGCGGCCGCTGCCGACCTTCTCGATGCGGTTGCCCGACACCACGACGTGGCTGCCTGCGCGCGCGGGGCGCTTGCCGTCGACGAGGTTCGCGTCCTGGAAGACGATGCGGGGCTTGTCCATCTCTCACTCCTCTCTCGCGACGCCGAGTGCGCGCTCGAGCTGCTTCACGATGCGTTCGCTGATCTGCGCGATCGACGGCGGCTCGTCGGCCTCGAGCAGGCAGGCGAGCTGGACCTGCATGATGGCGAATGCCGTGGTCGCCATCAGGCGGGGGTCCTCGGGGCAGAAGACCCCCTCCTCGACGCCGCGCTTCACGAGCCGGGTCCACAGCTCGATGCCGGCCTGGTAGGCGCGGCTCGACTGCACGTCGCCGATCGCCCACGAGCGGCCCTCGCGCAGGTCGACCCGCAGGTAGTCGCGGTGCGCGACGAGGTAGGCGACGAAGGCAAAGACCGCGCGGCGCAGGCACACGAGCGGCGGGTCGTTCGCGCGCAGCGCCGGCTCGAGCTGCGCGAGGAACTGGCGGCCGCGCATCTCGTGCAGCGCGTCGAAGAGCTCGCGTTTGCTCGGGAAGACGCCGTAGACCGTGCTGAGCGAGACGCCCGCCTCGGCGGCGACCTCCTCCATGCGGCTGGCGTGGTAGCCGCGGGCGCCGAACACGCGCTCGGAGGCGTCGAGCACGAGGTCGCGGTACATGCGGGCGCGGGCCTCGGTCGCCCTCGAGGCCTGGCGCCGCGGTCTCGTCGCGGCCGGCATGCTCCCATAATAGGGGTTTCCAGAATCAGAATCTAGATTACTCTCGGTTGCGCGGACCCGGAGGACCCCCGATGCCGATCGACTACGACCCCTTCGCGGAAGCGGTGCGCAACGACCCCTTGCCCTGGTACCGGCGCCTGCGCGACGAGGCGCCCGCCTACTACATGGAGCGCTACGACGCCTGGGCGCTCTCGCGCTTCGCGGACATCTGGGAGGCCTCGGCCGACACCGAGCGGTACTCCGCCGCGAAGGGCACGACGCCGGCGCAGCTGCTGACGCGCGATCAGCAGGTCGCGCCGATGATCAACCTGATGGATCCGCCCGATCACACGCGGCTGCGCGCAGCGCTGCGCGGAGCCTTCATGCCGAACGGCGTGCGCGCGCTCGAGCCGACGGTGCGCAAGCTCGCGGCCGAGCTGCTCGACGCCGCGCGCGACCGCGGCGGCTTCGACGCGGTGCAGGAGTTCGGCGGGCGCGTCTCCGTCACGACGGCGTGTCTCGCGATCGGCCTGCCGGTCGAGCACGGCCCGCGCCTGACCGATCTGGTGCAGCGCTTCTTCCAGCACGATCCCGATTCCGGCGGCATCGCCGCCGACGGCGTGGCGGCGCTCGGGGAGCTGGTCGATTACTGCCTCGAGATGGTGCGCGAGCGGCGGCGCGCGTCGCCCGACTCGCGCACGGCGCTCGACGCCGTGCTGCGCTTCGAGCACGACGGCCGCGTGCTCGCAGACGAGGAGGCGGCGTCGCACCTGTCGATGCTCGTGATCGGCGCCTCCGAGACGTTCCCGAAGGTGCTCGCGAGCGGTCTCGTGCGCCTGGCCGAGCACCCGGCGCAGCGCGCGCGCATCGCGGCGGACCCGAGCCTCGTGCCCGACGCCTTCCACGAGATCCTCCGCTACGACATGCCGACACAGCTCCTCGGCCGCACCGTGATCCGCGACGTCGAGCTGCACGGGCAGACGATGCGCGCGGGCCAGGCCGTGGTCTTCCTCTACGCGTCGGCCAATCGCGACCCGCGCGAGTTCCACGATCCCGACCGCTTCGACGTCGCGCGGCGGCCGCCGCGCATCCTCAGCTTCGGCGCCGGCGCGCACCAGTGTCTCGGCCGGCACGTCGCGCTGATGGAAGGCCGCGTCTGCTTCGAGGAGATCCTCGCGCGCTTCCCGAAGTACGAGCTGGATCTCGACCGCGCGGTGCGGCTCCACACGGAGTTCGTGCAGGGCTTCTCGTCGCTGCCGGTGCGGCTCGGCCGCAGCTGACCCGCGCGCGGGTCAGTCCGGGATCGCGTAGTCGTTGCGCAGCGACGGGTCCGCCGTCAGGTACTGCACGAACTCCCAGTCGTTGCCGTCCGGATCGTAGAAGTAGATGCGGCGCCGGTGCGGGTGCGCGTTGGGCACGGTCGACTCCTCGTAGCCGCCCGCGCGCAGGCGCGCGCGCACGGCCTCGGCGTCGTCCACCTCGAAGCCGAGGTGGTTGAGCCCGGGCTTGCCGGCGTAGGGCTCCCACGGCTCGGCCGGCGGCTTCGAGGCCTGGTAGAGCGCGAGGTAGCTCTCGTCGCTGCCGACGTGCACCCAGCGCGAGCCGGTCCAGCTGAGTCCGTGTCCGCGCACCTCGAACTCGGGGAAGGCGGTCTGCACGAAGCGCAGCACCGCGTCGAGGTCCTTCACCTGCAGGTTCGCGTGCTCGAGTCGGGCGTTCATGGCGGTCTCCTTCGTCGGGCGCACGGGCAGCATCGACCGGCTCTGCCATCGAATCGACCGTATCGCCATTTCATTGGCAGACGGCTACGGTGCCGACCGTGGAAGACCCCGGAACGCACCTCGCCGCCAATGTGCGGCGCCTGCGCGAGGCGCGCGGGCTCTCGCAGCAGCAGATGGCGCGCCTCGCCGGCATGCCGCGCCCGACCTGGGCATCGCTCGAGTCCGGCGCCGCGAACCCCACCCTGCTCGTGCTGAAGAGCGCTGCCGCCGCGCTCCAGGTCTCGATCGAGGAGCTGATCGGGCCGCCGCGCACCGCGTGTCGGCGCTTCGCGGCGGACGAGGTGCCGGAGCGGAAGCGCCAGGGCGCGCGCCTGCGCGCGTTGCTGCCGGAGTCGATTCCGGGGCTCGACATCGCGCGCATGGAGCTCGCGCCCGGCGGACAGCTCTCGGGCATCCCGCACACGCCCGGCACGCGCGAGTACCTCTACTGCGAGAGCGGCCGCATCGAGCTCTACGCGTCGGGCGAGCGCTGGGAGCTCGGGCCCGGCGACGTGCTCGTCTTCCGCGGCGACCAGCGCCACGGCTACCGCAATCCGGATGCGCGGAAAGCGGCGCTCGCGATCAGCGTCGTCTGCTTCGCGCCGGTCGCGGCGGGCTCCTAGCGGATTTCGTCCGCGAGCACGCGGCGGAGCGTCTCGGCGTCGAGATTGCCGCCCGAGAGGATCATGCCGACGCGCTGGCCCGCGAGCTTCGCCTTCGCGTCGTCGATCGCCGCGAGCGGCGCGGCGCCCGCGCCCTCGGCGAGGTTGTGCGTGTGGCGCAGCAGGCTGCGGATCGCGCGCGCGATGGCGGACTCGGAGACGAGCGCGAAGTCGTCGACGAAGCGCAACATGCCCGCGAGCGTCAATGCCTGCGGCACGCGCGTGGCGAGGCCGTCGGCGAAGGTGTCCGCAGACGGTGTCTGCACCGGCCGGCGCTCCCGCCACGAGAGGCACATCGCCGGCGCGCGCTCGCTCTGGACGCCGACGAGGCGCGTGTGCGGCGAGAGCTCGCCTCGCACGATGCCGGCGCCGCAGAGGCCGGAGCCGAGGCCGACCGGCACGAAGAGGGCGTCGAGATCGGGCACGTCCTCGAAGAGCTCGAGCGCCGCCGTGGCGACGCCCGCGACGAGCAGCGGCTCGTTCGCGGAGTGGACGTAGCGGAAGCCCTCGCGCGCGACGAGCGTCTCGGCGTGCTCGCGCGCCTCGTCGAAATCGCGCCCGTGCAGGACGAGCTGCGCGCCCTCGGCGCGCATCGCCTCGTTCTTCTCGGGGTTGTTGCCGCGCGGGACCACGATCGTGACCGGCGCGCCGAAGCGACGGCCCGCCCACGCGACGGAGAGGCCGTGGTTGCCGCGCGTGGCCGCGACGAGCCCGCGCGCGCGGGTGGCGGGATCGAGCGCGCTGACGAGGTTCACGCCGCCGCGCACCTTGAAGGCGCCGACCGGCTGGTGGTTCTCGTGCTTCACGAAGAGCTCGCAGCCGAGCTCACGCGAGAGCGAGGGGTAGCTCCACGTGGGCGTGCGCGGCAGGAAGCGCGCGACCACCTCGCGCGCGCGCAGGACGTCTTCGAAGCCGGGCAGCTCCACGCGCGCGAGAGTAGCTTCGGAGACGGAGG
>DASUFZ010000181.1:0-2331 GCA_036274295.1 Myxococcota bacterium
CCGACCTTGCGCAGCGCCGCGAGCGCCTTGTCGAGGTGCTCGCGCGTGTGGGTCGCCATGTAGGAGGTCCGCAGCATCGCGCGGCCCTCGGGAACGGCGGGCGAGACCACCGGGTTCGCGAACACGCCCTCTTCCTGGAGACGCATCACCGTGTGATAGGCCTTCATGTCGTCGCCGATCACGATCGGGATGACCGGGGAGGCGGAGTCGCCCGTGTCGAAGCCGAGCGCGTTCAGCTCGCGCTTCATGTACTCGGTGTTCTCCCACAGCTGCTTGCGGCGCTCGGGCTCGCGCTCGACGATCTCGAGCGCCTTGGCGGCCGCCGCGATCGACGCCGGCGGCGGAGCCGCCGAGAAGATCTCGGCGCGCGCGTGCAGGCGCACGTAGTCGATCACGTCGCGCGGGCCGGCGACGAAGCCGCCGATGGCGGCGAGCGACTTCGAGAAGGTGCCCATCACGAGGTCGACGTCGCCCTCGCAGCCGAAGTGCTCGGGCGTGCCGCGGCCGTAGGCGCCGAACACGCCGACGCCGTGCGCGTCGTCGACCATCAGGCGCGCGCCGAAGCGGCGCTTCAGCGCGACGATCTGCGGCAGCGGAGCGAGATCGCCCTCCATCGAGAACACGCCGTCCACCACGATCAGCATCGGGTGGTCCTTGGCGAACTCGAGCTTCTTCTCGAGATCGTCCATGTCGTTGTGGCGGAACTTGTAGGAGCGGCCGAAGCCGAGGCGGCAGCCGTCGATGATGCTGGCGTGGTCGAGCGAGTCGAGGATCGCGACGTCGCCGCGGCCGAGCAGGCACGAGAGCACGCCGAGATTGACCTGGAAGCCGGTCGAGAAGGTCAGCGCGGCCTCGCGCTGCGTGAAGCGCGCGAGGTGCTCCTCGAGCTCGACGTGGATGTCGAGCGTGCCGTTCAGGAGCCGCGAGCCGGCGCAGCCCGTGCCGTAGGTCGCGAGCGCCCGGGCGGCGGCCTCCTTCACCTCGGGATGGCTGGTGAGACCGAGGTAGTTGTTCGAGCCGAGCATCACGACCGGCTGGCCGTCGAGGATCACCACCGGGTCCTGGCTGGAGGAGATGGCCCGATAGAAGGGCATCGTGTCCACGGACCGCGCGAGCTGTACGCGCTCGTCTGCACCGCACTTCGAAAAGATGTCCAACTTGGATCGCCTCCCGGGGGTCGACTCGCCCACGCCTTGCGGCGCAGCTCGAGTCATCGGTCATCGCGTCGAGGGGTGTGAGTGAAACGATCCGGGATCCGGATCGGGGGAGAAGGAGCTGCGGAGCGGGGGCGGCCAGGGCTGGCCGCGAGGCGGCCGAGCATATCGCAGGTGGATCGAGCCGCATCGACCGCCGCCCCTTGGGGGAACGAGTGCTTCGACGCATCAGTCTCCCATCTTCTTCGGGTGTCTCGACGCGGGAAATTCCCGCTTCTCGCAGGCAGGTCGCAGGGTTCGGGCTACACTGCGGCGCCCGTCCTCCCCCGCTGCGGTGCGCTTCTCCCCCCACAACGTCCCCGGGAGATCCGATGCGGAGTCGCCGTCACGTCGCGCTCGTCGTCTGCGCGCTGCTCGGCCTGACGGCTGCCCGCGCGATGGCGGAGGACGCGGACCCGGCGGCGCCCGAGGGCGAGCCGGCCGACGCCTCCGCGACGCTCGACACCTACGACCCCCTCTATGACGACTCGGGCGCAGAGACCCACGTCGATCTCGTCTTCGACCCGCTCGAGCCGATGAACCGCGCCGTCTTCGGCTTCAACGAGAAGGTCGACCACTACGTGCTCGACCCGATCACGCGCGGCTACCGCTTCCTGGTGCCGACGCCCGCGCGGCGCGGCGTCGAGCGCTTCTTCCGCAACCTGAAGCAGCCCGTCGTGTTCGCGAACCTGGTGCTCCAGGGGCGCGGCCGCGACGCCGCGGTGACGGTCGGCCGCTTCGCCGCCAACACGACGCTCGGCGTCGGCGGCATCTTCGACTACGCCGACGAGGTGATCGGCTGGAAGCGCACCGATGCGGACTTCGGGCAGACCCTCGCGGTCTACGGCATCCCGAACGGCCCGTATCTGATCGTGCCGCTCTTCGGACCGAGCAACGCGCGCGACGCCGTCGGCAGCGTCGCCGACCAGGCGATGAACCCGCTCACCTACTTCGTCGCGCCGCTCCAGCTCCAGTGGTCGCTGCTCTTCGGCGGCAGCCAGGGCATCGCGTACCGCGAGGCCAACGCCGACGCGCTCGACGCGCTGCGCGCGGCGTCGGTCGATTTCTACGCGGCGCTCCGCAGCGCCTACACGCAGGCGCGCCGGGGAGCCGTCGAGGAAGCGCGGCTCGCGCGCGG
>DASUFZ010000182.1:0-10856 GCA_036274295.1 Myxococcota bacterium
CGCTGCTCGACCGCGACGTGGCTGCCCGCCGTCGTCAGCGGGCGCTCGCGCTCGGGCACCATGACCTTCGCGATGAGCAGACCGGCGGGCGCGGACAGCAGGCTCGCCGTCGCAAGGTGTCCCGCGTAGCCGGGGCCGAGCATCGCCGCGTACGCGACCAGCACCGATCCCGCGACGGTCGACATGCCGACCGTCATCAACGAGAAGAGCTCCGAGCGGGTCATGCGCTCGAGATAGGGCCGCACCACGAGCGCCGACTCGGTCATGCCGAGGAAGACGTTCGCGACCGCCGCCAGGCTCTCGGCGCCCGACGTGCCCATCGTGCGCGCGAGCAGCGCGCCGAGCACGTCGACTACGCGCTGGAGCACGCCGAAGTGGTAGAGCACCGCGAAGAGGCTCCCCATCACGACGATGATGGGCAGCACGTTCACCGCGAAGGAGAAGCCGTCGGCGAGCGCGCCGAAGACGAAGCGGATGCCGGCGTCGGTGGTGCGCGAGAGCAGGTCCACCACGCCGTTCATGGCGGCGAAGAACCACGCGCCGAAGCGGGTCAGCAGCAGCAGCGCGCCGAGGCCGAGCTGGAGGCCGACGCCCCAGGCGACCGCGCGCCACGGCACGTGCCGGCGATCCGACGAGATCGCCCAGGCGAGCGCGAGCAGCAGGACGAAGCCCGCCGCGGCGACCGCGCGCGCGCCGGCGTCGCTCACGCGGCCGACGCGCTCCCCGCCCGCAGCGCCGCCGCGAGCGCGCGCGTGGCCGCGACGGGATCGTCGGCGCCCGCCACGGCCGAGATGACGGCGACACCGACGGCGCCCGCCGCGCAGACCTCCGCCGCGCGCGCGAGATCGATGCCGCCGATGGCGACGAGCGGCAGCGGCGCGACGGCGCGCGCCGCCTCCGCGACGAGGCGCAGCCCGCGCGGCGCGTACTCCGACTCCTTGGAGGCCGTGCCGAACACCGGGCCGAAGGCCGCGTAGTCGACCGGCTCGTCGCGCGCCGCGCGCGCCTGCTCGAGCGTGTGCGTCGAGCGCCCGACCAGCAGGCGCGCGCGCGCCGACGCGGGCAGCCGCGCCGGCGGCAGATCGTCCTGGCCGAGGTGCACGCCGTCGGCCTCGCAGAGCAGCGCGAGATCGAAGCGGTCGTTCACGATGAAGAGCACGCCGGCGGCGCGCGTGGTGGCGCGGATCGCGCGCGCCCAGCGCAGCGCAAGGCGATCCCCCGCGCGCTTCGCCCGCAGCTGCACGACGGCGGCTCCGCCCGCGCACGCGGCCGCCGCCTGCGCCGGCGGATCGAGACGCCAGCGCGGATCGTCGTCCGCGAGCACGTGGAGCCCGGCGACGCGGGACTCTTTCACCCTCGCCCCGGCACGCTGATGCCGAGGTCGGCGATCTTCTTGCGGAGCGTGTTGCGGTTGATGCCGAGCACGCGCGCCGCGCGGATCTGGTTGCCGTCGGTGCGCAGCAGCGCCGCCTCGATCAGCGGCCGCTCGACCCGCTCGAGCAGGTGGCGGTAGACGTCGTCACCGCCGGCCTCGATGGCCTTCTCGATCTCGGCACGCAGCTGCTGCGTGAAGCCGCCCTGCGCCGGCTGCGCCGTCTGCTCGAGGAACTCGAAGTCCTGCGGCGTCAGCACCTCGCCCGCGCCGAGCACGAGCGCGCGCCGGATCGCGTTCTCGAGCTCGCGCACGTTGCCGGGCCAGCGCTGGCGCTCGAGCAGCGCCAGGGTCTCGCTCGCGAGATAGCGCGGCCCGCCGGTGAGCGTCTCGGCGTAGCGCGCGACGAAGTGCTCGGCGAGCGCGCCGATGTCCTCGCGTCGCTCGCGCAGCGGCGGCACGTGCAGGGGCACGACGCGCAGCCGGTAGAGCAGGTCCTCGCGGAAGCGGCCCTCGGCGACGGCGGCGTCGAGATCGCGGTGCGTCGCCGCCAGCACGCGCACGTCGATCGGCTCGGGCGCGCCGCCGCCGACGGGTGTCACCTCGGAGTCCTGGAGGACGCGCAGCAGCTTGGCCTGGAGGTCCATCGACATGTCGCCGATCTCGTCGAGGAAGAGCGTGCCGCGCGCCGCCTCGCGGAAGCGCCCGGCGCGCGCCGCGATCGCGCCGGTGAAGGCGCCGCGCTCGTGGCCGAAGAGCTCGCTCTCGAGCAGCTCGCGCGGGATCGCCGCCGTGTTGACCGCGATGAAGGGCCCGCCGCTGCGCGGGCTCGCCGCATGGATCGCGCGCGCCACGACCTCCTTGCCGGTGCCGCTCTCGCCGGTGACGAGCACGGGCACGTCGCGCGCGGCGACGCGGCCGACCGTCTTGAAGATCTCGAGCAGCGCCGCGCTGCGCCCGACCCAGCGCGCGCCCGACGCCGCGCGCCGGCCGGCCTCGCGGCGAAGCTGCGTGACCTCGCGCTGGAGGTCGCGCGCGCGCAGCGCCTTCTCGAGCAGCGCCGCCACTTCGCGCAGCTCGAACGGCTTGACCAGGTAGTCGAGCGCGCCGCGCTTCATCGCCTCGACGGCGTTCTCGAAGGTGTTCTGCGCCGTGATGATCACGGCGGCCGTGTCGCTCTGCTGCGCGCGCAGGCGGTCGAGGATCTCGAGGCCGCTCGCGCCCGGCATGCGGATGTCGAGGAACGCGAGATCGAAGCCGCCGGCCGCGAGCGCCTCGAGCGCCGCGTCGCCGTCCTCGACGGCCACCACCTCGCAGCCCTGCTCCTCGAGCGCTTCGCGCAGCACGAAGCGGATGGAGGGCTCGTCGTCGGCGACGAGCACGCGCGGGGCCGGCCTCACGCCGCGACCTCCGCGGGGCGGCGCAGCGGCAGCGACACGCGCACGCGTGTGCCGCCGCCCGGCGCGTCGCCGATGCGGAGCGTGCCGCCGTGGCGCGCGACCCAGTGGCCCGCGACCGCGAGGCCGAGCCCGGTGCCGCCGCGCCGCGTCGTGAAGAACGGCGTCGTCACCTTGGCGCGCAGCTCCGGCGGAATGCCCGGACCGTCGTCCTCCACCGTCACGACCACGCCGGGCAGGCGCGGCCCCGACGCGCTGCCGAGCCGGTGATCGAGCGTCGTGCGCGTCTCGATCAGGAGCCGGCCCTCGCCGTCGAGCGCCTGGAGCGCGTTGCGCGCGAGGTTCAGGAACACCTGCACGAGGCGGTCGAAGTCGCCGAGGATCTCCGGGATCGACGGGTCGAACTCGCGCGTCAGCTTCACGCCGGCGCCGAGCGGATCCATCGAGAGCAGGTCGAGCACGTCGTCGAGCACGCGGTGGATGTTGAGCGGCGCCAGCACCAGCGCGCCGCCCTGCTTGAAGATCATCAGGTCGTCGACGAGCGTGGCGATGCGGTCGACCTCGCGCACGATCAAGGTGGCGGCGTCCTTCGCGCGCGCGTCCGTGCTGCGCGCCGCCAGGATCTCCGCCGCGCCGCGGATGCCGCCGAGCGGGTTGCGCACCTCGTGCGCGATGCCCGCGGCGATCTCGCCGAAGGCGTCGAGGCGCTCGCGCTCGCTGACCCAGTCCTGGAGGCTGCGCTGGATCGTGCAGTCGCGCAGCACGATCACGACGCCGGAGGTGCCGGCGCCGTCCTCGAAGAGCGGCGAGGCGGCGACGTCCACCACGAGATCCTCGGCGAAGCGGCGCGGCACGCGCAGCTCGCTCTCGACCTGCGTGCCGCCCGATTCGAGCACCGCGCTCGCGATGCGCACGAAATCGGCGCCGGCGCCTGCGCGCGCCAGCTCTTCGCCCGTCGCCAGCTCGGAAGAGACGCCGAGCACGCGGCAGGCCTCGGCGTTCAGCAGCTCGATGCGCAGATTCGCGTCGAGCACGACGAGGCCATCGAGCAGCGCATCGAGGACACCGCGCAGATCGCGCGCCACGGCCTACGCCGCCTCGGCGAGGCCGCCGAAGAAGCGGCGCGTGTGCGAGAGCAGGCTGTCGAGATCGGCGGCCTCGAGCGCCTGCTGGCGGAAGCTCGCGGCGCCGGGCAGCCCCTTGGAGTAGGCGGCCACGTACTTCTTCAGGTTCGACGCGAGCACCTCGCGGTCCTCGAAGCAGCCGGACATCAGGTCGATGTGGCGCTCGATCGTCGCGAGCCGCTCGGCGTGGGTCGTCTCCTGCGCCTCGCCGCGCGACGCCAGCGCGAGCACCTGGCGGAAGATCCACGGATTTCCCATGGCGCCGCGCCCGATCATCACGCCGGCCGCGCCGGTCTCGGCGAGCATGGCGAAGGCGCCGTCCGCCGCGACGACGTCGCCGTTCGCGAGCACCGGCGTGCCGGGCACGGCCTCCACCACCGCGCGGATCGCATCGCGATCGGCGCTGCCGCTGTAGAACTGCGCGCGCGTGCGGCCGTGCACGGAGAGGAGCTCCGCGCCTTCCGCGACGGCGATGCGCGCGAGCTCGGGGGCGACGATCGAGTGCTCGTCCCAGCCGGTCCGCATCTTGACGGAGAGCGTGCCGCCGAAGCCGCGTCGCATCGCGCGCACGATCTGCGCGGCGCGCGGCAGGTCGCGCAGCAGCGCCGAGCCCGCGCAGTTGCGGATGAACTTCTTGACCGGGCAGCCGACGTTGAGGTCGATCCAGACGGCGCCCTCGCCCTCGAGCCGCCGGCAGGCCTCGCCGAGGATCTCGGGCTCGGAGCCGAAGAGCTGGAAGGCGCACGGCGTCTCGCGCGGCGAGGTGCGCAGCAGCGCCTTCGTCTTGCGTCCCTCCATCACGAGGCCCTTGGCGCTGACCGTCTCGGTGAAGACGAGCGCCGCGCCCGCCTGCCGCGCGATCAGGCGGAACGGCAGGTTCGAGACGCCCGCCATCGGCGCCAGCGCGAGGTTGTTCTCGAGGGTCCGGCCGCGCAGCGCGATCGGGCGGACGAGCTCGGGGCGGACGGCCGTTTGCACGAGAGAAGCTCCGGGACTGACTGCCTAAGGATTGGGCAAATTAGCGCGGGGAACCACGCGCGCAGCCGAGCGGAGCCCGGGGCCGACGGGCTCCTCGGGTGGCGCCCTCGCTCCATGGCTCGGCCGCGAGCGAGCTCGGAAGCTCGATCGAGCGCGGCACGCGGCCTGCGCTCTACTTCCGCTCGGGCGCCCCCCCACCGTCGCCCGTCGGATGCGCCTGGGTGTAGCGCGCCGAAGGCGCGCGGGTCGCCGCAAGCGGCGGCGAAGACCCGAATGGTTTCAGCTCGTACGCCGCCGCGCGCAGCGAGCCGCAGGCGAGCGGAGTTAAGTTCGGGCGCCATGCGAACCGGGATCAGCGCAGCCGAGGCCCTTCGGATCATCCTCGAGCAGGCGCAGCCGCTCGGCGCCGAGACGGTCGCGCTGCCCGACGCCGAAGGGCGCGTCCTCTGCGAGACCGTGACCTCGAGCCGGCAGCTCCCGCCCTGGGACAACTCGGCCATGGACGGCTACGCGCTGCGCGCCGGGGACGCCCGCGCCGCCGGGTCCGCGCTTCCCATTCTCTTCGAGGTCCCGGCCGGCGATCCGGGCACCCGCGCGCTGCCGGCCGGCGGAGCCGCGCGGATCTTCACCGGCGCCCCGCTCCCGCCCGGCGCGGACTGCGTGGTGCGCCAGGAGGACACGGAGCGGCGCGACGACCAGGTCGAGATCCGCATCAGGCCTTCGCCCGGCGATCACGTGCGCCGCGCCGGCGAGGACGTCGAGGTCGGCGCTCGCGTGCTCGCCCCGGGCGCGCGGCTGACACCCGCGCACGTCGGCATGCTGACGTCGCTCGGGCGCGGCTTCGTCTCGGTCCACCAGCGGCCGCGCGTCGCCATCCTCTCCGGCGGCGACGAGCTGGTCGAGCCCGACGGCGACGTCGGCGGCGGCCGCATCGTCTCGTCGAACTCCTGGTCGATCGCGGCGATCTGCCGCGAGGTCGGCGCCCTGCCCGTCTACCTCGGCATCGCGCCCGACCGGCCGGAGGAGATCGAGCGGAGACTCCGCGCGGGGCTCGCCTGCGACGCCATCGTGACGTCCGCCGGTGTCTCCGTCGGCGACCGCGACTACGCGCGCGGCGTCTTCGAGAAGCTCGGCTGCCGCCTGCTCTTCTGGGGCGTCGACATCAAGCCGGGCTACCCGCTGGCCTTCGGCGCCTTCGAGGGGCGCGGTCCGCTCGTCTTCGGGCTGCCCGGCAATCCCGTTTCGGCCCTCGTCACCTTCGAGGAGTTCGTGCGGCCGGCGCTGCTCCAGATGGCCGGCCACGCGCGGCTCTTTCGTCCGCAGATCCAGGCGATCCTCGGCGAGAGCCTGCGCAAATCGCCCGGGCGCATGCACTTCGTGCGCGTGCGCCTCGCGCGCGAGGGCGGGCGCATCGTCGCGCGCAGCACGGGCAACCAGAGCTCCGGGGTGCTGCGCTCGCTCTGCGAGGCGCAGGGCCTGCTGATCTTCCCCGCCGAGGCGCGCGAGCTTGCGGCGGGCGACACCGCGACGGTGCAGGTGCTCGATCCGGACTTCCTCGCGGCGGACGGGCCCGGGTTCTAGTGACGGAATCGCGGCTCGGGAACGTCGCCGCGGCGCTGCTCGTCGGCGGCGCGTCGACCCGCATGGGACGCGACAAGGCGCGCCTGCCGTTCGCGGGCCAGGCGGCGGCGACGCGGCTGGCGCTGCGGCTGGCGTCGCTCTGCGAGGACGTGCTGCTCGTCGGCGGCGAGCCGCCGCCCGACGCGCCCGGGCGTCGCGTGCCCGATCCGCCCGGACCGCGCTGCGCGCTGCGCGGGCTGGTCGGCGCGCTCGCGGCGGCGCGCGCCGAGCGCGTGCTCGTGGTCGCGACCGACCTGCCGCTCGTGCACGAAGCCCTGCTGCTCGGACTCTGCGCGTGGCCCGAGGCGGACGCCGTGCTCGCGCGCGACAGCGAGGGTCCGCAGCCGCTCTGCGGCGTCTACCGGCGCGAGCCGGTGCTCGCCGCGGCCGAGCGACGCCTCGCCGAGGGCTCGCAGCTCGCGCTGCGCGAGCTGCTGGCCGGGCTCGAGGTGAAGGTGCTGCCGGCCGACGTGCAGGCCGCGCTCGACCCCGGCGGCCACGCGCTCTGGAACGTCAACACGCCCGAGGATCTCGCGCGCGCGGAGGCGCTCTTCGCGGCGGCGGCGCGCTAGCTACTTGCCGCCGGCCGAATAGCTGGTGCCGAAGTTGCGCACCAGCTTCGCCACCTGCGTCAGCGCCGATTCGAGATCGCGCGGGTCGAGCGTCGTGAGGGGATGCACGTAGACGGCCCAGAGCATGCCGTCGCCGATCGCGTAGCGGGCGTCGTAGGTCTTGCCGTAGTTGGCCTGCAGCAGGATGCGCGCCGTCATCACGGTGAGCGCGGACTCCTCCGTCACCGCCGCGACGATGCGCATGCGGTCGTAGTGCACGTCGAAGAAGCTCATCATGCGCACGCCGCCGAAGGTGAAGCGCATCTGCCCGTCGACGACCTCGAGATCGGCCGCGTGCTCGCGCAGCTCCGTCTCGAGGCGCGCGGGCGTCATCGGCGCATCGCGCTTCGCCGGGTCGCTCGCGCAGCCCGCGGCGGAGAGTCCGAGCACGAAGAGGAGGAGAACGGGAGAGGACGCGGCGAAGCCGCGGCCTCTGCCGAGCGCGCGCACCGCGCGCTCGATCTCCGCCGGCTCGGGCGCCGGAGAGCCCGGTCGGAAGCGCGCGCGCTCGAGCGACGCGAGCAGCGCGGCTGCGGCGCGCGCCGCCGGCTGCGAGGCGCGCGCCTCGAGCTCCTCGCTGTCGAGCGCCTGCGCGTTCGGCACGTGACGCGCGAGCGCGGCGCGCAGCGCGCGCGACTGCGCGGCGAGCGCGCCCGCCTCGTCGCCCGCCGCGCGCAACCGGCTCGCCTCGGCCAGCGCCGTCGCCGCGAGATCCTCGCCGCGAGGTCGCAGGCGCCAGCATGCCGCCGCGCCGCCGAGCGCGCCGGCCACGGCGAGCGCGATCCACGCGCCGCGCGAGGATCGCGCCGGCTGCGGGAGCACCGCCTCGGCTTCCCTTCTCGGGGGCAGCGGCGCCCCGGCTGGTCTCTCCACCGTCACCTGCACCTCCTGGGTCTCCGCCTCTCGGTACACGCCGGTCTCCGGATCGAAGTAGGAGACGCGTAGCCGAGGGATCAGCAGCCGCCCCGTTTTGCGCGGCACGACGTCCCAGGCGAAGTGCTGGCGCACGTAGAGCTCGCGGCCGCGCTCCAGCTCGAGGGCCGGCGGCTGCGCAAAGACGTCGGCGCCCCGCAGCGCGGAGTCCGCAAGCGGCGAGCCGAGCAGCCACAGATTCCCTCCGCCGCGCGCCAGCAGCGCGACCCGCACCGTCTCGCCGAGCGCGACCCGCTCGGGTGTCACCACGAGGTGGAGCCACAGCGGGCCGACGACGCCGGTGAACTCCGGCGGGCGGCTGTTCTCCGGGAACGGGCGCACCTCCAGGCTCACCGCGCCGACGCGCAGGTCCTGCACCGCGCCCGCGGACGTCACGCAGCGGAGCACCGCGCCGCCGAGCGACAGGCGCCCGCTCGACTCGGCGAAGAGCGCGCGCAGCTCGTCGTGCACGTGGTAGAGCACGCCCTCCTCGCGCACGTCGCCGCGCGGATCCGGCGGCAGCGCCTCGGCGCGGGCGTGCGCGAACGCGGGCGGCTCCGCCCACTCGACGCGCACGACGTCGTCGGGGCGCATCACGCGCACGCGGTAGAGCACCTGCTGGCCGGCGACCGCGTTGTCGGGCTCGACCCGCGCCTCCGCGCGGCAGCCGGGCTCTGCCGCGCGCGCGCCGCCCGCGAGCACGAGCAGCAGCGGCAGGAGCGGGAGCGCGCGCAGCGGCGTCACCACGCGGGACCCGATGCGCGTCGCCCCGCCGGCGCCGGCGTGCCGCCCTGTGAGCGCGCGGCGGCGCGCAGCGCGCGCCCCGGATCGTCCTGCACGCGCGCGAGCCAGCGCTGCTGCTCCTCCTGCGTGAGCTGCGGCGGCTCGGGCTCGCTGGCCGCGTTGCGCTGCTCGGGCTCGGGCTGCTGCGGCGGCGCCGGCGCCTTCTTCGGCTCCTCTTCCGTCTTCTCGGGCGGCTCCGGATTCGCGACGGGCGCGTGCTGCTGGAGCGCCTGCAACGTCCACTCGAGATTGAAGCGGGCGCGCGCGTCGCCCGGCAGCAGAGCCAGCGCGTCCAGGAAGGCGTCGCGCGCGGCCGGGTAATTGCCGTTCTCGAGCGCGGCGACGCCGAGATCGAAGTAGGCGATGCCCGAGCTGTAGCGATCGCGCGTCGCGACGGCCGCGGCGAGGAAGGCGCGCGAGGCGGCGTCACGTTGGCCGCGCTCGAGACGCGCGGCACCGAGCTCGATCAGCGCGTGGGGATCGCCGGGGCTCGCGCGCACGTCGGCTTCGAGATCCGTCACGCTCGTGAGCTCGTCGCCGGCCGGCGCGGGCACGGCGGCGACGAGCGCCGCCGCGCCGGCTGCCAGCGCCTGCGCGGTGCGCCGTCTGCTCGCGAGGAGCGGCGCGCGCAGCCAGCCCTCGAACAGCAGCAGGGCGAACGCGAGCGCGGCCAGCGGCACGACCGGCGCCGCGCGCACCTTCCGCGCCACCTTCGAGCCGGGCCCGCTGCCCGTATCGCGGCGGATCGCCGCCATCGCCGCCGAGAGATCGATCTCGCCCCAGCCGTCGGCCGTGAAGAGCTGGCCGTCCGTCGCCTCCACGAGCGCTCGCAGGCGCTCCTGATTGCGGCGGCTCACGACGGGCCGCCCCGACTCGTCGAGCAGCGGCGCGCCGTGGTCGTCGAGCGTGGCGCCGACCTCGGTGCCGAAGGCGGCGGCGAGCACGCGCACGTCGGCGCGCAGCGCGGCCCCGGCGCCGGCGTCGCCGCGGCGCAGGCTGTCCTCGCCGTCGCCGAGGAGCAACACCACGCGCGGTCGCTCCGAGCCGGCCTCGAAGGCGCCCTGCGCCGCCCGCAGCCCCTCCTCGATGGACGTGTTCGCCGGCGCCACCAGCCCCGTGGCGATGCCGTCGAGCAGCTCGACGAGCGCGTCGCGATCGGGTGTCAGCGGGGTGAGCAGCACGCCGCGCCCCGCGAAGGCCGCGAGCGCCGCGCGGTCCGACGGCTCGAGGCGCGCGAGCAGCTCGGCGACCGCGCGCCGCGCGCGCTCGAGCCGCGACGGCGCCACGTCGCGCGCGTCCATGCTGCGCGAGACGTCGAAGGCGAAGACGACGTCGACGCCGGAGCCCGCGATCTCCTGCACGCGCGAGCCGACCCTCGGTCCGACGAGCGCCAGCGCCAGCAGGCTCAACGCGGCGAAGAGCGCGACGTCGCTGCCGCGCGGTCCCGGCGCGAGCGGGATCCCCGCGCCGAGGCGCGCGCGCCGGCGCCGCAGCGCGAGCCGCGCGAGCCCGAGCGCCAGCGCCGTCAGCGCGACGGCGAGCACGCCCGGCACGAGCCACTCCGGATGCGTCCAGAACGCGGCACTCAAGGCAGACGCCTCCGCCACACGCGCGCCAGCGCGATCTCGACGAGCAGCAGTCCGCCCGCGGCGGCGAGCAGCGGCTCCGGGCGCTCGCTGCGCCGCACGCGCGCCGGGCGCGCGTGCTCGGCGCGCTCGAGCGCGTCGATCTCGGCGTAGACCGCTTCGAGATCGCCCGGGCGCCGCGCGGCGAAGTAGCGCCCGCCCGTCGCCTGCGCGACCGCTTCCAGCGCGGGCGCGTCGACGTCGTGGCGCTCGAAGTGGAGCACGCCGCCCGGGCCGGGGATCGCGACCTCCTCGCCCGCGCTGCCGATGCCGACGGCGTGGACGCGTACGCCCGCGGCGACGGCGAGCTCCGTGGCGACTTCCATCGAGGGCGCGCCCGCGTTGTGGCGCCCGTCGGTCAGCAGCACGACGGCGCGGCCGACGCCGGGCGCCGTGCCGGCCGTCGCGTCGCGCGCGCCGCCGGCGCGTTTGAC
>DASUFZ010000183.1:0-12514 GCA_036274295.1 Myxococcota bacterium
CCCGGATGCGCGATCTCGCCGGCCACCTGCTGGAACTCGGTCTCCACGGGGCCGGGCTCGATCACCACGACGTCGATGCCCTGCGCGCGCAGCTCGACGAAGAGCGCCTCGCCGAAGAAGCGGTCGAAGGCCTTGGTGGCGGCGTAGATCCCGTGCAGCGGCAGCGGCTGCATGCCGGCCACCGAGCCGGTGACGACGACGGCGCCGCGCCCGCGCTCGAGCATGCCCGGCAGCAGCAGGTGGGTGAGCACGGCCGGCGCCAGGCAGTTCAGCAGGATCTGCTGCTCGACGCGCTCGAGCGGGAGCTTGTCGAAGCGGCCGGCGCCGCCGAGCCCCGCGTTGTTGACGAGGATGCCGATCGGCAGGTCGGAGACGGCGGCCGCCAGCTTGTGCGCGCCGTCGGGGCGCGAGAGATCCTCGGCGACGACGCGCGTCTTCACGCCGTAGGACGCCTCGAGATCGCCGGCCAGCGCCTCGAGCCGGTCGGCGCGGCGCGCGGTCAGCACGCAGGAGATGCCGCGGCTGGCGAGCGCGCGCGCGAAGGCGTCGCCGATGCCCGCCGAGGCGCCCGTCACCAGCGCCCACTCGCCGTAGCGCTCGCGCAGCGACGGCGGCAGCGCGCTGAAGAGCGGCTCGGCGCGCCAGAGCGCGCGCGTGAGGTACGCGAAGGCGGCGAAGCCGCCGGCCGCGACGAGCACCGAGCGCGCGCCGCCCACGTAGAGCAGCGGCCACACGAGCATGCCGATCGCGATCTGCGCGGTGTAGACGGCCGCCCACGGGTGCATCCACGGGCGCATGCGCAGGAAGCCGTAGGCGCCGGCCGCGTAGATCGCCCAGTGCAGCGGCTCGGTCAGCTTGGCGAGGAAGCCGTGGAAGACGATGCCGAACCACACCTCCTCGTCGTGCGCGATCGGCTTTGCGAAGAAATCCCACGGCACGTACACGACGGCCATGTAGAAGCAGAAGACCATCAGCGCATTCATCCACGCCGGTCGCCCGCCGAAGACGAGACGCAGCCACTCGCCCATGGTCATTCTCCTCCGCGTGCGGGGCATGTTACTTGCGCCGCGGGCAGAGCCTCAATCCTTCTCCGCTTCGCCGCGCATCGGCACGAAGCGGACGCCGAAGAGCACCTCGCGCGTGATGCCCTCGGGCGTCTTGCGCACCACCATCAGCTGCTGCTCGCGCCCGCCGACGGGGATGACGAGGCGCCCGCCGACGGCGAGCTGCGCGATCAGGTCGGGCGGGACCTCCTCGGGTGCGGCCGTCACCACGATCGCGTCGAAGGGCGCCTGCTCCGGCCAGCCGCGCCAGCCGTCTCCCTGCCTCACCTCGACGTTCGCGAAGCCGAGGCGCGCGAGGTCGGCGCGCGCGCGCTGCGCCAGCTCGGGCACGATCTCGATGCTGTAGACCTGCTTCGCGAGCTTCGAGAGGATGGCGGCCTGGTAGCCCGAGCCCGTGCCGATCTCGAGCACGCGCTCGCTGCCGGTCAGGTGGAGCGCGTCGGTCATCGCCGCGACGACGTAGGGCTGCGAGATCGTCTGGCCGTAGCCGATCGGCAGCGGGCGGTCCTCGTAGGCGAGGTCGCGCTGGGAGGCCGGCACCAGCTCGTGTCGCGGCACCTGGCGCATGGCGTCGAGCACGCGCGGGTCGCGCACGCCGCGCACCTCGATCTGCTCCTCGACCATGCGGTTGCGCGCCTCGGCGGTGGGATCGGGCGCGCCCGCGTCGAGGCCGTAGGCGCTCACGCCACACGCCCATGCGAGCAGCGCCGCCGCGAGCCGTCGCGCCGCGCGCACGGCGTCACGCCTCGATCGCCAGCTGGCGCAGGCGCCAGGTGACGGGCCGGCCCGACTTGCCCTGCTCCCGGAGTCGCAGCCCGGCCGCGACCTCGTCGAGCACGGATTCGTCGGCCAGCGCACGCAGCGCAGAGCTCGCGCGAAGCTCTGCCAGATTCGGCGCGAACATCTCCGCGACGCGGGCCGGCGGCAGCGTGAGCTCGCGCAGCTCGCAGTGAACGCGCTGCGCGCCGCGCGTCGCGCACTCGATGCGCGGCCCGATTTCGAGCTGCTGGCCGCGCGCCGCGAGCACCCGCCGCACGAGATCGAGATAGAGCGCGAACACGGGGTCCTCGCTTCGGATCGATTCCACCTCGTCGAGTAGCAAACGGCCCCCGGATCGCAGCTGGCTCCCCCAGCGCACGACGAGCGCCTCCGGATCGCGCAGGTGCGCGAGCAGCAGGCGCGCGTGGATCAGGTCCGCCGCGCCGCCCGGGAACGGCAACGCCGTCACGTCGTGGACGGCGAACGCGACGCCCGGCCGCGCGCGTTCGCGCGCCAGCGCCACGAAGGCCTCCGACGCGTCGAGCCCGACGAGCTCGCGCGGCGCGCAGACATCGGCGAGGAGCAGGGTCGTGAAGCCGGGCCCGCAGCCGAGGTCGAGCGCGCGCGCCACGCCGCGCGGCGCCGCCTCCTCGAAGAACGCGCGCGAGCTCGGCTCGAAGTTCGCGGCGACCCGCGCGAGCCGGTCGGCCGCGCGGCGCGAGTCGCCGAACGTGTACGTCTGCTCGCTAGCGGCCCTTCGTGAGCCGCCCGACGTCGATGAAGCGCCTGATCTTGCCCTTGCTCGTGAACGACTCACCGGTGCGGTTCCAGAACTCGATGCGGTTGCCGGTCCCTGTCTGCACGTTCGCGATCATGTCGCTGACGATGGTGGAATCCATCGGCTTCTCGATGCCCTCCCAGCCCTTGTACCAGACGCCCACGAGACTCGTGTCCTCGCTCCAGCGCTTGTTGTGCGAGAGGATCTTCCACAGCTCGCCCTTCTGGTCGTACGCGAAAGAGTAGTGCGCCTGCACCGTCTGCTTGTCGATGTAGAGGTCCTTGTGGTGATAGGGATGGTCGGCGTTCTTCGGCTTCATGCGCACGACCACGGTGTCGCGCAGCTCCCAGCGATCGCTGGCGTAGGAGAGGCCGTAGGGCCCGAAGTTGTGGTCCTTCTCGTACGGGTAGGCCTTCACCTTCGAGTTCATCGGCGCGAGGATCAGGCGCTCGCCGAGACAGGTCCAGTCGTACTGCGGGACGATGCCGGCGAAGCTGAAGAGATCGTCGAGCGTGAAGTCGGTGCCCGACACCGCGTCGGTGCGCTGCGCCGTGGAGATGCGGCGCACGCGCCGGAGCGTCGGCACGTAGACCCAGGTGTCGTCGTTCTTCGCGTCCTTGCGCGGGGCGTCCGACGACTTGTAGCGGTAGGAGAGCAGCATGATGCCGCGCGCGTCGAAGGGCGCGTCGACCTCGATGCCGAACGCGTTCTTGCGCTTCTCGCCGCGGAAGACGTCGCCGCCGAGCGCGTCGAGGTACTCCTTCTCGACGCGGTGCGAGAGGATGACGACCTTGCCCTTGCCCTCGTAGTAGAGGGGCAGCTGCTCGCCGCGGTCCCAGTACGAGTAGAACCAGTTCGAGCCGCCGCCCGCGCCGTTCCACTGGTAGTCGTGGTCCCACATGATCTTCACGCCGGCCTGCGGATCGCCCTTGCAGTCGATCTCGTCCATCGGGAAGGGCTGGCCGGCCGTGTAGTTCTCGAGGCTGCCGTCGGGGCCGATGCGCGGCTGTCCCTTGAACTTCGCCGTCGCGGCGTTGTACTCGGGCGGCGTGCCGTAGTCGTAGTTCGTCGGCCCGATCGTCATCTGCATGCCTTCGTAGAAGAAGAAGTCCCGGTTGTCCCAGAACTCCTCCGGCAGGTAAGGCTTCAGCTTCTCGATCTGGTCGAAGCCGATGACGTCGCCCTCCTTGAACGGCGGCGCGGCGCCGCCGGCGTCCTCGGCCGCGAGGGCCGGAAGCGCCGCGGCCAGCACGGCAAGCCCGGAGATCCACCGCCCGACGGAAGTGCGCATGGCGCTCTCTCCTGTCGCGCGGTCCAGCGGGGCGCGGCCGCGCTGAGATAGGGGGGAATCGAGAGAGACCCCTTCGGGGCGCGCCCAGCCTACTCGTCGTGGATGGGGGAATCAACAAAAGGCCACGCGCCCCCTCGAGGGTCGCTCTCTCGACTCCAGTCGATACATACGGGCGAGACGGCCCAGAGGTTCGATGCGCGAACGGAGCGCTAGCGAGCCGCGCGGTGCGCGGCGATCACGTCGGCCGGCGCCTGCACGAGCTCGATCAGGACGCCCTCGCCTCCGACGGGATTGGCGGCGTCGCCCTTCGGATGGATGAAGCAGACGTCATGGCCGGCGGCGCCCTTGCGGATGCCGCCCGGCGTGAAGCGCACGCCTTGCTTCGTGAGCCAGGCGACGGCGGCGGCGAGGTCGTCGACCCAGAGGCCGATGTGGTTCAGCGCCGGGTCGTGGACGCGCGGCCGCTTCTCCGGATCGATCGGCTGCATCAGATCGACCTCGACGCGGAGCGGTCCGTGGCCGGCGGCCGCGATGTCCTCGTCCACGTTCTCCGACTCGCTGCGGAAGGTGCCCTCGACCCGCAGGCCGAGCAGGTCCACCCAGAGGCGTCGCAGGGCGGACTTGTCGGTCGCGCCGACGGCGATCTGCTGGAGGCCGAGGATCGAGAAAGGGCGGTCGGACATCGTCATCTCCTTTTGTGGCCGCGCGCGAGGAGGTAGCGCTCGGCGCTTCCCTTGCGGGTCGCCTCCGGCCGCAGGGTCTTCGACTCGCGGAAGCTCGCGCCGATGCGCCGCGCGATCGCGTCGGCCTCGGGGCTGTCGAGCAGCTTGCAGAGCAGGTCGCCGCCCGGTCGCAGCAGGGTCGGCAGCGCGGCCTCGATGGCCTCGAGCAGCGCCTCCTCGCGCGCTCGATCCGTCGCGCGGATGCCCGTGAGCTTCGGCGCGGCGTCGCTGAGCACGACGTCGGCGGGCCCGCCGAGCGCGTCGAGAAGCGCTTGCAGGACCTCGGGTTGCGTGAGATCACCCTGGATTGCGAACGCGTTCTCGATCCCTAGCGGGGGCTCGATCGGCGCGAGATCCACGCCGGCGACGCGGCCCTCGGGGCCCACGCGCTCCGCGGCGACCTGCATCCAGCCACCGGGCCAGCAGCCGAGGTCCGCGACGCGCGCACGAGCGGGGAGCAACGCGTGCCGGTCGGCGATCTCCGCCAGCTTGTAGGCCGCGCGCGAGCGGTAGCCCTCGCGCTTCGCGCGCTGGTGGAAGGCGTCCTTGCGCTGGTAGCGCGGGGACACGAGCCCGGGCGTTACGCCCGGGCCTTCACGGACGGGCGCACCCGCAGCAGCGCGTCCGGGTGGCCGGGGACGCCCCCGCGCACGAAGAGCAGGCCCTTCTTCGCGTCGACGCGCACGACCTCGATGTTGAGCGTCGTGCTGCGCTCGTTGCCCATGCGGCCCGCCATGCGCAGGCCCTTGATCACGTGACCGGGGAACGAGCCGGGACCGATCGAGCCGCCGTGCCGGAAGTTCTCGTGCGCGCCGTGCGCCTCGCCCTTGTTGGGGAAGTGGTGGCGCTTCACGACGCCGGCCGTGCCGCGCCCCTTGGAGGTGCCGATCACGTCCACGCGCTGGCCGGGCGTGAAGATGTCGCACTTGATCTCCTGGCCGACCTCGTAGCCCTCGGCCTCCTTGGCCGTGATGCGCGATTCGCGCAGGTAGCGCGGCGTCGGGGTGTTGCCCTTGGCCGCGTGCCCCATCTCCGCCTTCGAGGCGACCTTCTTGCGCTTCTCGCCGTAGCCGAGCTGGAGGGCGTCGTAGCCCTCCTTGGCCTGGGTCTTTTTCTGCACGATCCGGTTCGGCGCGGCCTCGAGCACGGTCACCGAGACGGCCTCACCGCCCTCGTTGTAGAGCTGGGTCATGCCGATCTTGCGGCAGAGGAAGTCGATCGGCACGGCGCGCTCCCTGGGTGGGGTCGTGAGGCTTCGGCCCGGATGGGGGCCGCAGAAGGGCGCGCATTGTAGGAGGGCAGGCAGGGGCTGTCCAGCGAGCGACGGCGGCCCCTCCGCCCGCGCGCCCCACGTCGAAGACGTCGCGAGTTGCTTGACGGGGCAGCGGCCTTCTGGCACATGTGCGTCACTCGACAGCGTCGGGAGGGGGGAAGCGATGCGGTACGAGATCCGTCCGATGTCGTTCGGTGAGATCCTCGACACCGGATTCCGCCTGCTGCGCAACCACGTCGTCCTGCTCGTCGGCTTCGCCATCCCGATCTACGTGCCGATGGCCTTCGTGTCGGAGCAGGTCCAGACCTCCGCGCGGCAGGATCCGGGGAGCGCGGCGCTCGCCGTCGTCCCGCTGTTCGTGCTGGTCTCGCTCTCGCCTCTCGTCTCCGTGGCGCTCGCGATCGCGACCGCCGATTTCTACCTCGGCCGCACGCCGACCTTCGGCGACGTGCTGGCGCGCACCCTCAAGGCGTTCCTCCCGGTGATCGGCACCTTCTTCCTGATGGGGCTCGCCATCGTCGGCGGGCTCCTGCTGCTGATCGTGCCCGGCATCTATCTGATGTTCGCCTTCTACCTGGTGACGACGGTGGCGGCGCTCGAGCAGGTCTACGGCACGCGCGCGCTGCGGCGCAGCCGCGAGCTGATGCAAGGGAACCTCTGGCGCGCGGTCGGGATCATCGTGGTCTCGTGGATAGCGATGACCGTGCTCGGCGCAGGCATCGGCATGGCGATGCGCCTGGTGCCGTCGCTCGCCGCGCTCGGCTCGGGAATCGCGCAGTCCCTCGCCGTCGCGTACATCACCGCGGTCAGCGTGGTGATGTACTTCGACATCCGCTGCCGCAAGGAGGCGTTCGATCTCGAGCACCTCGCCTCGCTGGTGGACGCGAGGGGCGCGGAGACCGCCGCGACGGCGGCCTGAAGCACGCAGGGAATCGCACTGCCGACGCCGCCCGGTGACGACGCGCTTCGCGCGCTGGCGGCGGAGATCCTCGAGCGTCCCGAGTACGCGCGCTGGCGCCTCGGCGAATCCGACTTCGCGCGCTGGTTCGTCGAGCTCGTCACGAGCTTCCTGACCTGGCTCGACCGTCTCTCGGGAGAGTCGCCCTGGCTCTACGCGCTCGTGCTCGCGTCGTTGGCCGCGTTCGCGCTCCTGCTGCTCGCACACATCGCCTGGTCGATCCGCGCGGCGCTGCGCATGCCCGCGCCGACGAAGCGGCGCGCGCGCGCGGACGAGCGGCCGCGCTTCGCCGAGGAGGCGCACGCGCTGGCGCAGCAGGGCCGCTACCTCGAGGCCTCGCAGCGCCTGCAGCTCGCGTCGCTCGAGCTGCTGCTCGAGGGAGGGACGATCGAGCTCGGGCGCCACGAGTCGAACCGGACCCTGCGCGCGCGGCTGGCGGATTCGCGCCTGCCCGGCGAGCTGCGCGCCGCGCTCACGCGCGCGCTCGACGAGCTCCAGGCGCGCTGGTTCCGCGAGCACCGCGCCGACCGCGGGCTCTACGAGCGCTGGCGCGAGCTGCACGCGCGCCTGCGCGACGGCGAAGGCGCGGCGTGAAGGCGACGGCGTGGCTCTCGATCGGCGTCGCGCTCGTGCTGCTCGCGACGCTGGGGATGTTCGTCGGGCCGGATCCGCGCGAAGTCGGCGACACCAGCTTCGGCACGCGGCCGAGCGGCCACGGCGCGCTCTTCGCCCTGCTGCGCGAGAGCGGCTACGAGGTCGAGCGCAGCTACGCGCCGGCGGACGCGCTGCCGGAGGGCGCCACCGTCTGGTGGATCGCGCCGGACGGCCTGTGTCCGCCGCTCCCGGAACGCGAGCCCGAGGCGCTCGAGCACGAGCGGGCGACGGCGGACCTGCGCGCGTGGATCGAGCGCGGCGGCACGGCGCTCTTCGCGTTGCCGTCGCGCGCGTTGCCGTGCGCGCTGGCGTTCGCGGGGCTCGCCGTGCCCGCGCGCCGCGACGAGCCCGCGGACGACGAAGACGACGAGGAGCCGCCAGAGGAACCCGCGCCGCTCCGCCAGATCGTGCAGGGACCGCTGCCCTCCGTGCGCCGCACGCTCGAGACGGCTCCGCTGCTGCGCTTCGAGTCGCCGCTCGGCTGGGAGGTCGCCGCCACCCTCGACGAGGAGCCCTTCATCCTCACGCGCGAGCTGCGCGCCGGGCGCATCGCAGTCGTCGCCGACGCCACCTTCCTGCAGAACCACGCGCTCGACCGCGCCGACGCGGCGCCGCTGGCGCATGATCTGCTCGTGGCGTACGGCGTCCCCCTCTTCGACGAGCGCAGCCACGGCCTGCGCGCGACGGAGGGAACCCTCCGCTACCTGGCGCGCTCGAGCGCGCTGCCCTTCCTGATCGCCGCCGCGCTGCTGGCGGCGCTCGCGCTCTGGAACGCGCGCGCGCTGCCGCCACGCTCGCTCCCCGTCGAGCCCACTGGATCGCCTTCGCTCGGCGCCTTCGTCGGCTCGCTCGCGAGCCTCTACGCCGGGACGCGCGACCACGCCCGCGTCTTCGAGCGCTATCGCGAGTTCAGCGAGGCGCGCGTGCGCCGCGCGCTGCACCTGCCGGTGACGACGCCGCGCGAGCAGCTCTACGCGCGCCTGCGCGCCGCAGGCGCCCCCGGCGCGCGCGCGTCACAGGGCCTGCGCGACGAGACGCCCGTGCGCGGCCGCGCCGAGCTGCAGCGCCGCGTCGGCGCGCTCGACCAGGCCGTCGACGAGTTCCTGGCATGAGCGCTGCGCCCGCCGCCGACTCCGCCCGCGTGCAGGGCGCCTACGCGAGCCTGCGCGCCGCCATGGCGCGCACGATCGTCGGTCAGGACGAAGTCATGCGGCTGGTCTTCACGACCCTGCTCTGCTCCGGACACAGCCTGCTCGAGGGCGTCCCGGGCGTCGGCAAGACGCTGATCGTGCGGACGCTCGCGCGTCTCCTCGACGTCGGCTTCGGACGCATCCAGTTCACGCCGGATCTCATGCCGAGCGACATCCTCGGCACGCCGATCCTCGACCCGCGCGAGGGGCGGCCGCACTTCCGGCCGGGTCCTCTCTTCACCGACGTGCTGCTCGCCGACGAGATCAACCGCGCGTCGGCCAAGACGCAGGCCGCGCTGCTCGAGGCGATGCAGGAGCGCTCCGCGACGGTCGACGGCACGAGCCACGCGCTCGGCCCCTTCTTCACCGTCTTCGCGACGCAGAATCCGGTCGAGCACGAGGGCACGTATCCGCTGCCCGAGGCCGAGCTCGACCGCTTCCTCTTCAAGATCGTCGTCTCCTACCCGGCCGAGGCGGACGAGGTGGCGCTGCTCGCGCTCCACCACGTCCACGGGGCGGGCGACGGCGCCGTCGCGCCGCTGCTCCAGCGCGGCGACCTGACGGCGTGTCGCGAGGCCGCCGGCGCCGTCATCGTGCGCGACGAGATCGTGCGCTACGCGGCGGCGCTCGTGCGCGCCACCCGCGCCAACGTGAACTTCTCGCTCGGCGCCTCGCCGCGCGCGGGCGTGATGCTGCTGCGCGCGGCCAAGGCCAACGCCTGCATCGAGGGCCGCGACTACGCGATCCCCGAGGACGTCCAGGAGATGTGGCTGCCGACTCTGCGCCACCGCGTGCAGCTCCATCCCGCGGCCGAGGTCGAGGGGCTCGTCGTCGACCAGGCGCTCGAGGCGGCGCTCGCGGGTGTGACGGTGCCGCGGTGAGCGCGTTCCCGGGGCGGCGCCTCGGGATCGCGCTCGCGCTGCTGGCGGTCCTCGCGCTGGCGGCAGCCTGGTGGCCCGCGCTGCTGCTGCCGCTCGCCGGCGCGACCCTCGTGCTGCTGGCGCTCGTCGCGCTCGACCTCGCGCTGCTCCGCCGCATCCCGTCGCCGCAGGCGCGGCGCGAGCTGCCGGACCGCGCCTTCGTGGGCCGCGCGGCCGAGGTCGTCCTGCGCATCCACAACGAGGCTGCCGAGCCCGTGCGGGTCGACGTCGTGGACGAGCTGCCGCCCGATCTCGCGCCGTCCGATCCGAGCTTCGCATCCGTCTGGATCGAGGCGCACGGGCAGGCGCAGCTCCGCTACGCGGTGCAGCCGCGCGAGCGCGGAGATCGCCCCTTCGGCGCGCTGGTGCTGCTACAGCACTCGCCGCTCGGCCTGCTGCGCCGTCGCCACGTCTCCACGCCGGCGGCGGCGCTGCGCGTCTACCCGGACGCGCAGCGCTACCTGCGCAGCGAGGCGCTGGACCTCGAGCGCACCCTCGCTTCGATCGGCGTGAAGCCGACGCGGCGCGCCGGCGAGGGCATCGAGTTCGAGACGTTGCGCGAGTACGTCCCCGGCGACGACCCGCGGCGTCTCGACTGGGCCGCGACGGCGCGGCGCGGCCGCCCGATCACGCGGATCTTCTCGCACGAGCGCAACCAGACGGTGTGGATCGCGCTCGAAGCGGGCCGGCTGATGGGCGAGCGCTGCGGCGAGCGCACCAAGCTCGACGGCGCCATCGACGCCGCGCTCGCGCTCGCGTTCGTCAGCCTCATGAGCGGCGATCGCACCGGCGCGATCGTGTTCGACCGCGAGGTCCGTGGCCTCACCGCCGCGCGCGGCCGCCGCTCGCAGCTCGGCGCGATCCTCGAGCTCTTTCGCCACATCCAGCCCCGCGGCGTCGAGGCCGATTACGCGCATCTCTTCCGCGCGCTCGCTTCGCGCCCGCGCTCGCTCGTCGTGGTGATCGGCGATTTCGTCGAGGCGTTCACCTCGCGCATGAGCGAGGCGCTGGTGGCGCTGGCGCGGCGGCACCGCGTGCTGCTGGTGGTGCTGCGCTCTCCCGTCTTCGCCGCGCTCGACCGGCGTGAGCCGGACGCGGCGGGCCCGGCGCAGGGTCTCTACGGCCGGCTCGTCGTCGACGACCTGCTGCGCGAGCGCGAGGAGGCGCTCGCGGGGCTGCGCCGGCAGGGCGTGCTGACGCTCGACGCAACCCTCGACGGTGTCGTCGCGCCGGTCATCCGGCGCTATCTCCAGCTGCGCTACGGACGGGAAGGATGACGCCGGCGAGCCAGGCGCTGTCGCTCTCGCGAGCGCGCGCGAGACGGAAGACCCAGACGTGAAAGGCCCCGACGAGCACGGCGCCCACGGCCGCGATCGCCAGGCGCGGCGCGATCCCGAGCGCCGACTGGCGCGCGAAGCTCTCGATCGCCGCGGCGACGAGGAAGAGCGGCAGCGAGGTGAAGAACAGGAAGAGTCCCGGGTCGACCGCGTCGCGCAGCGCCGCCGCGCGCCCGCGCCGGCCCGGCGCGGCGACGGCCGCGCCGATCAGCAGGCCGCCGGCCGCGCACAGGCAGAGCGCCGTCATCTCGGGAACCGCGTGGGGCAGGATCCAGGCGATGTACGGGAGCGGTGGATCCTTCAGGAAGACCGCCGAGAGCGCGCCGACGACCATGCCGTTGAAGATCTGGAGCAGCACCGTGGGGACGCCGGCCAGCATGCCGGACGCGAAGGCGAGCAGACCCACCTGCGTGTTGCGCACGAAGAGGCTCGAGCCGAAGAGCGCGTTCTGGCCGGCGGGCGTCTCCTCCGCGGCGAGGAAGCGGCTGCGCGCGTCGGCCGAGGACGCGAGCTCCTCGAGCCGCGCGGCCGGGTATCCGAGCGAGGCGGGGATCAGCGCGGAGAGCGCGGCGGGATCGCGCGTCGCCAGACCTGCGCCGAGCGCGGCGCCGGACAGCAACAGCAGCCAGGCCAGCACCTGTGCGCGCCAGGTGCGCGCGACGGCTTCCCGCAGGCGCGTCGAGGTGGAGGGGCGCGCCACCGCGCCGGAGCGGCCGTAGAGCACGCCGAAGGCGCGCACGCAGAGGGCGTTCACGTGCCGGATCTCGTCGGGGTCGTCGCTGCGGTCGCGCAGGACGGCGAGATGGGCGGCATGCAGGCGATACAGCCGGCCGAGCTCGCGCAGCTCCTCGAAGGCGAGGTTGCGCAGGCGCACGCGCTCGGCGCGGTCGAGCAGCGCCGCGAGCCGCTCGCCGGCCCGGCGCATCGCATCCGCCCGCGCCACATTCACGTTTCGCCCCCGCTTTCCGACACGAAGCTCGGGAGAACCTGCCGATGAGCCTCGCCCGCGATCCGCAGCCCTACGACACCGCGGGCGTCGGCGCGCGTCAAGCGGTCGCGTCGCCCGAGCACGTGACGCTCGAGTTCCCGCTGGCCGGCCCGTCCGCGCGCATCATGGCCTACGGCATCGACTACTTCCTGATCGTCATCGCCCAGGTCGCGCTCTTCATCGTGCTGATGGCCGCGGGACCGCTCGCCAGCTGGATGACGGACCAGCTCGGACAGGTGCAGGCCGAGCTCCAGAGCGGGAATCCGAAGGCGGTCGAGGAGAGCACGGCGCTGTTCATGCTGATCGCGACCTTCTTCGTAGTCGGGCTGGTGATCGAGTGGGGCTATTTCCTCTGCATCGAGTTCGCGACGGGCGGCCGCTCGCTCGGCAAGGCGATCGTGCGCCTGCGCGTCCTGCGCGACGACGGCCTGCCGATCACCCTGCGCGACTGCGCCGTGCGCAACCTGCTGCGCGCCGTCGACATGCTGCCGAGCAGCTACCTGGTGGGGCTCGTCGCCATGATCGCCTCGCCCCAGGGCAAGCGCCTCGGCGATCTCGCGGCCGGCACCATCGTGGTGCG
>DASUFZ010000184.1:0-2285 GCA_036274295.1 Myxococcota bacterium
GGTGAAGGAGGCGATCCGCGCGCTGACCCGCGCGGCGGCCTGCGAGTGGGGCAAGGACGGCATCCGCACGAACGTGATCTGCCCGCACGCGACCTCGCCCGCGCTCCAGGGCTGGATCGATGCGAACCCGGAAGAGGCCGCGGCCTTCGCGGCGACGATCCCGCAGCGCCGCATCGGCGACTGCGAGACCGACATCGGCCACTTCGTGGCGCTGCTCTGCAGCGACGGCGCCGCCTACGTGAACGGCCAGACCATCGCCGTCGACGGCGGGCAGGCCAGGGTGGGTTAGCAAGGAGGCCGACCCCAAGGTCGGCCGACGCGCAGCGAGGCGCAGCCGAGCGAAGAGCCGGACAGCCCGAGCGCGAGCGGTCAGCGAGCGCGAAGGCCCGGCTAAGGTGCGATCTCCACCGGCAACGTCACCGGGCGCTTGAAGAACGCGAAGTTCGTGTACTCGACCTCGTCGCGCAGGAAGCGCGAGCCCGGCGGCAGGATGTCGAGCAGCGCGTCCAGCATGCACGCCATCTCCTGCCGCGCGAGATTCGCCCCGATGCAGAAGTGCGGGCCGTTGCCGAAGGTGAGCAGGTCCTTCACCTCGCGCGTGACGTCGAAGCGGTCGGGATCCTCGTAGATCTCCGGGTCGCGGCCGGCGCCCGAGAACGAGAGCATCAGCATCTGGCCCTTGCGGATCTGCTTGCCGCGGATCTCGAAATCGCGCAGCGCATAGCGCGGCAGGCCGCCGGCGTGGCCGAAGCCGTGGCGCAGGATCTCGGTCACGGCGTTGGGGATCAGCGAGCGGTCGGCGCGCACGCGCTGCGCCTGCTCCGGCTCCTCGCACAGGGTGATCGCGGTGATCATGCCGCCGACGGCGGTGGTCTCGCTGCCGGCGCCGATCAGCGCGGCGATCGTCATGGCGATCTCGTCGTCGGAGAGGCGGTCGCCGCGATCCTGCGCGCGCACGAGATCCGAGATCAGGTCCTCGCCGAGCGACGCGCGGCGCTGCTTCGCCATCTCGCGCACCCAGTCGGCGATCTCGGTGAAGGCGCGCTCGCCCTGCTTGCGCTCCTCGTCGTCGAAGCCGAACAGCCCGCGGATCGTGTCCTGCGCGACCTGGCGGAAGCGCACCTCGTCCGCGCCCGGCGGCACGCCCGTGATGCGGCTGATGACCGCGTTCGGGATCGGGTTGCAGAACGCCGCCATCAGGTCGACCTTGCCGCGCCTCCCGCGCAGCGGCGCCGCGAAGCGCTCGACCACCTCGCGCACCTGCGCCTCGTAGCGCTTGACCGCGCGCGGTGTCAGCGCGGCGGAGAAGAGCTTGCGCAGGCGCGCGTGCTCCTGCGGCGTCGCGGAGAAGAAGCCGTGCTCCTCCACCCACGCGACGAACGTCCCCGGCGTGCGCGGCTGCCAGAACTGCCAGGCGCGGCGGTCGGGCGTGCAGTTCTCCGGATCGTTGAACAGGCGCTTCACGTCGTCGTGGCGCGTCACGAACCAGAAGCCGAAGGGCGTCAGGTGGACGGGATCCTCGCGGCGCAGGCGATGGATGAAGGGATAGGGATCGTCGAAGAACGCGGGGTCGGCGAACGGAGACGGCGACAGGGTCTCTGCGGTGGCCATGGTTCACCTCGTTCGGGCGCCGAAACAGCCTACCGCGGATTGACCGCGTCTTCCGTTCGCGCGTAGGGTGGACAGCGCAACCGACTCGATCCCATCGAGGAGAGCGCGGTGCGCTCCTCGACCCCCACCGCGAGGAGGAAACTGCGATGCGCTCGATGCGCTGCACGATGATCCTGACGTCGTTGATCGCGATGTCCTTCGCGAGCTCCGTCTCCGCCGACAAGCCGCCGGAGTACTTCGTCGACGAAGCCAAGCTTCCGTTCACCGCGTTGCCGGGCGCGACGGCGTACTGGGGCGTGATCGGAGGCGCCGGCTACCGCATCGAGGTGCCGAACAACTGGAACGGCGAGCTGGTCGTGTGGGCCCACGGCTTCCGCGGCACCGGCCTCGAGCTGACGGTGGACAACCACCCGCTGCGCGCGCTGCTGATCCCCATGGGCTACGCGTGGGCGGCGTCGAGCTACGGCCGCAACGACTACGACATCTGGAACGGCGTGCACGATACGCACACCCTGACGCGCCGCTTCGCGGGCCTCATCGGCAACCCGAGCCGGGTGTATCTCACCGGCGCCTCGATGGGCGGCCACATCACCGCGGTCGCGATCGAGCAGTATCCGAATACCTACGACGCCGCGCTGCCGATCTGCGGCGCGCTCGCCGACTACGAGCTGTTC
>DASUFZ010000185.1:0-21889 GCA_036274295.1 Myxococcota bacterium
TTCGGCTACGGCGAGCACTACTGCCTCGGCGCCAACCTCGCGCGCATGGAGCTGCAGGAGATCTTCCGCGGCATCGCGGCGCGCATCGACCGCATGGAGATGACCGACGCCCCGCGCCGGCTGCGCTCGAACTTCATCAACGGGGTGAAGGAGATGCGCGTGCGCTTCCGCCCCGGTCGCAAGAGCTCGAGCCGCGCGGCCTAGCTCTCGCTCGCGCAAGCGAAGCGCGCAGCGAGGCGTAGCCGAGCGAAGTCGAACAGTGGCCTCCGCGCATGCGAACATCGCGACGCGCGAGGTCTGGAGACGTCCCTAACCCCCCACTCCGATCGGGCAGGTGATGCCCGTGCCGCCGAGCCCGCAATAGCCGTGCGGGTTCTTGGCCAGGTACTGCTGGTGGTAGTCCTCCGCGTAGAAGAACTCCGGGGCATCCAGGATCTCGGTGGTGACCTCGCCGTAGCCGGCCTCGCGCAGCTTCTTCGCGTAGGCCTCGCGCGACGCCTCCGCCGCGCGCCGCTGATCGGCGGAGTGCACGTAGATGCCGGAGCGGTACTGCGTGCCGACGTCGTTGCCCTGGCGCATCCCCTGGGTCGGGTCGTGGCTCTCCCAGAAGATGCGCAGCATCTCGGCGTACGAGGTGGCGCGCGGGTCGAAGACGGCGAGCACCACTTCGTTGTGTCCCGTGCGGCCGCTGCAGACCTCTTCGTAGCTGGGATTCGGCGTCAGGCCGCCCGCGTAGCCGACGGCCGTCGTGTAGACGCCCGGCGCCTGCCAGAACTTCTTCTCCGCGCCCCAGAAGCAGCCCATGCCGAAGACGGCGCGCTCGAGGCCTTCGGGGAACGGCGGCGCGATCGGATGGCCCAGGACTGCGTGCTTCGCCGGAACCGGCATGCGCTGCGCGCGCCCCGGCAGCGCCTCTTCGCGCGTCGGCATGCGCAGCTTGCTCGAGAAGAACGCCATGATCGTCTCCTCCTTACTACCAGCATAGATCGCGGCGCCCGGACAGCGCACCGCCGCAAGGAGGCCGCCTACAGGCGGCCGACGCGCAGCGAGGCGCAGCCGAGCGAAGGCCGGAATGCCCAAGCGCGAGCGAGTAGCGAGCGCGAAGGCCCGGCAGAAATTAGGATGCACCCGACCTTCTGGAGGTTTCCCGCATGAAGACCCCCCTCTGCGACCGCCTCGGGATCGAGTTCCCGATCTTCGCCTTCACCCACTGCCGCGACGTCGTGGCCGCGGTCTCGCAGGCCGGCGGCTTCGGCGTCCTCGGCGCCGTCGGCTTCTCGCCCGAGCAGCTCGAGATCGAGCTCAAGTGGATCGACGAGCACGTCGGCGACAAGCCCTACGGCGTCGACATCGTGATCCCCGGCAAGTACGAGGGCATGGGCGAGATGGATCCCGCCAAGCTCGAGCAGGAGCTGAAGAAGATGATCCCGCTCCAGCACCGGGAGTTCTGCGCGAAGATCCTCGCGGATCACGGCGTGCCCGAGCTGCCCTCCGACGAGCCGCGCCGCCAGGAGCTGCTCGGCTGGACGCAGGCCACCGCGACGCCGCAGGTCGACGTCTCGCTGCGACACGAGAAGGTGAAGCTCGTCGCGAACGCGCTCGGCACGCCGCCGCCGGAGGTGATCGAGCAGATCCACAAGAGCGGCCGCCTCGTGGCCGCGCTGTGCGGGAGCGCCTACCAGGGCCGGAAGCACGTCGCCGCGGGCGTCGACATCATCATCGCGCAGGGCACCGAGGGCGGCGGCCACACCGGCGAGATCGGCTCGATGGTGCTGTGGCCCGAGGTGATCGACGCGGTGGCGCCGGTGCCGGTGCTCGCCGCGGGCGGCATCGGGCGCGGGCGCCAGATCGCGGCGGCGCTCGCGATGGGCGCGCAGGGCGTGTGGACCGGATCGATCTGGCTCTCCGTCGAGGAAGCCGAGGCGTCGCCGCAGCAGCTCGAGTCGTACTTCCAGGCCACCAGCAAGGACACCGTGCGCTCGCGCTCGTGGACGGGCAAGCCCGCGCGCATGCTGCGCAACGACTGGACCGAGGCGTGGGAGAAGGAGGGCGCGCCGAAGTACCTCGGCATGCCGCTCCAGGGCATGCTCGTCGCCGAGGCGATGAGCCGCGTGCACCGCTATCCAAAGGCGGCGCAGCGCGTGGCCTTCAATCCCGTGGGACAGATCGTCGGCGCGATGAACGATCAGCGGCCGGTGCGCGAGGTGATCTACGACCTCGTCGAGGAGTACGTCGACGCGGTGGATCGCCTCCAGAAGATCCAGGCCTAGGCACGATCAGGAGCGGCGCGCCTCGCGCGCGCGCATGCGCGCCTCGTAGGCCGCGTTCGCGTCGCGCAGCGCCTGCTCCGGATCGACGCCGGAGCGCTCCGCGAGCTCCGCCGCGGCGAAGAGCATCTCGCCGATCTGCTGCGGCGTCGGCGCTCCCTCGCCCGGCGCCGCGTCCGTCGCGAGCCCCGCGCGCGCGGCGCGCGCGACGAGCTTGCGCGCGCGCAGCAGCGCGGGCAGCGCGAGCGGAACGCCGTCCATCGCGCTGCGCTCGCCCTTCGCCGCGCGCTCGGCCGCCTTCTGGCGCTCCCACGCGTCGGTCTGAGCCTGCGCGGTCTCGACCTGCGCGTCGCCGAACACGTGCGGATGGCGGCGCACCAGCTTGTCGCAGATCGACTCGACCACGTCGCCGAAATCGAAGTGGCCGGACTCGCGCGCCATCTGCGCGTGGAACACGACCTGGAGCAGCAGGTCGCCGAGCTCGTCGCGCAGCGCGGCGAGATCGCCGCGGCGGATCGCGTCTTCGACCTCGTACGCCTCCTCGATGGTGTAGGGCGCGATCGAGGCGAAGTCCTGCTCGAGGTCCCAGGGGCAGCCGCCCTGCGGACTGCGCAGCCGCGCCATGATCTCGAGCAGGCGGCCGACGTCGCTCACGCGGAATCCTTCGGCGCCTCGGGCGGAACGATCCAGGCGTCGTAGCGCGGCAGACCGTCGTCGGGCAGCTCGAACCACTCCGCCTTCGAGCCGACGAACGCATGCGCCACCGAGCGGCGGCCGGGATCGCCGTCGAGCAGGCCGAGGCGCAGCCGGAACGTGTCGGGATCCGAGCTCGTGCGGCTGTAGACCGGCGAGCCGCAGCGCGAGCAGAACGCGCGGAACTTCCCCGGCGACGACTCGTACTCGCGGATGGCGTCCCGTCCCTCGAGCTGGAGATAGCGCGCGCGCACGTTCGCGTTGGCCGCGAAGGCGCTGCCGTTTGCGCGGCGGCACTGCGCGCAGTGGCAGTAGACGAGCGGCCCGAGCTTCCCGTCGACCCGGATCCGCACCGCGCCGCACTGGCAGCTCCCGGTGATCACGAGCCGCTCCTCAGACGACCTTCTCGATCGCCTCGACGAAGGCGGCCTTCGGCCGCGCGCCGACGAGCTGGCCGACCACCTGTCCGCGCGAGAACACGAGCACCGTCGGCATCGCGCGGACGCCGAAGCGGCCGGCGGACGACGGGTTCTCCGCCGCGTGCATCTTCACGATGCGCACGCGGCCCGCGTACTCGGCCGCGAGATCGCGCAGCACGGGCGAGATCTGCCGGCAGGCCGCGCAGTGGTCGCCCCAGAAGTCGACCAGCACGGGAAGCGGCGATTCGAGCACCTCGCGCGCGAAGCTTCCATCGGTGACGTCGGCGAGCTCGGCCACGGACTGCCTCCTCGGCGGCCGAAGTTAGCAGCGCTTCAGCGGCCGCCGAGCTGCGCGTCGAGCCAGCGCTCGGCCTCGGCCGGCTGCCGGAAAACGCCGGTGTTCGAGAAGCTGTCCTCGACGAAGACGCCGAGGATGCGGCTCATGCCGAAGAGCAGGTCCGTCTTCGCGACGATCGCGAGTACGCCCCAGCGCAGCTCCGAACCGAGCTCCTTCATCTCCGCCACCACCGCCCGCAGCTGATCGCGCTCGGGGGCGCTCGCGAGCGCCGAGAGATCGAGCAGGACGCTCACGCGCTCGGGGAGACCGGGCTCCGTTCTCAGCTCCTTGAAGTGCGCGAGCACCTCGTCGAGCGACACGGCGCCCACGCAGCGCGTGCGAATCAACCCGCGAGCCTGGTCGACTTCGTAGAGGATCGGCATGGGCCCGCGGGCAGCATACACCCTCCCCCGTTTCTCGAATGCAGGAAGGCCCGGGAGACGCGAAGTCTCCCGGGCCCTGGCTCACCCCTGTCTCTCGAAGGCCTCGCGTCTAGCGCGCGCTCACGGGTGACGAGGCGAGCCTGAGGTCGTCGATCACGCGCTGCACGCCCGGAGTCGCGCGAGCCACGGTGAGTGCCGTCACCTGGTCGCTGCGGCTCTTCACGGTGCCGGTGAGGCGCGCCACACCCGCCTCGACCTCGACGTGGATGTCGCTGTCGGACAGCGCAGCCTGCTCGCCGATGCGCTTCTCGATCGACGACTCGATCTGGTCGTCCTGCTGGTCGACGGCCTTGGCCTGGCTCGCCGGGACGACCTGGATGTCGTTCACGACCTGCTTCACGCCGGAAACCTTGCGGGCCTCCATCGCGGCCTGGTCGCGCGCCTTGGCGGAATCCACGGACCCGAACAGGGTCACGACGCCGCCGCGCGTGTCGACGTTGATGTCGAACGCGGGCGTCTCCGTGTTCGCCATCAGCCGCATCTTCGTGGCTGTCGTGATCCAGCGGTCCCTCGCGCTCGACTGCAGCTGATCCGCCTTGTCGAAATCGCCGTCGCGCCACAGCTCGGCGTCACCGAGCTCGTCGGGACTCTTGATCTCGCTGGCGACGCGCTTCACGCCCTCGACCCGCGAGGCCACTTCCACGGCCTCGTAGGCGTCGGTCAGGGTCTTCGCCTTGCCGGAGAGGAGCACCACGCCGCCGTTCACCGACTGCACGCCGATGCTGCTGTCCTCGAGGACGCGGTCCTTCTTCAGCGCCGCGGAGACCCGCTCCTTCAGCTGCTCGTCGGAGACCTTGGCCTGCTCCTTTGCCTTGGACGGCACCACCTGGAGCAGGTTCCGAACCTCGCGCACGCCGTCGATGCCGCGCGCGACCTGCTCGGCCTTGGCCTTCTCGGCCGCCGTGGGGACGCTGCCGTGCAGGGTGACGCGTCCGTCGACGGTGTCGACGTTCACGTTCATCGCGTGCACGTCCGCGTCGGTCAAGAGAGACATCTTGACCTTCGTCGTCACCCAGGCATCCGGAGTGGGTGCCGCGAGCGCGGGGCCCGCAAGCGCGAGCGCGAGCGGGACGACGAGGGCCGCCTTCGCCAAGTGATGAAGCTGCAGATGCAAGCGCATGGCTTCGCTCCTCCTTCGGAGTTCGAGGCCACGAGAGAGCAAGTGACGTGCCAGCGGCTCGGGGAGGCGCGCGACGCGCGGAGGACGCGAGAGACGCACGCGTGTGCGTATGGGAGAGAGAATGTACGAACGCACATGAACCGCCGAGCCCCGCGACGCGCGAGCCGCGCTGCGCGCGCGTGTCGCGCGCTGCCGCGCATGGCACACGCCTTGCTCCCTCTCTTCGCGATGACGCAAGAAGACCGGAGGGGGAAATCTCGAGGAGGTTGGCCGAATGCTGTTCGCTTCCCTCGCGTTTCTGCTGCTCGGCTTCGCGGCCGGCGGCTTGTGTCTGACGGATCTCCCCGTGGCCGCAGCAAGCGTCACGCGGGAGCTGACCGCGAGCAGCCTGGCGTTCTCGGCGATCCTCGCCATCGCCTATCGCTGCTTCTTCGCGCGCTCGGCGCGCCAATCAGGAGGGTGAACGCATGTTGTGGACGATCTTCGTGATCCTTTTGGTCCTCTGGGTTCTCGGAATGGTCAGCTCGTACACGATGGGCGGCTTCATCCACATTCTTCTGGTGATCGCGCTCGCCGTCGTGGCGATCAACATCATCCAGGGTCGGAGGCCCGTCTGATGGGCAACGCAACCCGGCGAAGCAAGGGCGCCGCGAAGGAGCTCGGCGGCAAGCTCGAGCGCAAGGTCGGCCGCGCCGTCGGCAGCGAGCGGATGGCCGCGCGCGGGCGCGCGCGCGAGCTCGAGGGCCGCGGCGAGAAGGAATCCGCGAAGGCGCGCGAGCGCGCCAAGGGAAAGCTCGAGGAGACCGCCGGCGCGGTCCAGCGCGGGGCGGGGCGGCTCCTCGACGACGACGAGATCCAGACCCGCGGCGCGCTGCGGAGCGCCCGGGGACGGCTGCGCCAGAAGGCCAACCGTTAGGAACGAATCAGTCGGGATGCGGATCCGATAACCAGGAGACGAGGATGTCCTATCCGCCCTATCGCAATCAGAACGAGGGTTCCTCCTACGACCGCGACGCCGAGCGGCGGCGCCGTGAGGAGGAGGAGCGCGATTTCCGTTCGCGCGGCGAGCGAGAAGGTCAGCGCTTCCGCCGGGATCACAGCGAGAGCTTCGAGAACGAGGACCGCCCGTTCGGCGGCCGCTGGGAGCGCGGGCAGTTCGAGGACTGGGAGCAGCCCCGACGCTTCGGCTCCGACGAGGGACGGCAGTCGTATCGCCGCTACGAGACTCCGCGCCAGGACTTCCGGAACGAATGGCAGCAGCAGCCTCGGCGAGAGGAGCGTTCCGGACGCTTCGGCTGGGGCGAGGGCGGCGGCTACTACGGCGAGAGCGGCCGCTTCGGCGAGCAGCGCGGCCAGTTCGCCGGCCGGGGTCCCAAGAACTACCGGCGCTCGGACCAGCGCATCCAGGAAGAGGTGTGCGACCGCCTGACTTCCGATCCGCACGTCGACGCGTCGGAGATCCAGGTGACCGTGAAGGACGGCGAGATCACGCTCGAGGGCACCGTCAACGAGCGCCGCATGAAGCGGCTCGCCGAGGACTGCGCCGAATCCGTCTCCGGCGTGAGCCAGGTGCACAACCGCCTGCGCGTCGAAGACGAAGGCTCCCGCCCGATGGGCAAGGAGTCCCAGGGCTCACAGAGCGCGACCCGCCAGAGCAGCAGCAGCCGATCCTCCGTCTGAGGATCGGCTCGAGGCGCCCCGCCGAAATATCCCGGTCCGGCGGGGCGCCTCAACTGCCGTTCGTGCCGCTCAGTTCCTCGACTGCCGCTCGTGCCGCTCAGTTCGGGGCTCGCGACGCCTGCTCGGAGGACGCGGCGCCGCGACGCGCGGCAGCGTAGACGCTGAGCCGGTTGTACAGGGTCTTCAGGCTGATGCCGAGGATCTCGGCGCTCTTCTTCTTGTCGCCGCCCGTCAGCTCGAGCGTCGCCAGGATCAGCTGCTGCTCGACGTCGGAGATCGCGCTGCCGACGCGCACCTCCAGGGTCGGCGTGCCGGCGCGCTCGACGGGCGCATCCGGCGGGAGCGGCAGCACTTCGGGGCCGATCTCCTCCTTGCCGAGAATGTGCGCGCGCTGCACGACGTTCCACAGCTCGCGCACGTTCCCCGACCACGCGCTGCGCCGCATGCGCTCGAGCGCCGCGCGGCTCCAGCGCTTGACGGCGCCGTTGTCGCGGTTCAGCTGCTGGAGGAAGTGCTCCGCGAGGAGCTCGATGTCGCCCTCGCGGTCCCGCAGCGGCGGCAGCGAGATCGGGAAGACGTTCAGCCGGTAGTAGAGATCCTCGCGCAGCTTGCCGGACTTCACGGCCTCCTCGGGGTTGCGGTTGGTGGCGGCCACCACGCGCACGTCGACGCGGATCGGCTCGGTGCCGCCGACGCGCACGAGCGTGCCCGTCTCGAGGACGCGCAGGAGCTTCACCTGCGCCTCGGCCGGCATCTCGGTCACCTCGTCGAGGAACAGCGTCCCGCCGTTCGCGCGCTCGAAGTAGCCCTTCCGCTGCTTGTCGGCGCCCGTGAAGCTGCCGCGCTCGTGACCGAAGAGCTCGCTCTCGATCAAGGTGGGCGAGACGGCGCCGCAGTTGACCGGCAGCAGCATGGCGTTCTTGCGCGGCGAGAGGCGGTGGATCGTCTCGGCGACGAGCTCCTTGCCCGTGCCGCTCTCGCCGACGATCAGCACCGTCGCGTCGAGCGGCGCGACGCGCGCGACCAGGTCGTACACCTGCAGCATCGGCGCCGAGCGTCCCACCATCGAGCCGAAGCGCCCGAGCTCGCGCAGCTCGCTGCGCAGGCTCCCGACCTCTTCCTTCAACGCGCGCGTCCGCCCGACGTTCATCAGCGCGGTGCGCAGCCGCGCGCGGTCGATGGGCTTGGTGAGGTAGTCGAGCGCGCCGTTCTGGAGGGCCTGCACGGCCGACTCCACGCTCGTGCTGCCGGTGATGACGATCACCTCGGCGCCCGCCGCGGACGGCTCCTCGCGGATCCACGCGAGGCCGTCGCCGTCGGGCAACGAGAGGTCCACCAGGAAGATGTCCGGGGTTCCCTCGGCCAGGAGCAGCTCCCGCGCCTCGGCGACGGAGCCCGCGGATCGCGTCTTCCAGCCCTCGCGCTGCACGAGCATGTCCAGGCTGAGCCGGAAATCCGGATCGTCGTCGACGATCACTGCGCTGAGAGAACGCATTTCCAATCCTCCCTTCCGATTCAGTGCGCCACTTCGTTCATGTCGAGCCAGTACCTGACGGTGCTCACCAGGTACTCGCCCGGCGCGTAGGGATCGAATTGCTTCACGACGAAGCTGTTGGCACCGAGCTCGTAGCAGTCGCGCACGTCGCTCTGCTGACTCGACGAGCTCACGACGACGATGGGCACGTGGCGCGTCGTCTCGCGCGTGCGCAGCTCGCGCAGCGCGGCGCGGCCGTCCAGCCGCGGCATCTTGAGATCGAGCAGGATCAGCTTCGGCGGGTTGTTGCGCGAGCTCTGCTCGAGGTAGTCGAGCAGCTCGGCGCCGTCGCGCAGGACCTTCACCCGCGCTCCGAGCGAGTGCCGCTGCAGCGCGCGCAGCGCCACGGCGACGTCGTTGGAATCGTCCTCGACCAGCAGAACTTCAGCTCTACGCTCTTCCATCACTGCTACCACCATCTTCGAGAACGGGAATCGTGAAATAGAACGTCGCGCCCTTGCCCACGGCGCCCTGCGCCCACACGCGCCCGCCGTGCCTGCGCACCATGCGGGCGACGATGGCCAGGCCGACGCCGTGACCCGGATAGGCATCGGCGCTGTGCAGCCGCTCGAAGACGCGGAAGAGCTTCTCCGAGAAGCGCATGTCGAAGCCGACGCCCTCGTCGCGCACGTAGTAGGTGGCGGTCTGCGCGGCCACGCTGCCGCCGACCTCGACTGCCGGCGATTCGCCCTCGCGCGCGAACTTGCATGCGTTCGAGATCAGGTTCGTGAAGACGAAGCGCATCATGCTCTCGTCGGCGACGGCGTCGGGCAGGTCGCCCACCTTGATCGCGCCGGCGAGCGACGGCGTCGCGGCGACGAACTCGCCGACCACCTCTTGCACGAGCGCCGTCATGTCGAGCGGCATCTTGTGCAGCTCGCTGCGGCCGCTGCGCGAGTAGGCGAGCAGCGCGTCCATCATCGAGACCGCCGCGGAGGCGCTGTGCACGATGCGCGAGAGGATGTCCTTTCCCTGCGCGTCGAGACGGCTCTCGTAGTCCTCGCGCAGGATCGCCGCGAAGTTGATGACGGCGCCGAGGGGCCCGCGCAGGTCGTGCGACACGGAGTAGTTGAACATCTCGAGCTCGACGATCGTCTCGTTCAGCTCCGAGGTCCGCTGGTCGACGCGCGCCTCGAGCTCGGAGGAGAGCGCCTCGAGATCGCCGCGCCCGCGGCGCGTCTCCTCGATCTGGCGCTCGAGCTCGAGGTTCGCCGCGCGCAGCGCGTCGGCGCGCCGCCACGCGAGCGTGCCGTAGTGGACGGAGAGCGCGATCAGCGCGGACGCGGCGAGGCCCGCGGCGAGCACGAGCAGCGGGCCCTGGTCGTAGAAGCCGAGCACGGTGGTCGACGTCGGCCAGGCGGAGAGCGTCCAGCTCTGGCCGACGCCGAGCGCGGCGGAATCGCTGTACGTGAGGTCGAGCATCATCTCCGCGTCGGGCGGGACGCGGCGGTAGATCTCCTGGTCGCCGACGCTGACGCGCAGGCCATAGCCGAGCGCGCGTTCGTCGAGCAGCGCCTTCAGCGCGATGCCGGGATCGAATGCCGCGAAGATCTCGGCGGGCGGATTCGCGAGCTCGGTGCGCACGCGCAGTCCGAACAGGGGCCGGCCGTCCACCAGCACCGGGCCGACCGTGAAGTCGCCCTCGGCGTCGGCCGCGCTCTGATGGATCGTCGGCATCATGTCGTGCAGGAGCCGGATGCCGTCCTCGGAGCCGAGCGGGGGACGGCTCGGATCCGAGTGGGAGATCGCGAGCAGCGCGGGGTTCTCGCGCAGGAAGAGCTCGACGGACGGCTGCCAGAACTCGGCCGGCTGGCGCTGATCGCTCCAGAGCTCGGCGCGCCGGTGGAGCGCCGCATACAGCCCGCCGACGTGCGATTCGACGACGTCTGCGAGCGTGCTCGCGTAGAGCGCCGTCTGCTGGCCCATCTCGACCTCCAGCTGACGGCGCATGACCATCCAGCCGAGGACGGAGATGACGCCTCCGAGCAGCAGAATGATGGCCGTCGCGGCGGGTCCGAGTGACTGGGCAGACCCTCGCGCTGCTGCGGGAACGCTGCGTCCTCGTCCATCCGGCACGTCGACGGATTGTAAACTCTGCAATCTTCCTCGTGGCGGGTGCGCGATCTGCTACCGCGTCGCCCCAGATGGAGCTGTGGCGACGCTCACGTTGGTGAGCAAGGAGCATGCCTTGATTCCCCTGAGGGGATGAGCTGCGCGGGGCCCGAGGATCCGACAAGCCAGTCAGCGGGAGCGGATGCGATCTCGCACGTTCCGCTCCACCGCCGTCGCGACCGCCGCGCGGGCGCCGACGCCCGCCACGGCGACGAGGGCGCGTAGCGGCACGCTCCGCCCGAGGATCCAGCCGAGGCCGACGAGCCCTGCGAGCGTCGCGTAGGGACGCAGGCGCAGCTGCTCGGTCACCTCGCCGTAGATGGATTCCGCGTCCATGGAGCCTCCTAGCGCCGGCGCAGAAGAAGGCGGCCGAGCGCGTAGCCGAACAACAGAGCGGCTCCCACCGCGGCCACCGGACGTTCCTGGACCAGCTTGCGCACCTGAACGTCGAGGTCGTCGAAGCGCGCGCGCGCCCGCGCGAGCTGCTTCTCGATCCTGGGCCGATCCAGACTTGTGACGCTTTCCACCATCTCCTGCACCATGCTTGTCATGGTTTCGCCCTCCGTTCCGTGATGAATGGCTTCCCTTCCCACGCTTCATCGACGCATCCCGAGCCACAAGCCGAGCAGAGCGGCGCCGAGGAGCCACGTTGCCGGCCGCGACTCGATGCGCCGGCGCGGATCGAGCTCCGTGCGCACGCGCTCGCGCAGACCGCCGATCACGGCGGCGAGCTCGCGTTGATCGCGCTCGAGACGCGCCTCCAGCAGATCGCGCGACGCGCTCACGCGCGCGCCTGTTGGCGGCGACCCCAGAGGATCGCGCCCGCGCCGATCATGAGCTGAGACGCCGCCACCAGCAGGAAGCTCATGGAGAGCGGAATCCGCTCCGCGAGGGCGAAGACCGCGGCGCCGAGCAGGCCCACCCACGCCGCCAGCAGGCAGAGGATTCCGACACCGATCCACGTCGAGCGCCGCAGCGCGCCGCGCGCGCGCTCCTCGAGATCGAGCTGGAAGATGCGCAGGCGGTCGATCGCCACGCGCTGCGCCAGGTCGAGCGTCTGCGTGAGGCTCGGCTCCCCGGCGTGGACGTGCAGGGCGGTCATGCTGTGCTGAGCCACGAGGACCTCCACGATCCCCCTGCATTTTCGCGATTGCAGGATCCGGGCCGGGCTCACTGCGTCGGCGCGCCCCGAATTCGGGCGGGACGGGGAAGCCTTTTCAATCGCTTTGCACATTCGCGCTCCGACGGAGCCAGCGCCGCGCCAGAAATGCCAACGCGGCGCCTGCGAGCAGGAGCGGAACGAGCGTGCGGCGGTGCGGATCACGCAGCAGGTCCGGCGAGTACGTCTCGAGCGCGCGCAGCGACGTGAAGGGGCTTTCCGGGTCACCCATGGAGCTCGGGACGATCCGGTCGACCCACGCAGGCAAGCTCGTCTCGAGCGGCGCCAGGGTGCGCTCGCGGCCGCCCAGCCGATCGAGCGCCGCGAAGAGACCATCGGACGTCGCGCGCATCGCGTGCGCGACCTGCGCCGGCGCGACGCCGAGATGCTCGGCGAGCAGGCGATCGCGGAACGCGCGAATGCCGGCGGCGGCCGCGGGATCGCCGGCCGCCTCGATGGAGATGTCGCACTCGGTGTCGAGTCCCATCGAGCGGTTGCTGAGGTTCGCCGAGCCGACCCGCACGCTCTGCGCGTCGGCGATCATCAGCTTCGAGTGGACGTGCAGGGACGCGCGGTCGCCCGGGAGCCGCGGATACAGCAGCCGCAATCGCCCGTAGCGATTCGCTGCGCGCAGGCGTCCCGCGAGGCGACGGCGCAGCAGACCCACCGTTCCTTCCTCGAGCCAGCCCGCGCAGACGCGCGGTGAGACGATCGCGATCTCGGGACCGCGGCGCGCGGCGAGGCTCGCGCAGAGCGCGTCGCCGATCGAACGCGACGACAGATACTGGTTCTCGAGATAGATCGAGCGACGCGCCGCGGCGATCGCGTCGAGATACAGGCGCTCGATCTCGCGCACGCCGGGACGGCCGTCGTACGCGGGCTCGCTGCGCGCGATCGCGACCTGCACGGCATGCAGATCCGTGCGCAAGGTCTGCGGCCAGACGTCGCGCTCCGGCTCGCGCGGCTCGGCGTCGTCGGGCTCGAGCGAGCCGCCCGCGCGGCGCCAGCGCTCCCGCGCGAGCTCGCCGAGACAGCGCGCGGCCTCGCCGTCGACGGCGGCCTGGACGTCGTGGTAGGGCGCGTAGCGCCGACCCCATGGATTCTTGCGTCGCGCGTCTTCGAGCCGATGCTCCGGCGTGTCCCAGCGGTTCGCGGTGATGTCGATGCCGCCGACGAACGCGAGCGCGTCGTCGATCACGACGAGCTTCTGGTGATGGCAGCCGCCGACGGGATGGCGGCTGTCGAGCAGGAAGCGCAGGCGGCGCGCGGCGCCGAGATCGAGCCGCAGCCACGGGAAGAGCTCCCGGGTCCCCATCAGCAGGAAGGAGAAATCCCAGTCGAGCACGTGGACGCGCAGCTCGGGGCGCCGCCGCACGAGATCGAAGAGCAGCGCGCCGATCTCCGTGCCGCGCGCGACGCGGGCGTCGAGGCGCACGCGGCTGTGGATGTCCCAGCCGAGGATGAAGACGGAGCGCTCCGCCCGCTCGAGCGCGGCGGCGAGCGCGCCGAAGTAGGACGCGGCATCGACGAGGAACGCGACGCGGTCGGCCGCGGCGAGGCGCCAGCAGTTGCGGCCCGGCCGCGCCACGCGCCGCGCGCGAAGCGCGAACGGGCTCGGTACGAGCGTGCTGCGCAGCGCGCCTTCCATGGGACTCCCGACGCGCGCCGACCGCTACGTCACGAGGCCTTGTGACTCGCGACGAGGCGCTGGACCCGCGCGTTGCGGCTGCGCGGCGCCTTCTGCGCGACCTCGTTCCAGTTCGCCGCCGCGAAGTCCCAGTCGATCAGTTGATCGACGAACGCCTCCAGATATCTCGCGCGCTCGTTGTGGTAGTCGAGGTAGTACGCGTGCTCCCACAGATCCGCCGTTACGAGCGCCGTGGCCTGGTAGACCATCGGCAGGTCCGCATCCGACGTCGTCAGCACGCGCAGGCGGTCCTCGTAGTGCACCAGCCACAGCCAGCCGGAGCCGAAGTGATGCTCGCCGGCCTCGAGGAAGGTGCGGCGGAAGCCTTCGAAGCTGCCGAAGTCGCGCTCGAGCGCGAGGCTGAAGCGCCCGCTCGGCTCGCCGCCGCCGTCCGGCTTCATCGACTTCCAGTAGAAGTCGTGGTTCCAGACCTGTGCGGCGTTGTCGAACACCGGGCCGTCCGCGTCGAGGATGATCGTCTCGAGATCTTCCTCGGCCGCCGGCGTGCCGCCGATCAGATCCTTCAGCTTCGCGAGGTAGCCCGCGTGATGCTTGCCGTGATGGAGCGTCAGGGTCCCGCGCCCGATGTGCGGCTCCAGGGCGGAATCTGCGTACGGCAGGGGTTTCAATTCGAAGTCCACGGTGACTCCTCCGGTTGCCCGGTTCTCGGTTGGATCTCTCGCCGTCCGACGGAACGCTCGAGCAACTCCCATGCCACCGTCCGATTCCATCTCCTGCGCAGCGAGCGCGAGCCGGGCGCGCGGCGCGTGTAGATTCTTCCCTCGCGTTGTAAGGATCGCTGGCACGTCGATTGCTCCCTCGGGCCCCACCGAACATGCGATTCACGCTTCGCAACGGACTCCCGACGCTCGGCGCGCTCGTACTCGTGACCGCGACGCTCTACTTCGGGCGTCCGTTGCTGATGCCGATCGCGCTGGCGCTCCTGCTGAGCTTCGTCCTCTCGCCGCTCGTGCTGCGGATCGAGCGCATCGGGATCGGGCGCCTGGCATCGGCCATCGCCGTCACCTTGCTGATCGGCTCGCTCCTCGCCGCCCTCGGCTGGCTGGTCGCGAGCCAGACCGCGGAGCTCGCGTCCGAGCTCCCGACCTATCGCACGAACCTGCGCGGCAAGATCCAGGCGCTGCGGGGTCCACTGCGCTCGCTCGACGGCGCCGCGGCGTCGATCAGCGATCTCCAGCGCGAGATCGTGCCGCCGGGCGGGGAGAAGCCGGCCGCGAAGGTGGAGGTCGTCGAGCCTCCGAGCGTCGTCGGCAGTGTGAGCGGCGTGCTGACCTCGGTGATGGACCCGCTGGCGATGGTGGGCGTCGTCGCCGTGCTCGCGCTCTTCATGCTGCTCGAGCGCGAGGAGCTGCGCGATCGCCTGATCTGGCTCACGGGCGGGCGCGACATCAGCCTCACCACGCGCGCGCTCGAGGACGCCGAGCGACGCGTCATGCGTTACCTCGGCACGCAGTCGCTGCTGTGCGCGATGCACGGCGTCGGCGTGACGGCGGGCCTCCTGTGGATCGGGCTTCCCGGCGCGGTCGTCTGGGGCACGTTGTCGGCCGTCCTGCGCTTCCTGCCCTACTTCGGCCCGACGATCGCCGCGGCGCTGCCGATCACCCTCTCGATCGCCGCGTTCCCGGACTGGCAGTCGACGGCCATGACCGCGGGCCTGTTCGCCACGATGGAGCTCATCAGCAACAACGCGCTCGAGCCGTGGCTCTACGGGACGCGCACCGGCCTGTCGCCGTTCGGCGTCATCTTCTCGGCCTTCTTCTGGACGTGGCTCTGGGGGATCCCGGGGCTGATCCTCGCGACGCCGCTCACCGTGTGCCTCGTCGTCGCGGGGCGCTACGTGCGCTCGCTCGAATTCGTCTCCGTGATGCTGGGCGATCAGCCCGCGCTCGCGGCCGAGATCCGCTTCTACCAACGCCTGCTGGCCCTCGATCTCGACGAGGCCGAGGACGTGCTGCGCGAGGCGGCCGAGGGCGTGAGCCTGGAGGAGGTCTCGGACCGGCTGGTGCTGCCCGCGCTGCGGCGCCTGGCCGAGGACGAGGAGCGCGAGCTCGTCTCGGCCGAGCGCAGCGCCGACGTGCGCCAGCGTCTCGGCGAAGTTCTGGAGGAGCTCCTCGAGAAGCGCGAGGGCGACTTCAGCAATGAGCTCAGCGGCGTGCGCGCCCTGCTCGTCCCCGCGCACAGCTCGGCCGACGCCTCGGCCGCGCGCTGGCTCGCGCTGCTGCTCTCGCGGCGCGGCGCGGCAACGGAGGTCGCCTCGGAGCAAGCGCTGGTCAGCGAGACGGTGGAGCGCGTCGCAGCGGATCCGCCGAGCCTCGTGTGCCTCTCCGCGCTCACGGAGGTGTCGCTGCCGCACGCTCGCCTGCTGCGCGCGCGCTTGACGGCGCTGGCCGATCACCCGGAGATCGCGGCGGGCTACTGGGCCGCGCCTCCGCACGAGCTGCCCGACGCACCGACGGGTCGCGCGCGCTGGATCACGCAGGCGACCGAGCTGTCCGCACTCGCGAACAGCGTGCGCGCGCGACTTCCGTCCACGCGCGAAGAAGTCCAGACGTCAGGAGCGGGAGGTGCCTCGCTCAGTTGGGGGATGGGAGGGAGATGAACGAGGCACCTCGACGCCCCTGAACGTCGGACTCCTTCAGAGCGGCGGCGACCGCAGAGGGCCGCGGCTCGCGACCAGGCTCACGAGGAACAGGACCAGGAACACGACGAAGAGGATCTTCGCGATGCCCGCCGCTGTCGCCGCGAGGCCCGTGAAGCCCAGGAATCCCGCGACGAGCGCGAAGACCAGGAACACGAGCGCCCAGTTCAGCATGGCCTTTTCTCCTCCGTCGCCACCGCGGGCGACGAGCGGAGGGAAAGCAACCGACGTGCCACGCCGGTCCGGCGCGCGAGAAGCCGCGCCGGCGCGTCTGATCGCGGCGTCTTCGCCGTTCCTGCTCTCGGCACTGGCTTCGTTTGTAGAAACAGCAGGTAGACTGCGGTCGTGCGGATCGAGCGGAGCGCGGAGATCGAGGTCGCGAGGCCGCCGGCGGAGGTCTTCGACTTCGCCACCGCCTGCGAGACGTTCCCGCGCGTGCTCCTCGCGTCGCCGCCGCTGCCGGGCATCGTCCGCGCCGAGATGCAGGGCGGCGCCGAGCCGAAGCCGGGTGCGCTCCGCGACATCCAGCTGACCGACGGCTCGACGGTCGAGGAGGAGGTGCTCGCGTTCGATCGCCCCGTCTGCCATCGCTACCGCTGGACGCGCCCGCCGGCGCCGCCGCTCGGCTGGCTCGTCCGCGGCGCCGAGGGCGAGTGGCGCTTCGCGCCTTCGCCGCGCGGCACGCGCGTCACCTGGCGCTACCGCTTCGAGCTCTCGAGCGTCCTCGTCGCGCCGCTCGCGCTCCCGATCGTCGCGCTCTTCCGCCGCTGGATGGCGAGCGGCCTCACGCGCGTGCGGGATCAACTGGAGCGCAAGGAGGCCGACACAGGTCGGCCGACGCGCAGCGAGGCGAAGCCGAGCGAAGGCCGGCAGCCCGAGCGCGAGCGATAAGCGAGCGCGAAGGCCCGGCAGGGCTGCCACCGCTGTCGGCAAGGATCGGTGACGACCGCCGATTCCAGCCAGTTCCACGGCTCGGCGCCGCGTCCCGACGCTACCTTGCGACACGCGCCCGCAGGACCTGCGATGAAGTCCGCCAGCCCTCCGGCCCTCTCGTACTGCGTTCGCGCCAGCACGCTCGGCAGCCTGCTCGTCGCCGCCACGTCGCGCGGCGTGTGCTTCGTCCGCTTCGGGCAGAGCGAGGCCGAGCTCGAGCACCGCTTGAAGAATGCCTTCCCCTTCGCGCCGCTCGAACGCACGGACGAGGGCGCCGTCGGCGACTGGAGCCGCGCGCTCGCGGACTACGTCGACGGCACCTGCGATTCGGCGGAGGTCCCGCTCGACGTGAGCGGCAGCCGCTTCGAGGAGCGCGTCTGGGGCGCGCTCCGGCAGATCCCGATGGGACAGACGCGCTCGTACTCCGAGATCGCGCGGCAGCTCGGCAATCCGCGGGGCGCGCGCGCGGTGGCGCGCGCCTGCGCCGAGAATCCCGCCGCCGTCGTGATCCCGTGTCATCGCGTGATCGAGAAGAGCGGCGGGCTCGGCGGTTACGGCGGCGGCGTCAGCCGCAAGCGCGCGCTGCTCGAGCGCGAGGGAGCGAGCTGGCGCGAGTGACGCGCTAGCGAACGATCTCGATGACCCCGCAGGCGATGCGCGCGCCCGAGGCGCCGCTCGGATCGGTGCGATAGTCGTCGGCCTTCTCGTGGATCACGAGCGCGGCGCCGTCGGCGTCGCTCAGGCTGCCGTCCGCGAGGGAGAGCGCGGGCGCCGTCAGGTCCACGACCAGCGCGCCGCCCGCCGGCACGAAGAGGTTCGGCAGGTCGCCGGCGTGCGGGCCGCGCTCTGCGAGGAAGCCGTGCGCGTTCTGCTTCGGCGCGAAGTGCGGACCCGCGGATTCGAAGTCGCCCTCGCAGCGCCCGACCGCATGGACGTGGATGGCGTGCGTGCCCGGGCCAAGATCCGTCAGGTCGAGGTGGATCAGCACGCCGGCGCGCGACTGACGCAAGGTGGCGACGCCGACCTTCGCACCGGAGCGAGCGCGCAGGGTCGCGCGCGCCTGCGCTTCGGCCGCGAGGGCCGGGGCCGCGGCGACGAACGCCATCGACAGCGCGACGAGCGTCGCGAGCAGAGCCGACTTCATCCGAACCTCCCTCGACGGCTCCGTTACGAGCAAGCGGCGTGCCGACCGAGGCACGCGTCCTGCTCCTGGGGCCGGCGGGGATCCCACTAGCTTCCCGCTCCGCGCTGCACGACCCGCACCACGAGGCGAATGCCCTCGCCCGCCGCGAAGTTGCTCATCGCGGTGAAGAAGGCCTGGTCCTCGGCGCGCGGGTTCTCGACGCAGTCGAGCTGGAAGCGCACGCCGCGCTCGGCGTAGACCGGATACTGCTGCACGAGATGGCCGCCGAGCACGTACGACAGGTAGGCGTTGAACTTCGCCTCGAGCTGGCGCAGCTGCTGCGGATCGCTGCCCCACGGCCGCTCTTCGAGCATCACGAGCACGACCTCGTCGTTCGCCTCGTCGAGCGCGACGAGATCCACCACGCGCGGATTGAAGACTCCGCGCGGCTCCTGTCCTTCCGGCTCGGCCATGCGCGCGGGACGTTAGCCCCCGCGCCCTGCTCGCGAAGCCAGAGCGCGCGCGGAACGGCCCGTCTCGAGCGAGTCCAGATCCTCCGCGAGATAGCTGACCAGGACCCGCTTCATCTCGCGCACGATCGCCGCCGCCTCGCGCGGATCCTCCGACTCGAGAGCCGCGTCGAGGAGCGTGTTGGCCACGCGGATCGCCGTGCGGGCGGCGATGCGCCGGCGCGCCGCGGGGATGCGCGCGATCAGCGGTACGGACTCGAGCGCGGCGGCGAAGCGCGCGTCGTAGGCCGAGGCCAGCGAGCGGAACGCCTCCGAGCTGCGCGCGGCCCGCCACACCGCGACGTAGGCGGGATCGCTGCGGAAGGCGGTCACCGAGGCGTCGAGCGCACGCTCGAGCGCGCGCCGCCACGGCATGCGCTCGAGATCGCGAGAGAATCCCGCCGCGAAGGCGGTGTCGACGGCCTGGAACTTCCGCGCGGCGACCTCGACGAGGATCGCCTCCTTGCTCGGGAAGTACTGGTAGACGGAGCCGATCGGGATGCCCGCCCGCTCGGCGATCCCGGCCGTGCTGAGGGCGTCGAGGCCCTGCTTCGCAAGCAGCGCAACCGTGACGTCGAGGATGCGGTCGACCCGTTTGCGCGCGCGCTCCTGGAGCGGCAGGCGCCGGGGACTGAGCCGCCGCAGCTCCGCGACGGGGGTCCTCTTCCGACTACGGGTCTTCGTGGGCACGCATTCGAGAACCTAGCCTCATCCGGGCTCCGGAAGAAACGTGAACGGCCCTCGGAAAAACACCGGAGAGGCCGGCGCGCCACATTTGCGTGACGATCCGGGGCATGATCATCGAGAGCGCGCGGCTGCGGCTCCTCGCGCTGGACCCCCAATTCCTGCGCGCATCGCTCGAAGGGCGGCGCGACGAGGCCGAACGCCTGCTCGGCGCGCGCCTGCCCGAGCCGTGGCCGCAGCTCCCCGACGTGCTCCAGATGCGCCTCGCGCAGCTCGAGCTGGATCCGGCGTTGGCGCCCTGGCTGACGCGCGCGGTCGTGTCGAAGGAGGACCCGCGCCTGGCAGGTGTCGCCGGCTTCCACGGCCCGCCGGGCGGCGAGTGGCTGCGCGACGTGGCACCGGACGGCGTCGAGCTCGGCTACACGATCTTCGCGGCCGACCGGCGACGCGGCTTCGCACGCGAGGCATGCGCGGCGCTGATCGACTGGGCGGCGAGCGCCCGAAGCGTGCGCGCATTCGTGCTCTCGATCGGCCCGGAGAACGAGGCGTCTCTTGCGCTGGCCCGCCAGCTCGGCTTCGCGAAGGTCGGCGATTGGACGCACGAGACGCGCGGCCTCGAGCACGTCTACCGGCTGCGCCGCGAATAACGTCGATCGACCCGCCGTCCGGCCGCGGCGAGCACGAGACCCGCGACTACCGGCACCCACGCGAGCGGCAGCGCCGGCACCTGGGGTGCCGCCGGCGGCAGGGTGAACTGCGACATGAAGTCGTAGGTGACGACGGCGAAGTTGTAGTCGGGGTTCAGATACAGGATGTGGCCGTCGTAGAACTGCCCCGGGAATGCCTGCGCCGTGACGCTACAGAGCCCCACCTGCACGCCGTCCGCGCAGCTCGTGTCGTAGTCGCAGTAGCTGTTGCCCGACACGTGGTGGATCTCCGGCGTCCCGGCCCCGCACGCGTTGGTATCGCGCCAGTGCGTGAACGTCGCCGCCGCCGACGGCCAGGCGCCGCCGTTGTAGGGGACGAGCATGTCGGTCAGGCCCATGGTCGTCAGCACCGGGATCTTGCGCGAGGGATTGCAGCTCGACGGCGGATTCAGCGAGATCGGGAACGCGAGCGGCGCGGCGGCCGCGAAGAGATCCGCTGCCTCGCAGGCGAGGCGATGGCTCATGGCGCCGCCGTTCGAGAGGCCGGTCGCGTAGACGCGCGCCGCGTCGATGTTCGCCTCCACGTGCATGTTCGCGATCATCGCGCGGATGAACTCGATGTCGGTCGGCGTGTTCGTGCAGCAGACGCCGCCGTTCCAGGCGTTCCCGACGCCCTGCGGATACACGACGATGAAGCCGCGCGCGTCCGAGAGCGCGAGATAGCCGGAGAGCGCACGCTGCTGCTCCGCGTTCGAGGTCCAGCCGTGGATGTCGACGACGAGCGGCACCGCAGTCGCGCCGGTGTAGGACGGCGGCACGTGCACGAGGTAGGTGCGCGTCAGCCCGCCGACGACCATGGAGCGCGAGGAATCGCCCGGCGTGAGCGTCTGCGCGGAGGCGGCGGCGGATAAGAGGAGAGCCAGGAGGAAGGGGGTGAATCTGCCCATGCCGGCCATCCTACGCGCTCCCGCGGCCATCGTGGGCCTCCGGCGCGCGCGTGGCATCATCCGCGCCCCATGGCTCGCGGCAGCACGATCTGGAGGGCGCTCCTCGCAGCCATGCTGCTCGGCTGCGCCCCCTCCCCCGCCGCGCCCCGCTCGGTCGTCTGCATCGTGGTCGACACCCTGCGCGCCGACCACCTCGGCGCCTACGGCGACACCGAGCACGCGACCTCTCCCCAGCTCGACGCCTGGCTCGCGCGCGCGCGCCTGTACGAGCTCGCCTTCGCGTCCTCGCCCTGGACGCTTCCGAGCGTCGGCTCGATCGTCAGCGGCCTCTGGCCCTCGCACCACGGCGCGGGCCGCTGGGCGCGCTCCGGCAAGGAGCGCCGGCTGACGCGGCTGGACCCGGAGCACGCGACCCTGGCAGAGCGCTTCCAGGACGCCGGCTTCGCGACCGCGGCGATCGTCAGCAATCACTTCATGCGGCCCGACTCCGGCATCGAGCAGGGATTCGGCCTCTACGACTTCGAGGCCGTCACGAACGAGAGCGGCCGCCGCGCGGACGAGACCGTGCGCCGCGCGCTCGCGTGGATCGACGCGCGCGGCGAGCAGCGCTTCTTCCTGCTGGTCCACATCTTCGACCCGCACATGAACTACGACGCGCCGCCGCCGTTTCGCGGGCGCTTCAGCGCGTCGATCGAGACGCAGCTCGGCTTGCCCGTTGCCGACGGACGCAAGATCCGCCGCGAGCTCGCGAAGCTCTCGGACGCCGACCGCCGTTTCATCGGCGCCGCCTACGACGAGGAGATCGCAGCGGTGGACGCACAGCTCGGCGTGCTGCTCGAGGGTCTCGAGGCGCGCGGCATGCTGAAGACGAGTCTCGTCGCGCTGACCGCAGATCACGGCGAGGAGCTCTTCGAGCACGGCAGCTTCGAGCACGGC
>DASUFZ010000186.1:0-9339 GCA_036274295.1 Myxococcota bacterium
CGGCAGCGGACGCCTCGGCCCGAGCCGTGGCCGCCTCACTGCGACGCGCGCGCCGCGCCGTCACGGCGGGCGGCTCGTTCGCCATGTGCGCCGGATCCGCAATGACGCGCTCCTGCGGCGCACCGGGCGCGACGGGCGCGATGCGCGGCTCCGGCGTCGGGCGCTCGACCACCTCGACCGCCGATGCGAAGGCGTCCTCGGGCGGGCCGCCGGCCGCGAGCGGATCCACATCCGGCGGCGGCGCGCCGAAGACCTCGTTCGGCGATCCAGCCTGCGCGAGCTCGTGGAGCTGACCCTCGACCGCCGCGGCCGCGTCATTGAAGCCGGGCGGCACCCGGCGCGTCACATGCGTCTCCTCGAGCTGCGCCGCCGGGGCCGTCCCTTCCGGCGCAGCGGGCGTTGCTGCCGTCTCGCGCACCGGCTCGCCACCGCGCTCGTACGGCCAGAACCACCAGGCCGAAGCGCCGAGCCCCGCGCCGACCAGCATCGCCAGCACCGGCAGCCAGGAGAATCTGCGGCGCGGCGGCTCGCCCGGTCCCGACGCGACCTCCTCGCGCAGCGGCCGCGAGCTCGCGCCGCGGGACTTCTCCTCCTCGAGCCGGCGCAGCGCCTTGAGGATCGTGCTCACGAGGTCTCCTCCCGGGCACCGATGGCCGCGGCGGGACGCCACCACGCGGTGCGTCGCAGACCGCGCGCGCGCAGGATCTCGCGCGCCGCGCGATCCACCTGCGGCCGGTCCACGCGCGCCGTCCCCTCGGCGTAGCCGGCGAGCAGGGCGCGATCGGCGAGCAGGTTCACGAGACGGGGAATGCCGCGCCCGCGCCGCTCGATCTCGCGCAGCGCGCCCGCGGTGAAGAGATCGCGCTCGCAGCCGGCCGCGACGCGCACGCGATGACGCACGTACTCGCGCGCCTCGCCGCGCGCGAGCGCGCCGAGCCGGTAGCGAACGGTGATGCGCTGGCGGAGCTGGCGCAGCTCCGCCGACTCGAGCATCTCGTCGAGCTCCGGCTGCCCGAAGAGCAGGATCTGGATCAGCTTCGCCGTCGAGGTCTCGAGGTTCGAGAGCAGGCGGATCTGCTCCAGCGTCGCGACGGGCAGGTTCTGGGCCTCGTCCACCACGAGCACGACGCGGCGGCCCTTGCGGTTGGCGTCGAGCAGGAACTTGTTGAGGCCCTCCGAGAGCTCGGCCGGGCTCCGCTCCGAGATCTCGAGGCCGTACTCGGCGCAGACCGCGCGCAACAGCTCGTCCGGCGTCAGCAGCGGATCGAAGACGAACGCGACCTCGGTCTCCGGGCCGAGGCGCTCCAGCAGAGTCCGGCAGAGCGTCGTCTTGCCGGTGCCGACCTCGCCCGTCACGGCGATGAAGCCCTCGCCCTGCTCGACCCCGTAGAGGACGTGCGCGAGCGCCTCGCGATGCGAGGACGAGAGGAAGAGGTAGCGAGGATCGGGGGTCAGCGAGAAAGGCTTCTCGCGAAGACCGTAATGCGCCGTGTACATTGCGAGCCCTTGGAAACCCGTGCCCCGACAGGGCGCACGATCATGCCATTCCGGCGGCCTGCGTCCATCTCCGCCTCGAAGCCAGGAGACGCCCTGTGAAATCCCGGCCGGGCGCTGCGGTCGCCGCGGGCGCCGACGTGGGCGCGAGCCTGGTCAAGCTGGCGCTCCGCGATGGGGATGGCCACACGCGCTACGAGGTGCTCCCCAGCGGGGACCTCCCGGCCGTCGCGGCGCATCTGGCTGCCTCCAGTCCCGTCCGCACAGGCCTTACGGGGGGCGGCGCGTCTCGTCTCGCGCGCCTGCTCCACTCGGACACCGCAGGGGTCGCCGAGTTCGACGCCTGGGCCGCCGGCGCACGCCAGATGCTGCGGGAGGAGGGCCTCGCCCTGCCGCGCTTCCTGCTGGTGTCGCTCGGGACGGGCACCTCCGCCCTGCTCGTGGATGGCGACGCGGTGCGTCGGGTCGGCGGGACGGCGCTCGGCGGCGGCACGCTCCAGGGCCTCGGCCGGGCGCTGGCCGGCACCAGCGGCTTCGAGGAGCTGGTCGCGCTGGCCGGCGCGGGCGACCGCAAGCGCGTCGATCTCCTGATCCGCGACGTCTACCCGGAAGGCGGCTTCCTGCTCCCGCCGGAGGTCAACGCCGCGTCGTTCGCGCGGCTCGCGCGCCTCCGCGACGACGAGATGCCGGAGCGTGGCGACCTCGTGCACGCGCTGATCGGTCTCGTCGGCGAGAACGTCGCGCTCATCGTCTGCGGTCTGGCGGCCGCGCACGATGCGACGCACGTCGTCTTCGGCGGCACGACCCTGCGCGACAATCCCGCGCTCGTCGCGGTGCTGCGCCTCGTCTGCCTCGCCTACGGTCGCCACGCGACGTTCCTCCCTCGCGGCGAGTTCGCGGGAGCCCTCGGCGCGCTGGAGCGCGTCGTCGCCGCGGCTCGCTAGAGGCTGCCCGGCCGGATCTTCGTCTGGGTCTCTTCGCGCAGCGCCGGCTCGGTGGCCTTCTCTTCGTCGCCGCGGCTCATCGTGCGCAGCGCGCGCTGCGTGCGCGCGATGGCGGCGCGCTGCACGCGCAGCTCCTCGCTCTGGGCCGCGACCTGGCGCTCGAGCTTCTCGCGCGCCTCGTTCGCCTGATCGAGCTTCGACTCGAGCGCGCCGAGGCGGCGCTCGAGCTCCTGCACGAGGCGCATCACGTCGCCGCCGGCGGCGGGCGCCGCTCCACCGCGCGCCGGTGCGGCGCCGCGGGTGATCGTGCGGTCCATCGGGAGATCGGTGGGCGTGCTCATGCTGGCTCCCTCGTGCGCGGGCTCGGCCTGCGCGTCGTCGTCGTCGAAGAGTGAATCGAGCGGCGTGCCCGTCGGTACGGGCTCGCTGGATTTCGGCGGGGACATGCGCACCGGCGGCGCGGTCTGGCGCGCCGGCGTGGAAGTGGTGTCGTCGTCGTCGAAGAGGCCCGCGAACGAGGAATCGTCCGTGCTCTCTCCGGTCGCGGCGCTCGCGTCCGCATCGGCGGCATCGCCGTGCCCTTCCGCGATCGCGGTCACATCGAGGTCGTTCGGCAGCGCGCGGCGGCGGCGCAGCACGAAGAAGGCAGCCAGCACGCACAGGACCGCGCCTCCGGCGCCGGCCAGCCAGAGCGGATTCAGCAGGCGCGATGCGCCGCCCTTTGCGTCCTTCTTCAGGTCGGCCTTCGGCGCGGGCTTCTCGACCTTCGCGACCGCGGGCGGCTTCTCGGCAGGCTTCTGCGCGGGCGGCGGTGTCGGGACGGCGGCCGACGGCTCGGCCGGCGGCGTCGCCTCGGCCGTCGCAGCAGGTGCGGGTGCCGGAGGCGTTGCCTGCGCGAGCTTCTCCGCGGCGGCCTTGTCCGCCGCAGCCTTGTCCGCTGCGACCTTCTCCGCGGCAGCCTTGTCGGCGGCGAGCTTCTCCGCGGCAGCCTTCTCGGCGGCGGCCTTCTCTGCCGCGAGCTTCTCCGCAGCAGCCTTCTCGGCGGCGAGCTTCTCGGCGGCCGCTTTCTTCTCGGCCGCCGCCTTCTCCGCGGCGGCCTTCTCCGCAGCAGCCTTGTCCGCCGCGACCTTCTCCGCAGCGGCCTTGTCAGCCGCAGCCTTGTCCGCCGCGACCTTCTCGGCAGCCGCCTTCTTGTCGGCTGCAATCTTCTCCGCGGCCGCCTTGTCCGCCGCAGCCTTCTCGGCAGCGAGCTTCTCGGCAGCGGCATTCTCGGTGGACGGCTTCGGCGGCTCCGCCTCGGCGACCGGCTTCTGTGTCGGTGTGGGCTTCTTCGCCACCAGCGGCTCGGGGCGCATCACGTCGAGCACGATCCGGTACGGATTCGAGAGGATCATCTCTTTCAGGGCGAGATCGCCCTTGCGGAGGCGGATGCGCGCGACGGCGTGCTCGCCGCCGGTCACCTCGACCTGCGCGACGTCGGAGCTGCGCCGCGTGAGCTTGCGCTCGGCCGAGGACGCATCGAGCGTGACCAGGAACTCGGTGCCCTTCGGACCCGTCTTGCGCTCGACCTTGTAGCCGGCGCGACCGTCGAGCTCGAAGACCACCCGCGTGAACTCGGGGTGCTCGCCCACCCGCACCTTCACGACTTCGGAGGCCGCGGCGGGGTGGAGCGGCAGGAGCCAGAACAGGGCCGTGACGAGGAGCAGATGCGCGCGAACGCACCGGATTCCTCGCACGAACGGGTCCACGCAATGGCTCATGGCTGGCTGGGCTATCGGCAGTTGATCGGCAGCACTTGATCCGGAATCTCCGGAGGCACACCGATTCTGGCAGCCGACCCCGGAGCGGGCCAGCGGCATTTACGGCCCCTGAATCAGCTCCGCGTCGGCGGCTCCAGCAGCGGTGTCAGGGTCTCGATCGCCCGCGCGATGCGGGGGCCGTACCAGGAGACGAGCGTCCCATCCAGGCAGTGGATGCGGCCGCTCCGGGCTGCCGGCACGGGCAGGTGGGCCAGCTCGGCCGCGTCGCGCGGGCCGAAGGCGTAGGGCTCGTCCGGCAGCAGGATCACTTCCGGCGCCGCCGCGCTGATCTCGGATTCCTCCACGATGGGGTAGCGGCGCTCCGGGCGCTCGCCGAAGACGTTCTCGCCGCCGCACACGCGCAGCAGGTCGTCGGCGAAGGTGTCGTGCCCGACGGCCATCCACGGGCGCTTCCAGATCGGGCAGAAGACGCGCGTGCGCGGGGCGTTCGCGCGGGCCGCCGCGCGCGAGAGCGCCTGCCAGATCGGGTCGATCACGGCGCCGCGCGCTTCCGCAGTGGCCCCGAGCTCCGCGAGCTCGCCCAGCAGGTCGACTGCCCCCGCCACGCTACGCGGATCGGTGACCCACACTTCGAGCCCCGCCTTCCGCATGCGCTCCACGTCGCGGCGCGTGTTCTCCTCGTGGTTCGCGATCACGAGATCCGGGCGCAGCTCGACGATCCGCTCGAGCGAGGGATTCTTGGTGCCGCCGAGCTTCGGCAACGCCGCGACCGCGTCGGCGGGGTGGACGCACCAGTCCGTCACGCCGACGACCCGCTCGCCGAGGCCGAGCGCGAAGAGCGCCTCGGTCAGGCTCGGCACCAGGCTGACGATGCGCCGCGCGTCCGCCCGAAGGCTCACGACGCGGCCGGACATCGTTTCACGACGCGGCCGGCGCCGACTCGAAGGCGACCTCGAGCACGCCCTCGCGAAGACGCGTCTCCGCGACGGCCAGCCCCGCGACCGACGCCGGCAGCGCGATGCGGCGCTCGAAATCGCGCACGCCGACCCAGAGCTCGTCGCCGCGCACCCACACGTCGATCTCGTCCGGCTGCGCGGTCGGCAGATCGAGCGAGAGGACGGTGCGGCCGTCACGCTTGGCGAGGCGCAGCGGGCGCCGGCGCACGAACAGCTCGGCCGGATCCCGCTCGCCGTAGACCGCGCGCGCGAGCTCGCGCAGCGCCGACTCGCCGCGCAGCTCGGAAGGGAAGAGCGGCGCGCGCAGGATCGGCAGCGGGAAGGAGCGCTCGATGTCGGCCAGCTCCTCGCGCTCGCGCTCCGCCCAGCGCGCGAAGTAGCCGCGCGCGACCTCGCCCGGCAGGATGCGGTTCGCGATCACCGCGTCGGTCGCGACGCCGTAGAGACAGAGATATGCGAACGAGCGCCGCGTCTCGTCGACCACCACGCGTGCGGGGTTCACGACCAGGCGCGCGCTGGTGCGCGACTCGTCGAGGAAGATCTGGCGCACCGCCTCGACCTCGGCGAAGAGCTGCTCGAAGGCGTCGAAGACGGCCTCCGGCGCGACGAAGCGGCCGAGTCCGACGCGTTCCGCCACCGGCCGCAGCGCGCGCGCCGTGCGCCGCTTCCACGTCCAGAAGTGATCCATCAGGCTGCGCAGCACGTCGGGCAGGCGCAGCAGGCGGAGCGTCGCGCCCGTCGGCGCGCAGTCGACCACGCAGACGTCGTGCGCGCCCGCGGCCTCGACCGCGCGCACCGCGCGCAGGCTGACGAGCTCTTCGAGGCCCGGCAGCACCAGCAGCTCCTCGGCGGCGATGGCGTCGTCCTCGAGCAGCAGCGCGCGCAGCCACTCCTGGATGGCGCTCCACGAGCGCTCGAGCTCGACCTGCGCCGCCACCTCCTGCGCCGTGACGCCCGGCGCGATCTCGACGGGATGCGGGCCGATGGGACGGCCGAGCGCGTCGCCGAGGCTGTGCGCCGAGTCGGTCGAGAGCAGGAAGACGCGGTGGCCGTGCGCGGCGGCGCCGAGCGCGGTGGCGACGGCCATGCTCGTCTTGCCGACGCCGCCCTTGCCGGTGTGGAGGAGGACGCGCACCTAACGGGCCTCCTCGCCTGGCGCCGGACGCGCGAAGCGCACCTCCAGCGAGGGGCCGACGAGGCGCGCCTCGGCCAGCGAGAGCGCGGCGAAGCGGCGCGGCAGGCGCAGGCGGCGGCGGCGCGACGGCGTCGTGACGACGAGGTCCTCGTCGAGCTTGGCGACGTCGAGGTGCTGCGCGTCGGCTCCGGGCAGCGGCAGCGACGCCACGAACGCGTCGCCGTCGCGCGTGAAGCGCACGCGCGGCGATTCGCACAGCAGCGCGTGCGGGGATCTCTCGCCGAAGAGGCGCTCGCCGTGCGCGGCCAGGCGCGCGAGCCCCGTCACCTCGTCGTCCTGGAGCGGCGCCTCGAGCACGGGCAGCGGCGCGAAGTGCTCCTCCACCTCGCTGCGGCGCTCCGCCTGCACGCGCCGCCAGTCGCGGAAGAAGTCGAGCTCGCCCGCCTCGGGCGGCAGCATGCGATTCAGCACGACGGCGTCGCAGGGCACCTCGAAGAGCGCGAGCTCGGTGTAGGCGCGGCGGGCCTCGTCGATCACCATGCGCTCGGGCGTGACGACGAGGCGCACGCTCGTCTCGCGATCGATGAGGCGGCGCTGCAGCCCGGCGAGCCGCCGCGTCAGCAGCTCCTCGGCCTCGCGGAAGACGTCCCTGTCCGGCAGCGGCACGGCGATGAGCCGGCGCGCGAGCGGCACCGCGACGCCCGAGACCGCCTCGAGCACCGGCAGCGCGATGCGCAGCATGCCGCTCACCACCTCGGGCAACGTGATGAGGCGCAGCGCGCCGTCGGTCGGCGCGCAGTCGATCACGACCTGCTCGTACGCACCCGACGCCGCGATGCGCTCGACGGCGAGGAGCGTCACCAGCTCCTCGGCGCCCGGCAGCATGGCGAGCTCCTCGGCCACGACCGCCTCGATGCCGTGATACAGGAACGTGGCGACGGCGTAGTCCTGGATGCGGCCCCAGTGACGCGCGACCTCGACGCGCGCGTCGATCTCGACCGCGTCGAGGTTCGGGGCGATCTGCTGCGGCTCGGCGCCGAGGCGCCGCTCGAGCACGTCGCCGAGACTGTGCGCCGCGTCGGCCGACGCGACGAGCGTGCGGCAGCCGCGCTTCGCGCTGCTGACGGCAGACGCCGCGGCCGTCGTGGTCTTGCCGACGCCGCCCTTGCCCGTGTAGAGGACGAGGCGCACGGAGTCGAACGTATCACTCGAGCGCGGGCGCGCCGAAACCGACGACCTCGAACAGGTCGAAGCCGCGCGCGGCATTGCGCGCGCCGACGCGGCGGAAGTGCGCCGGGTCCGCCAGCGCCGCGCGGTGCAGCTCCGCGTTGCGGCCCTCGCTCGCGAGCAGCAGGAACTGCGCGCGACTCTCGATGGCCGCCCGTCGCAGATCGACGATGTCCTGCGACCAGCCGAGCGAGACCACGCGTCGTTGCCCGCGCTCGCCGAGCAGGAGGGACACGTGCTGCGGTCCGTCGTACGTCACGCCGATCGCGGCGCCGTCGGGCACGCGGCGGAGCACGCCGTAACGCCAGAGCGGATCGAGGCGGCGCGCGAGCGCCGGATCGCGCATGTAGGCGAGCGCGCGCTGCGGCGTCAGCAGCTCCGCGCCCGACGGCGTCAGCGCGACCAGATGCGTCGGCCAGGTGGCCCAGTGCATGCCGAGCGCGCTGGCGACGACGAACGCGGCGCTCGCGAGCGCGGCGAGCGGGCGCGGCGCCGACGAGAGCAGCGCGCCGAAGGCGACGCAGCCGAGGCCCGCCAGGAAGAGCGTGTAGCGCGCCCACCAGGACGCCGGGCTCGCGACGAGCAGGATGCCGAGCGGCAGCGCGAGCCCGCCGAGCAGGTCGAAGCGCCGCCGCCAAGCGAACAGCACGAGCGCGAAGAGCAGCGCGGGCAGCAGCAGGTAGAGCCACTGCGGGCCGAAGCCGCCCATGCGCTGGTCGTAGCGGAAGGCGTGGCGCACGGCATCGGCGCTCCACGACGTCCACAGCTGGCCGAGCAGTCCGTGCGCGCTCGCGATCGCGGGAGTCATGTTGTCGCGCACGATCTGGTCGAACGAGAGCGGCCCTTCGAAGCCGAGCATGCGGAGCGGGTAGAACGGATTGCCGTAGCGGAGCCAGGTGCGCAGGTACCAGTACGACGAGAGCAGCGCGGAGGGCGCGACGAGGAGCAGCGCGGCGCGCGCGAGGGACGCGCGCACGACGCCGCCGCGCGCGAGCTGCACGAGCGCGACGGCGACGACGAGCGCCGCCGCCAGCAGGTTGGACGTCTTGATGCTGGTGGCGACGGCCAGCGCGAGGCCGGCCGCGAAGAGATGCGCGCGCGGCGCGTCACGCTGCAGAGCGAGCACCAGCTGGAACGCAGCGAGCACCGCGCTCGCCGTCGCGACGTCGACGTACGTCGTCGACGCCTGCACGAACACCGCCGGGATCGCGAGGAAGCCGAGGCCGGCGAGCGCGGCGTGCGCGCGGCGCGCGCCGGCGCTGCGCGCGAGTCCCGCGACGGCGAGCGCGCCGAGCGCGAGAAACGGCAGGCCCGACATCCAGGCGAGTCGAAGGCTCCCGGTGAAGGCGCCGATCCAGGCGATCAGGAGCTCCTGGCCCTGCGGATAGACGTCCGCCCAGATCTGCTGCGGCGTGTGGCCGACGTGGCCCTGCTGGAGCCAGACCGCCGGCCCCGTCAGGTGGTAGACGAGCCCGTCCCAATCCGAGGCGGGCAAGAAGGATCCGAGCGCCGCGCGCCAGGCGTACTGCAGGGCGACGAGCAGAGCGAGCGCGACGGCGGCGGGGTGTCGCCACGCGCGGCGCAGCGCACCGGCGACGGCGCTTCGCACGTGCGCGGCCGAGCGCGCGCGCACCGCATTCGCGTCACCGCGGCGTGTGAGCCACACCTCGGCGGCGCAGAGCGCCAGCGCGCCGGCCAGCAGCGGCAGGGGACGCAGCGCCCGCGCGGCGCCCCCGATCGCGAGCGCGAGACCCATCATCTGCGCGCAGAAGACGAGCGCGCAGGCCGTTGCGACGTCGATGCTGCGGCGCAGGCCGAGCGCG
>DASUFZ010000187.1:0-2949 GCA_036274295.1 Myxococcota bacterium
TGACGAGCGGCGGCAACGCCTGGGAGCGCACGCAAGTGGGCGTCTCCTCGCTCATCGACACCTGGATCCTGCTGCGCGACATCGAGCTCGGCGGCGAGAGAAACCGCGGCATCTACGTCCTCAAGTCGCGCGGCATGAAGCACTCGAACCAGATCCGCGAATTCCTGATCACGCCCCACGGCATCCGGCTCGAGCCCGTTTATGTCGGCCCGGAAGGCGTGCTCACCGGCTCGATGCGCGCCGCGCAGGAAGCGCGCGAGAAGGCGGCGCAGCTCGAGCGCGAGCAGCAGACCGAGCGCAAGCACCGCGAGCTGAGCGCGCGCCGCAGCACGCTCGAGGCGCAGATCCGCGCGTTGCAGGCGGAGGTCGAGGCGGTAGAGCAGGAAGCGAGCGTCGCGGCCGCGCAGGATGCGGCGCGCGAGCGCACTCTGGAAGACGATCGCACCGCGGCGGCGCTCCGCCGCGGCGGCGTGATATCGATGGAAAAGGCGGCGAAGGCCGCCCCCGGAAAAGCAACGATGAAGGGGAAAGGGAAATGAGCGCAGCAAACAGCGGCAGGAGCGGCAGTGCCGGCGCGGGAGAAGAGAAGTGGGATTTGCGGCTCTATACCGCCGGGCAGACGCCGAAGTCGCTCGCGGCGATTCGCAACCTCAAGCGCATCTGCGAGCAGCACCTCCCGGGCCGCTATCACATCGAGGTCATCGACCTGATGGCCAACCCGCGCCTCGCCAAGGATGACCAGATCGTCGCCATCCCGACGCTGGTGCGCAAGCTGCCGGATCCGCTACGCAAGATCGTCGGCGACCTCTCGGACGAGGCGCGCACGCTCGTCGGCCTGCAGCTGCGCCGCCATCAGCCCCAGGAAGAGGAACGGTCGCGGTGAACGCCGGCTCGCAGGCGCTCGAGCTCGAGATCGCCGCGCTGCGCGAGCGCCTGGAGGAAGCCGAGGACATGCGCCGCGCGATCGTGCAAGGCGAGGTCGACGCGTTCGTCGTAGGCCCGCGCGACGAGGACAAGAAGGTGCTGCTGCTCGCCGGCGCCTACTCGCGCTACCGCCAGCTCATCGACGAGATGGAGCACGGCACCGTCAGTGTGGGGCGGCGCGGCGAGATCCTCTTCGCCAACCGCCGCTTCGCCGCCATCCTCGGCGCCGCGCTCGGCGAGCTCCACGGCCACCCCCTCGCCGACTACCTGCACCCCGACGACCGGACGGCGCTCGCCGCCCTGCTCGCCGGCGCGCACGACGGCGAGGAAGGCCTCTCGGTGCGCCTCGCGCGCCCGGGCGGAGGCCACGGCTCGGCGAGGATCACCCGGGCCTCGAGCTGGGAAGGCTGCGCGACGTTCGTCGTCGTCGATCTCGCGCAGGACGAGGCTGCCGCGGAAGCGCGCCAGACGCTCGAGGCGATCCGCCGCGGCGAGGTCGACGCCTTCGTCATGGGCGAGACCGTGATCACGCTGACCGGCGCGCGCGACCCCTACCAGGTGCTCGCCGACCGCATTCAGCAGGGCGCGCTGACCCTGTCGCCCCAGGGTCGCATCGTCTACGCCAACGCGCGCCTGGTCCGGCTGCTCGGCGTGCCGCCGGAGCGGCTGCTCGGCACGCCGCTCGAGGCCTACCTCCCTGCGGCCGACCGGCCGGCGCTCGCCCGGCTCCTCGCCGCACGCAACGGCCACACCGCGCAGGCCGAGGTGCGCCTGCACCGCACCGACGGACGGGCGCTCCAGGTGCTCGTCTCCGTCGCCGCGCTCGCCGACGGCCAGACCATGTGCCTGCTCACCGACGTGAGCGAGTCGCGGCGGCACCAGGCCTCCGACGAGCGCACGCGCAAGTTCCTCGCCATGCTCGCGCACGAGTTCCGCAACATGCTGAACGGCATGCGCCTGTCGATGGAGCTCGTGAAGCGCGAGCCGCTAGGCGCGGACGGCATAAGAGCGGTCGAGTCGCTCGAGCGGCAGATGCACCGCATGCTGCAGGTCGTAGAGGACCTGCGCACCATCAATCCCAAAGACTGACGCGGCTCCCGCCTTCGCGGGAGCGACGGCTTCGGGCCTCGCTCAAGGGAGCGGCTCCAGGCCGCGCGTGCTCAGGCGGTAGCGCCGGTCGCAGCCCGCCGCCGCCTGCTCGGAGTGGGTCGCGAGGAGCGCCGCCGCGCCCTTCTCCTTGACGAGCTGCCGGATCAGGGCGAGCACCGCGCGCGCGTTCTCCGGGTCGAGATTGCCGGTCGGCTCGTCGGCGAGCACGAGCGCGGGCTCGCCGACGAGCGCACGCGCGATCGCGACGCGCTGCAGCTCGCCACCCGAGAGCTCGCGCGGCGAGCTTCTCTCCCGCCCGGCGAGCCCGACCGCGGCAAGCATGCGCGCCACCCGGCCTTCGTCCGGCAACCCGCGCAAGATGAGCGGCAGGGCGACGTTCTGCGCGACCGAGAGCTGCGGCAGGACGTGGAACGCCTGGAAGACGAAGCCGTAGCGCTCGCGCCGCAGCCGGGTGAGCGCATCGTCGTCGAGCCGCGTGACCTCCTCGCCGGCGAAGACGATGGATCCCGCGTCGACCGGCTCGAGACCGGCGACGGCGTTGAGCAGCGTCGATTTGCCGATGCCCGACTCGCCGAGGATGGCGATGTAGTCGCCCGCCGCGACCTCGAGCGATACGTCGTTCAGCACGACGCGCGCGCCGAAGCGCTTCTGGACGCCGACGAGCTTCAGCATGTCTAGAATCGTAAACCGCCGATGAACGTTGCCGGACACTACAGCAAGGGCCATCTCCTGCGGCGCCTCGAGGCGGCGCTGCGCGAGGACGGCGTCGATCCTGCCCGCCCCTCGCTCGAGACGCTCGCGCCGTACGACCACTTTCACGGCCGCGGTCTCGAGGCGACGCGCGACATGGCGGTGCGGCTGCGCGCCGGGGCGCAAGCGCATCTCCTCGACGTCGGCAGCGGCCTGGGCGGCCCC
>DASUFZ010000188.1:0-11407 GCA_036274295.1 Myxococcota bacterium
CAGGACGGGGTGGCGGCGCAGCAGGTGCAGCAGGACCGCGAACGGCTTCGGCTCGAGCGCGATCGTCTCCGCCGCGCGGCCGTCCGCGCCGACGCCGCGCTGCAAAGTGAGCCTCTCCTCGTCGAGCTCGTAGGGCCCGAAGCGGTAGAGCATCGCGCCCAGTCTACTCGCATCCGCCCGGCCCCATGGGACGCCCGGGTGCGCGGGACCCGCCGAGGGAACGCGAGAAGGCTCGACACCCGCGGACGTTAAGGGTCCGGCAGCGCGCCGACCTTGACGGTTCGTTGACGATCCGCGCGTCGGGTCGCCGGAGCCGGCGCCGCCCTGGCGATCGGGTCCTAGAACTCTCCGCTGCGCGGGCTGTGCTCGCGCGAGCGCGTCTTCGAGATCGTGGTCAGGCTCGTATCGCGGTAGACGTGGCAGGCGCCCGAGCAGTCGCGCAGCTCCGAGGCGGTGTAGAACGTCTCGGGCGTCTCGGTCTTCCGGTGGGGTCCCGGCTTGAAGTCGTTGAAGTGGCAGCCGGCGCAGTCGGGCTTGAAGCCCGCGAAGGGCCACGTCGCCGTCTCGGTGTTGGTCGTGTGGCAGCCGCGGCAGGCGACGCGCGCGCCGTGGTCGACGTAGTTCGGGGACGTGTGCCGGTAGGCGAGCGCGGGCGACCAGCGCGTCGTCGAGTGGCAGGCGTTGCAGTCCTGCGACGTGACGAAGTGGCCCGCGCCCTTGCCCGTCGCGGTCGTGCCGTTGTGGCAGCTCATGCAATTGCCGGTGACCTGGCTGTGATCGAAGGTCGCGCCGGCGAACGTGCGCGTGTTGTGGCACATCTCGCAGTCGTTGCCCGACGGCGGGTGCGAGGGCGGCTTGCCGGTCGCGGTCGTGCCGTTGTGGCACTGGATGCAGCCGGTGGTGATGCCCGCATGGTTGAACCCGGCGGTCGCCCAGCTGTTCGTGTTGTGACACGTCTCGCAGTCGTTGCCCGAGGGCGGATGCGAGGGCGGCTTGCCGGTCGCGGTGGCGCCGTTGTGGCACTGGATGCAGCCGGTCGTGATGCCCGTGTGGTCGAAGCGCGCGTTGGCCCAGGTGCGCGTGTCGTGGCAGGTCTCGCAGTCGTTGCCGGTCGGCGGGTGCGAGGGCGGCTTGCCCGTCGCCGTCGTGCCGTTGTGGCACTGGAAGCAGCCGCTCGTGATGCCCGCGTGGTCGAAGCGCGCGCCGGACCACGTGAGCGTGCGGTGGCAGGCGCCGCAATCCGCCGTCGTGACGATGTGGTTCGCCGGCTTTCCGGTCGCCATCGCGCCGTTGTGACAGCTCGCGCAAGTGCCCGTCACCTCGCGGTGGTCGAAGCGCACCGACGACCACGTCGTGACGACGTGGCAGTCCGCGCACAGGTTCGAGGTCGGAATGTGATCGGGCGGCTTCGCCGTCGCGGCGCGGAAGCTCCCCGGCGCGTGACACGTCCCGCAGGCGGACGGCGTTCCCTCGAAGACGCCACCGGTGTGGCAGGCCTCGCACGGCACGTCCTCGTGCGCGCCGGTCAGCGGGAACCCGGTGCGGTAGTGATCGAAGTCGAGCCGCTGCTGCGCGAGCGAAGCCCGCGCCGCGAGCAGGCCCAGCGCCGCGACGAGCGCAGCGCGCCGCCAGGTGCCCGTCGGCGCGGCATCCCGGCGCATCCCCCGGTGCAATCGCATCAAGGCCGTCACCTCCGCAGCGTGACCTCGCTCCAGCTCGAGTCGCCGTGACAGCGCGAGCAGTCGCGGCCGAACTCGCCGTGATGGCGGTCGTCGCGCTCGTGACAGCTCGCGCAGGTCGTCCCGACCGCGATCCCGTGCGGCGACGGGCTGCGGTGGCACTCGCCGCAGGCGAGCTCCGCGTGCGCGCCGCCGAGCGGGAAGCGCGTCTGCTTGTCGTGGTCGAAGCGCCAGACGCGCCAGCCGTTCGGGTTGTGGCACAGCGCGCAATCCGGACCCAGCCGCATCGCGTGGGCGTCGTCCTTCGCGTGGCACGCGATGCAGCGCGTCTCGGCGTCCTTGAAGGCCGGCGAGGCATGGCATTGCTCGCACGCGACGACCGCATGCAGGCCGAGCAGCGGGAACGCGGTGAGGTCGTGCTCGAAGAAGAGATCGCGATCCCAGCCCGTCTCCTGGTGGCAGCGCCCGCAGTCCGTGCCCTCCTGACCGCGGTGCACGTCCTCGTCGCGATGACAGCCCACGCACGTCTTCGGCAGCGCGTCTTCGAGGCGTCCGGTGTGACAGCTCTCGCAGCGCAAACTCGCGTGCGCGCCGTGCAGCGGGAAATCCGTGCGTTCGTGATCGAAGCGGGCGCCGCTCCAATCCCTCGTATCGTGACAGCGCCCGCACTGCTCGCCGTTGCGGCCGCGGTGGACGTCCTCCTCGCGATGACAGCCGACGCAGTCGGAGGGCAGCTTCTTCTCGTGCAGGGGGCCCGTGTGACAGGCCTCGCAGGCGACCTCCCCGTGGCGGCCGCGCAAGGCGAAGCCGGTGCGCGCGTGGTCGAAGCGGGCCGGCTCGAAGCCGCGCGGCGTATGACAGGTGGCGCAGTCCCTGCCGAAGCGGCCGAGGTGGACGTCGTCGAGCCGGTGGCACGCGTAGCAGTCGCGCGCGGTGTCCTCGTAGCGCTGTCCCGGGTGGCAGAGCGCGCAGTCGACGTTCGCGTGCCGGCCCTCGAGCGGGAAGCCCGTCTCGTCGTGCGAGAACTTCGCGCGCTTCGCGAACGAGTCGACGCCGTGGCAGGCGCCGCAGTCGGCGCCGAGCCGGCCGTGGTGCGCGTCGTCTTCGCGATGGCAGTCGACGCACGCGGAGGGCGCGTCGCGCCACGCCTTGCCGGGCAGGTGACAGCTCGCACAGGCCACGCGCGCGTGCGCGCCGCGCAGCGGCTGATCGGTGAAGCCGTGCTCGAAGGTGTGCGGATCGAGGCCGGTCGCGTCGAAGTCGCGACCCTTGTGCTCCGCGTGGCAGCTGCGGCAGTCGCCGCTCCGCGCCGCGGGGGCGCGCCCGTGGAAGCCGGCGCCGGCGCGCAGATCCGCCCCGACGTCGTCGTGGCAGGCGAGGCAGCGCTTGCGCTGCGCGGAGGCGTCGAAGGGATCGTGGCACTTGCCGCACTGGCCCTCGATCTCCGCGTGGCCTTCGATCACCGGCCCCGGCATCACGAGCTTCTCGAAATCGACGGCGCGCGCGGCGCTCGCGAGCAGGAGCACGAGCGCTGCGACGACCGGGCGTGCGCCATGCATGACCTCAGTACATGTTGACCGCCACCACGTGAACGGCGGCGGCGATGAAGAGCAGCACGCACAGCGGCAGGTGCACCGCGTGCCACAAGGCGAAGAACCGCTCGTAGACGCGGAAGCGCGCGAGCACGCGCACCGCGCTCGTGTAGCCGCGCACCTCGCGCAGCGCGGCGCGGCGCTCGCGCGCGCCCTGGCCGCGGAGGGCGCGGCGCGCGCTCCGGCGCAGGCTGCGAGCGCGCATGCCGAGCAACGCGAGCTGCCCGAGGCGCGCGACGCCCGCAGCGGGAGCGAGCGCGGCGGTTTCGAAGCGCCGCAGGCCGGCTGCGAGCTCGGGCGCGCCGGCGAGCGACTGCGCGAGCGCTCCGCGGCGCGCTTCGAGCTCGGCGCGCCGCTCGGTGAAGGTCGCGCGCCGGTCGCTCAGGCCGTGATGGATGCGCGGGTAGAGGAAGCGCCCGACCAATCCGCTGCCCGCGACGAGCAGCACGCACGCGAGCGCCACCCCGCTGTTGACCGCGCCGACCTGGAAGTTGCAGTGGAAGAGGATCGCGGTCGGTCCCAGGAGCCCGAGCACCATGTGGACCTGGAACCAGCTGCGCACCGGCCCGAGCGAAGCGAGCGGGCGCATCCGCTTGCGCAGCGAGTAGCCGAGCAACAAGACCATGCAGCCGAGCCCGACGATCCCGAGCACATAGCCGAGCTGCTCGTCCGGCGTGAAGTAGAGCTCGTCGCGCAGGCGATAGCCCCAGACCAGCAGCAGCGCGCAGGCGAGTCCCACGAGACCGACGGCACGTGATCGAGCACTTTGCCCCAACTGCGGGGCGGCAGGGGCAACTACGGCCGGGCGTGGGGCGCGCTGGTCGCGCGGGGCTCCCGAGGAGACACTTTGCCGCAACGCGGTCTCGTGCGGATTCGCGGAGTCGCGCACTCACTCACCCCGACTAACAATACGGCCGATTGTTCGCGCGGAGCGTGACCGGCGTCACGCGAGCACGCAAGATGTTGGACGAAGCTTGCGTAACGACTTGCTGACAAGGAAGAGCGTGAGCCGGGCTTCGTGGCGCTGCGCCGTCCTCGCACTCCTCGCGTGCCACCTGCTGACGCCCTGGGCCGGCCGCGCGCAGGCGGTGCGCGCGCGTGTGCTCGAGGGCATGACCGTGCGCAACCGCGGCACACGCACGGAGATCACGGTGCGCTTCAGCGCGCCGATCCGCATCCTGCGTCAGACGCCGGCGGAACGCGGCAGCACGCTGCAGATCGCGGTCCAGCCGCTACAGGTCGCGAGCGCCGACCTGCCGGCGTTCCTGCACCGCGAGTCGCTGGTGCCGCCCACGGGCGACAAGCTCGGCCTCACGCAGGTGCGATATCTCGGCAGGGAGCCGGGCGGGCCGGTGCTCGAGCTTCGCTTCGAGCGCGAGGTGCGCTTCCGCGTCCGCTCCGGCGACGACTTCCGCAGCGTGGTGATCGACGTCCTGCACGGCGACGGCGGCTACGCCGTGCAGATCGGATCGGTGCCCGAGCAGGGAAGCGTGCCGCCGCCGCCCGAGCTGCCGGCGTTGCGCGGCCGGCGGGTCTACGTCGCGACGATCGCGCAGGGCGGCCGCACGTGGCGGCGCCTGCGGGTCGGCTTCTACCCCGAGCGAAGCGAGGCCGAGGCGGCCGCGGCCCAGCTCGAGACCGCCTTCCCCGGCGCGATCGTGGTCGAGGTCTCGCCGCGCGAGATGCGGCTCTCGGAGGCGACCGCCGTGGCGCAGGCTTCGCCGCCCGACGCGCCCGCGGCGCAGGCCCCGTCCGACCGCTTCGACGACCTGATGGACGAAGCGCATCGCGCGATGACCGAGGGCGAGTACCCGAAGGCGATCCTGATCTATACGCAGCTGCTGTCGGAGCCCGAGACCGGGCGATCGCCCGAAGCGCAGGAGCTGCTCGGCCTCGCGCGCGAGCGCAGCGGTCAGCTCGCGCACGCCAAGGCGGAGTACGAGGAGTACCTGCGGCGCTATCCGGAGGGCGAGGCCGCCGAGCGCGTGCGCCAGCGGCTCGCGGCGATGCTGACCGCGCAGGCGCCGCCGCGCGAGGCGCTGCCGCCGGAGGACGAGCGCGAGCCCATCTTGCAGTCGCGCTTCGACACCGATGCCAGCCTCTACGCATCGTATCGCTACGAATCGCTGGTGATGCAGGAGGACGAACAGCAGGACGCGCTCGTCACGGACTCGTCGCTCTTCACCGATCTCTTCGTCGACTCGCGCTTCAGCGGAGAGCGCTACACGGCGCGCAGCCAGTTCTCCGGCGGCTACTACTCCGACTTCCTCGGCAACGGCTCGAGCGGACTCCACGTGAGCAACGCCTTCATCGAGGGACAGAACACGCCGCTCGCGCTGACCGCCTCGCTCGGCCGCCGCTCGCTCAGCACCAGCGGCGTGCTCGGGCGCTACGACGGCGGGCGCGTCGCGAAGCGCTGGAGCGAGCGCTGGGAGACGGCGCTCGTCTCGGGCTTCCCGGTCGACTCGTCGACGCAGGACTCGATCGACACCGAGCGCTACTTCGTCGGCGGGAGCGTGGAGGGCGAGCGCTTCTTCGGGGTGCTCGACGCGGCGCTCTTCGCGATCCACCAGATGGTCGGGGATGCGATCGACCGCTCCGCGATCGGCGGCGAGCTGCGCTACGTCGAGGGCCGCCGCTCGCTCTTCGCCTACCTCGACTACGACGTCTTCTACAACTCGCTCAACATCGCGCAGCTCTCGGGCAACCTGCAGCTCTCGGAGCGCGCCTTCCTGCACGGCCTCGCCGACTACCGGAACGCGCCGATCCTCACCACCACGAACGCGCTGCAGGGCCAGTTCACGTCCTCGGTCGGCGATCTGCAGCAGCAGCTCGGCAAATCCGAGGTCGAGGCGCTCGCCGAGGACCGCACCGCGAAGTCGCTGTTCCTGAATCTCGGCGGCTCGTACGACCTGCGCGAGGACCTCCAGCTCTCGGCCGACGTCTCCTCGTCGTACCTGTCGGGCACCGACGCGTCGGGCGGCGTCGAGGGGTTCGACGGCACCGGCTTCGAATACAACTACTCGACGCAGCTGATCGCCAACGCGCTCTTCCGCGTCGGCGACGTCGAGATCGTCGGGCTGCGCTACCTGGACGGCTCGGCGTTCGACGCCGCCGTGCTGACGCTCTCGTCGCGCCAGCCCTTCAGCGAGCTCCTGCGCCTCGAGCCGCGCCTGCTGACCGAGTACCGCTTCCGCAAGAACGGCATCGATGACGAGCTCGTGCTGCGGCCCGGCCTCGGTCTCGAGTACCGGCGCTGGAAGTTCGACATCGATCTCGAGGGGGGCGCCGAGTGGCTGCGGCGCGAGAGCGGAGGCGAAGAGCTCGGCTGGTACGGGCTCGCGGGCGTCCGGCTGGATTACTGATGCGAAGGGCCGACCCATGTCCGAGGCGTTGATCCTCTACGGAGCGCTGCTGCTGCTCACGCTCGCGCCCTACGCCTGGCTGCGACATCGGCGCACCGCGCGCAGCCTGGCGCTGCTCGACGCGTCGCGCGCGGCCGGGCTCACGGAGCCGGTCTCGCTGCATCCGCGCATCGACGCGTCGCGCTGTATCGGCTGCGCGACCTGCGTGGCGGCCTGTCCCGAGGAGGAGGTGCTCGGCCTCGTGCGCGGCAAGGCCGTGCTCGTGAACCCCGCCGATTGCATCGGGCACGGCGCCTGCCAGGAGGCGTGTCCCACCGACGCCATCGAGCTGGTGCTCGGCAGCGAGACTCGCGGCGTCGACATCCCGGTGCTCGGCGCCGACTTCCAGACCAACGTCCCGGGACTCTTCGTGGCCGGCGAGCTCGGCGGCATGGGCCTGATCCGGAATGCGATCGAGCAGGGGCGCCAGGCGATCGACTCGGTGCGGCGGATGCCCGGCATCGGCGCGGGCGACGGTCTCGACATCGTGATCGTCGGGGCCGGGCCGGCGGGCTTCTCCGCGACGCTCGCCGCGCGCGAGCACGGGCTGCGCGCCGTCACGCTCGAGCAGGAGACGCTCGGCGGCACGGTGGCCCACTATCCGCGCGGGAAGATCGTGATGACGCGACCCGCGCTGCTTCCGCTGCACGGGCGCATGAAGCTGCGCGAGACCAGCAAGGAGTCGCTGCTCGCCTTCTTCCGCGACGTGGAGAAGCGCCAGGGCATCCAGATCCGCTACCAGGAGCGCGTGGAGGCGATCCGGCGCACGCCGGGCGGCTTCGAGATCACCACGACGCGCGGCCGCTACGCGTCGCGCGCGGTGCTGCTCACGGTGGGGCGTCGCGGCACGCCGCGCACGCTCGGCGTGCCCGGCGAGGAGCGGGAGAAGGTCGTGTACCGCCTGCTCGACCCGGCGCAGTACCGGGGCCGCTCGGTGCTGGTGGTGGGCGGCGGCGACAGCGCGCTCGAGGCGGCGCTCGCGCTCTGCGAGGAGCCGGGCGTCGACGCCACGCTCTCGTATCGAGGCGCGGCATTCACCCGCTGCAAGCCGAAGAATCGCGAGCGCGTGGCGACTGCCGCGAAGGCACGGCGACTGCGCGTGCTGCTCGAATCCGAGGTGAAGGAGATCCGCGACGAGAGCGTCCTGCTCGTGGCGAAGGGCGGCCCGCTCGAGCTCCCGAACGACGCCGTGATCGTCTGCGCGGGCGGCATCCTCCCGACGGCCTTCCTGGAGAGCATCGGCGTGGCGATCGAGACGAAACATGGCACGGCCTAGGCCGCGCCGGGGCCTGCGCGCCGTCGCCGCGCTGTGCGCGCTGCTCTCGGCGGCTGCGCTCGCGGCGCCGGATCCGCGCCTCGAGCAGGCCGACCTGGCCGCGCGGGCGCGCGATTTCGAGCGCGCCGCGGAGATCTGGGAGGCGCTCGCCGCGGAAGGCGTCGCCGAGGCGCACTTCCGGCTCGCGAGCCTGTACCGCGCCGGTCAGGGCGTGCCGCGCGATCACGCCACCGCGCTCCGACACTTCGAAGCGGCGGCGCGCGCGGGCCACGTCGATGCCGAGTACATGCTCGCGACGATGCTGCAGAACGGCTGGGGCACGAAGCCCGATCCGGCCCGCGCGCTGCGCTGGTACCGCGAGGCCGCGCGCGCGGGGCACGCGCTCGCGCGCCAGCGCGTGGAGGAGCTCTCGCGCGCGGAGACCCGGGACACCGCGCTCGCGCCGCGCGGCTGGAACCTCGAATCCGGCGATTCGAACCGCGCGCTCGAGCGCGCGGTCGCGAAGGGCGACGCCGGCTTCGTGCGGGCCGCGCTCGAGGCCGGCGCAGACCCCGACGCGGCGACGGAGGATCCGCGGACGCCGCTCACGGCGGCGGTGCTCGCGGGACGGGAGGATCTCGTCGCGGCGCTGCTGGCCGCGGGAGCGGATGCGGACCGGCGCGACAAGGGAGGGGACGCGCCGCTCGCCCTGGCGGCGCGCGAGGGCTCTGCGCCGATCGCGAAGCGGCTGCTCGCGGCGGGCGCGGACGTCGACGCGCGCGACGCGCGCGGTCGCACGGCGCTCGCCGACGCGGCCGCAAACGACCGGGCGAAGGTGGCCGACGTGCTACTGGCGGCGGGCGCGAACGTCGGCGCGGCCGACCGCGAGGGACTGCGTCCGCTCGACCTGGCGACGCGTGCGGGACACGACGCGGTGGCGAAGCGCCTGCGCGCCGCGGGCGCGCGGCCTGCGGCCCCGGCGCAGGCCGCGCAGGAGCGCGCGCGCTGGCTGCACGCGCAGCAGGCGAAGCCCGGCGAGGCGGGAAGTCCGGCCGCCTTCGCGAGCTGGCCCCCGTTGTCGTACGCGGCCTGGCAGGGCGACGACGCGCTCGTCGCGCGCCTGCTGGCGCAGGGCGCCGCCGTCGACGCGGCCGATGCGGAGGGCCGCACCGCTCTCTCGCGCGCGGCGGAGCGCGGTCATGCGGCGGTCGTCACGCGCCTCCTGCGCGCGGGCGCCGGCGCCGATCACCTGGATGCGGCGGGCCACACCGCGCTGTGGTGGGCGTCCGCTGGAGGGCGCACCCAGGCGGCGGAGCTGCTGGCGCGGGAGAGCCGAGACGTCGATGCGCGCGGGCCGCGCACGAGCACGCCGATCGCGGAGGCGGCGTCGCGCGGCCATGCGCCGGTCGTCGCGTTGCTGCTCGCACGGGGCGCCGACGCGAACCAGGGAACGGCCGGAGACTCCCTGCTCTCGATCGCCGCGCGGGCCGACTGCGGCGCCTGCGTCGCGAGCCTGCTCGCGGCGGGCGTGTCCGCTGCGACCGGCGGCGGCGGCGAGCGGCCCGTGTGCGCGGCGACGCGCGCCGGCGCGCGCGACGCGCTCGCGCGACTGCTCGGCGCCGGAGCGGACACCGACGCGGCATGCGCGGGCGGCCCGAGCCCGCTCGCGCTCGCCGCGCAGTCGGGCGACGGCGCGCTGGTCCGGCAGCTCCTTCAGGCCGGCGCGAAGCCCGGCGCCGCAAGGGAAGGACAGGACCCCGCGCTGCTGGTCGCTTCCGGCCGCGGTCACCGGGAGGTCGTCGGCCTGCTGCTCGCCGCCGGCGCGGACGTCGAGCAGCGCGGTGCGCGCCGCCGCACCGCCCTCATGCTCGCCGCCGCCGGCGGACACGCGGACGTCGTATCGCTGTTGCTCGAGCGCGGGGCGCGCGCGCACGTGCGCGACGCCGATGGCAACACCGCCGAGAAGCTCGCGCGCGCGGCCGGGCAGGCAGAGGTGGCCGCACTGCTCGAGAAGTCGGCGACCAGCCCCTCGCTGCGCGAGCTGTTCTGAGCGGGCGCCGGACTCGGCCTTTGCCGGACCTTCGCGCTCGCTGATCGCTCGCGCTCGGACCCCGGCCTTCGCTCGGCTGCGCCCGTCTTCGCGGGGGCCCACCTTCGCTCGGCTTCGCCTCGCTGCGCGCGCCTTCGGCGCTTGCGCGCGTCGGCCGACTGTTGTCGGCCTCCTTGCTAGAACGCGTCTTCCTCGTCATCGAAGGTCGGCGCCGCGGCCCGCTCCTGCTCGCGGGAGTGCGCCAGCCAGCGGTAGTCGAGCCACCAGAAGAGGCCGTAGAGGGCGGGCACGGCCAGCAGGAGGATCCACGTGAAGACGTGCACGCGCTGCGGATCGGGCCGCCGCGCGTGACGCTTTATCGCGGCGGCGAAGTTGCGCTGGAGTTGCGCAAGGCAAAGCTCGACGCAACTGCTTCGAATGCCGGCGCGAGCTGCTTCGCGTCCTCGGCATCGAAGATTCCCTGCACCAGGTAGTAGCGCGCGCCGTCGCTGGCCAGGATCTGCTGGACGCGCACGGGGCGCTGGCTCTCGGCGTCGACGGCCGTCGCGGCGATCTGGTAGCCCTCGAGCGAGCCGAGCGTGCGCGGTCCCTGCGTCTCGACCGCGATGTCGTGGATGCTCACGGTCTCGTCCAGGCGCGTCTTCGCGAAGGTCGGGAGATCGCCCACGTCGACGTGCGCCTGCGACACGCCGACCGCGACGAGCGGCGGCACGTGACCCTTCACCGCCTGCGGATCCGAGAGCACGATCGAATCCGAGCCGCTGCGCACGATGCGGAGCGGCGCCGCCTCCTTCACCTGGAAGGAGAGCGCGGCCGGCGCCGCGGCGGCCTTTCCCGCCTCGGCCCAGCGGGCGCTCTCGAGCACGTGGAGGAGCGCGTCGTGGTGCTGCGCCTCGAGCTTCACCGGCGTGGTCGCCGTCAGCAGCACGCTGCGCGTGTCGTTGCCGAGCAACACGAACCACTTGCGGAAGGCCATCGAGCCGATCTTCTGGGTGGCCGTGATGAGCGTCGTCTGGCGGCCGTCGACGACGAGCGGCGTCGTCGACTCGACGGCGATGTCGCGCCGGGCCATCGCGTCCGGCGAGAAGGCGTCGCTCGCGATCGCCAGCGGCACGTCGAGCGCCGTGACCATCACCGAGGAGAGGTCGGCGGCCCGCCCGATGCCGGGGAAATCCGTGGAGGCGTTGAAGCCGGGCGGCACGGCGAGCGAGACGCCGGTCCCCGCGATGGGATGCAATGCATCCGCGGCGGGCGGCGCGGGCGCGCTCTCCGCGGCCGGTGCGGGCGCCTTCGCCGGCACCACCGGCTTCTTCTCCTCCGCCGACACCGCCGCGGCGACCACGGCGACGCACCACCACGACAGCACGATCCGCAGCCACTTCACGCGCGCAGACCCTCCCGGATGCAGGCAAGAAGCTCGTCGGTCC
>DASUFZ010000189.1:0-6655 GCA_036274295.1 Myxococcota bacterium
CCCTCGCGACAGCCGTCCCAGTGCGGCTGCGAGAGCGGCGTCGGCCGCGGGAGCGGGATGCCGCCGGATGCGGGTTTGCCGCGCGCGTCGCTCATGCGCGGTCCAGCCCGAGGAGCATCACGTCGGTGAAGAGCGCGCCCGAGCCGCCGTTGCTCGTCATCGCCACCGACGCGCCCGGCACCTTCAGCGCCTCGGGCACGCGGCCCTGCAGCTGGTGGACGCTGTGCACGACCTTCTGGAGGAGCTGCGCGGTGCCGGCGTGGCTGAAGGACATGAGCCCGCCGCAGGTGACGAGCGGGAACTCGCCGCCGATCTCGATGCGGCCGTTCATCACGAAGTCGCCGCCCTCGCCCTCGGCGCAGAAGCCGTAGACCTCGAACTGGCGGATCAGCTCGAAGGAGAAGGGGTCGTAGAACTCGCAGACGTCGACGTCGGCGGGCGAGAGCCCGCACTGCGCGAAGGCCTGCTCCGCCGCCCAGCGGCCGACGTGCCCGCACTGGTCCCAGACGGGCGCCGCGACGTAGGCCATGCCCATGCGCTCGACGGCGCCGCCGAGCAGGAAGACCGGCGTCACGTCGAGATCGCGCGCGCGCGAGGCACTGGTGAGCACGAGGCCGACGCCGCCCTCGGAGTTGATCGCGCAGTCGAGCAGGTGGAAGGGCTCGGCGACGAGGCGCGACGCCAGCACGTCCTGCGGCGTGACGCGACGCCCGAAGTGCACGGCCTCGGGGTGCTGCGCGCCGTGGCTGCGGATCGTCGCGGCGACCTGCGCCAGCGACTCGGGCCGCGTCCCGTAGAGGTGCATGTGGCGCTTCGCGCAGAGCGCGAACTCGGCCGCCGTGTAGAGCCCGAAGCACTCGACGAACTCGGAAGAGGGCCGCGTCCAGGGCGAGGTGGCGCCGCGGTCCGTGTACTCGCCGGCCTGGGCGTCGGCGAGAAGCACCGTGTGACACTGGCCCGTGGCGATGGCGCCGGCGGCCTCGAGCACGCCCTGGATGCCGATGCCGTCGCCGGTCCAGCGCGGCGTCCCGCCGAGGAGGTGCGCGGCCTCGCGGGAGTGCAGGCGCGAGCGCGTGCCGCGCACGTTCAAGCCGTCGACCTGGTCCTGCGTGAGCCCGGCGGAGGCCAGCGCGCCGCGGACCGCGTCGAAGACGAGGTCGATCTCGCGCACCCCTTCCAGCACCCGCGCCTGGCGGGTGTGATAGGCGCCGACGACGGCGACGTCGTGAAGGGGGTTCTTCGGCACGGGCCGGCGTCGTAGCATGCGCGGCGCCGTGCGGCAAAGACAAACCTGGATCTGGTTCCTCGCCGGCCTCGGCGTCTACTGGCTCGCGCAGTGGCTCCACACCGGCGAGCCCTTCGCGCAGTCGCGCTGGCCCTACTACGTCTACTACGCGCGCGCGCTGCTCGACGGCCGGCTCGACTTCGGCGTCATGCCGCCCGCGGCGCTCGATCTCGCGGTCTACCAGGGCCGCACCTACCTCTATCACCCGCCATTCCCGTCCGTGCTGATGGCGCCGCTGGTGGCGCTCTTCGGAGTCGGGCTGTCGGACCGCTTCCTCTCCGTGCTGCTCGGCGCGGCGAACGGCGCGCTCTTCTATCGCCTGCTCGCCGCGCTCGACCGCGAGGGCTTCGCGCGCAGCGACGAGCGCGAGCGCGCGCTGCTCTCCGCGCTCTTCCTCTTCGGCACGGTGCACGAGTACCTCGTCATCACGGCGAACCACTGGGAGCTGTCGCAGGTCGTGACGATCGGCGGCGTGCTGTGCGCGCTGCTGGCCGCGCTGGCCGGGCGTCCTTCCTGGATGGCGCTCGCGCTCGTCGCCGTGCTCGGGACGCGCAGCCACGGCGTGCTGGTGGGGCTCGCGCCGCTCGGCCTCTACCTGTGGCGCGAGCAGCGGCGCGGTCCGCTCGAGCCGCGCAGCGTGCTACGCCGTCTCGCGCCCGGGCTCGCGCTCGGCGCGGCGGCCGTCGCGTTGCTGATGGCCTTCAACGAGGTGCGCTTCGGCGACCCGTTCGAATCGGGCACGAGCCACCAGCGCATGCACCCGATGTTCCGCGCGCGCTTCGACGCGCACGGGCTCTTCTCCGTCGCCTTCATCCCGCGCAATCTCCACGCGCTGCTCGTCGCGACGCCGCGGCTGACGGCCGATCCGCCGTTCGTGCACTTCTCGACGACGGGGCTCTCGCTCTTCCTCGCGACGCCTTTCTACCTGTATCTGCTGCGGAGCCTGCGCCGCGAGACGCGCCGGCAGGCGGCGATCCTGTGGGCCGGCGTCGTGCCGGTGATGGCGGTCGTGCTCGTGACGATCGGCACGGGCGAGATGCAGTTCGGGCACCGCTACTCGGCCGACGTGCAGCCGCTGCTGCTCGTGCTCGCGTGGCTCGGCGCCGGCATGCGCTTCACGCGCACGGGCCTCGCGCTGCTCGCGGCGTCGATCGCGATGAACGCGCTCGGCACCTGGTGGTTCGTGTCGACGTACGCGAGCTAGCAGGCTAGGCGGCGGGCTCCGGGAAGCGGTCCATCTTCCGCATCTCCGGGAACAGGCGCATGAACGCCGCGCACACGAGCAGGGTGGCGATGCCGCCGACCACGATCGCCGGCACCAGGCCGAGCCAGCGCGCCGTGACGCCCGACTCGAACTCGCCGAGCTCGTTCGACGCGCCGATGAACATCGAGTTGACCGCGCTGACCTTCCCGCGGATCGCGTCGGGGGTCTCGAGCTGCACCAGCAGGTGACGGACGTAGACCGAGAGCATGTCGCCCGCGCCGAGCAGGGCGAGCGCGCCGAGCGAGAGCGGCAGCGAGCGCGACACGCCGAAGACGACCGTCGCGGCGCCGAAGAGGGCGACGCCGCCGAAGAGCCAGCGGCCGACATGCTGGCGCACGGGCCGGAGCGCGAGCGCGCCCGCGGTCAGCGCAGCGCCGACGGCCGGGGCGCTGCGGAGCACGCCGAGACCGATGGGCCCGACGTGGAGCACGTCGGCCGCGACCATCGGCAGGAGAGCCGTCGCGCCGCCGAAGAGCACCGCGAAGAGGTCGAGCGAGATGGCGCCGAGGACGACGCGCTGGCGCAGCACGAAGCGCAGGCCCTCCAGCACCTCGCGCCCGCCGACGGACTCGCTGGCTTGCGCGCGGCGCGGGCGAATCGTCGCGATCAGCGCGATCACGCACAGGAACATGGCGAGCGACGTGCCGTACACGACCGCGGGTCCGGCCACGTAGAGCAGGCCGCCGAGCGCGGGGCCGCCGATCACGGCGGTCTGGAAGAGCGTCGAGTTGATCGCGATCGCGCTCGGGAAGAGCGCGGTCGGCACCAGGCTCGGCGTGATCGCCTGGCTGGCCGGCATCCAGAAGGCGCGGCCGCTGCCGAGCAGCGCCATGGCGGCGTAGATAGGCCAGATGTGGGCGTTGCCGCTCAGGGTGAAGGCGAGCAGCACTGCGGCGCAGAGCGCCTCGGCGACGTAGGCGCCCATCAGCACGCGGCGGCGGTCCGCGCGGTCCGCCAGCTGGCCGGCCGGCAGCACCTGCGCGATGAAGGGCAGGAACTGCGCGAGGCCGACGAAGCCGAGCGCGAGCGGATCGGCGGTCAGCGCGTAGACCTGATAGCCGACCGCGACGCCGAGCATCTGCCACGCGAGCGTCGCCAGGAAGCGCGCAGCCGCGAAACGCGCGAAGTCGCGCTCGCGCAGCGCGGCGAGCGAGCCATGCGTGCCGTCGCTCAATCGGTCTCGATCGGCTGAATACCCGGACAAAGGCGCATCGCTTCGCGCAGGTTCTCCGGCGAGCGCAGCAGCTCCGGCCAGAACGGCCACGTGCGGCACTGCTTCGGGCGCGCGGGGTAGATGCTGCACGCGGCCTCGCGGCCGTCCTTCAGGAAGACGCAGCGCCCGCCCGGCGCGTCGAGCAGGCGGTCGCCGCGCCGTGTGAGGAAGCGCGAGCGCACGGCGTCCTCGGACATGCGCAGGTGCTTCGCGATGCGCGCGACGTCTGCGGGGCCGACCGGCACCTCGCCCTCGGGCCGGGAGCAGCAGTTCCCGGAGCGCTGGCAGCGGAAGCGGAAGGGGTAGGCCTCGGCCGGCAGCGCCATGGCGCGGCACAATAGCCCGAGCAAGCCGTCCGGCGCGCAGCGAGCCGCAGGCGAGCGAAGTTCAGAGGGGGGGTGGTCATGTCCGAGCGCATCCGGGTCGTGTCACCCGCCGACGGCCGCATCGTCGCGGAGCGGGCGCTCGCGCAGGACGGCGAGATCGCCGCACTGCTCGCACGCGCGCGCGCGGCGCAGGCTGCGTGGCGCGGCGTGCCGCTCGCCTCGCGGCAGCGCGTCGTGTCGGCCTTCGTCGACGCCTTCGAGGCGCGCGCGCCGGCGATCGCCGAGGAGATCACGCTCCAGATGGGGCGGCCGATCGCGCACAGCCCGGGCGAGATCCGCGGGCTCGCGGAGCGCGCGCGCGCCATGAGCGCGCTCGCGCCGGAAGCGCTCGCCGACGTCGTGCCGCCGCCGAAGCCGGACTTCACGCGCTTCGTGCGCCGGGAGCCTCTCGGCGTCGTGCTCGTGATCGCGCCGTGGAACTACCCGCTGCTCACGGCGGTCAACGCGGTGGTGCCGGCGATCCTGGCCGGCAACGCGGTCATCCTGCGCCACTCCGCGCAGACGCCGCTCTGCGCCGAGCGCTTCGACGAGGCCTTCCGCGCGGCGGGGCTGCCGGCGGGCGTCTTCCAGGTGCTCCACTGCAATCACGACGCGGCGCTGCGCCTGATCGGCAGCGACGGCATCGACTTCGTCGCCTTCACCGGCTCGGTGGACGGCGGCCATGCGGTGCAGCGCGCCGCCGCCGCGCGCTTCATCGGCACGGGACTCGAGCTCGGCGGCAAGGATCCCGCCTACGTACGGCCGGACGCGGCGCTCGCCTACAGCGTCGAGCAGCTGGTCGACGGCGCCTTCTTCAACGCGGGCCAGTCGTGCTGCGGGATCGAGCGCATCTATGTGCACGCGGATGTGTACGCGCCGTTCGTGGAGGCCTATGCGGAGGGGGTGCGCGCCTACCGGCTCGGCAATCCGCTCGAGCCCTCGACGACGCTCGGGCCGCTGGTGCGCGCCAGCGCGGCGCAGCTCGTGCGCGACCAGATCGCGCAGGCGCTCTCGGCCGGCGCGCGGGCGCTGATCGATCCGAAGGCCTTCCCGCGCGACGCCGCCGGCACGCCGTACCTCGCGCCGCAGGTGCTCGTCGACGTCGACCACTCGATGCGCGTGATGACGGAGGAGAGCTTCGGCCCGGTGGTGGGCATCCAGCGCGTCGCGTCGGACGACGAGGCCGTCGCGCGCATGAACGACAGCGCCTTCGGGCTGACGGCCTCGGTGTGGACGCAGGACGAGGCGGCCGGCATCGCGCTCGGCGCGCGCGTCGACACCGGGACCTGGTTCGTGAACCGCTGCGACTACCTCGACCCGATGCTCGCGTGGACGGGCGTCAAGGACTCCGGCCGCGGCTGCACCCTCTCGCGCATCGGCTTCGAGCAGCTCACGCGCCCGAAGTCGTTCCACGCAAAGAGGGTTCGCTAGCAGCGATCCGACGCGCCTCCGCGAGCGCGCCGCGCAGCGCGGCGTCGTCGGCCAGGCAGACGGCGACGGGCAGCGAAGCCAGCCATTCGGTGAAGGGGCCCCGGGCGCGGAAGGCCTCGAGGAAGGCCGGCGTGCGCAGGGCGGGCAGCAGCTTCGGCGCGATGCCGCCGCCGAGCCAGACACCGCCCTGTGCCCAGGCGCGCAGCGCGAGGTTGCCCGCCTCGGCGCCGTAGCAGGCGGCGAAGATCTCGAGCGCCTCCACGCACACGGGGTCGTCGCCGCGCAGGCCCGCCTCGGCGATCGCGGCGGCGTCCGTGCGAGGCGCCGCCTTCGCTCCGCCCTCGGCGCGCAGGAAGGCGTGGATGCGCACGAGGCCGGGGCCCGAGACGATCGCCTCGACCGGCACGTGCTCGCCGCGCGGACCCGCGAGGTGCTGGAGCAGCGCGATCTCGCGCGGCGTGCGCGGCGCGAACGACGCCTGGCCGCCCTCGCTCGGCAGGACCCGCGCGCGCGCGCCGTCGAAGGCCACGACGGCTTCGCCGAGCCCCGTGCCCGCGCCGAGCAGGCCCAGGGTGCCGGGCCGGCGCGGCGCGTCGCCCTGCACGCAGGCGAACGCCTCCGCGGGGAGCTCGAGCTGGCCTCGCGCGCTGGCCGTGAAGTCGTTCAGCAGCGCGACGTGCGGAGCCGCGAGCGCGGCCGCGATGCGCGCCGCGTCGAGATGCCAGGGCAGGTGGGTGACGTCGATGCGCTGCGCGCGCGCATCGAGCGGGCCCGCCGCGGCGACTGCGATCGCCGCGAGGCGCGGGCGCCCGCTCGCGGCGAGGAAGTCGCGCGCGAGCGTCTCGAAGTCGGGCCAGGCCGCGCTCTCGGCCCTGCGGCGGAAGCGCGGCTCCGCGCCGACGCGCGCCTCCGCGAGGGCGAGCGCGGTCTTGGTGCCGCCGACGTCGGCGGCGAGCACGAGCGCGTCGGCATCGGCCTGCGGGCTCATCGGTGAATAGGCGGCGGCGGGCCCGCGTCTCCTCGTCGGCGCGGTGCGACCGATTCGACTACGGGGGAACGCGGCCGGTCGGACGCGACGGCGCTAGCGAGGGTCGGGG
>DASUFZ010000190.1:0-7124 GCA_036274295.1 Myxococcota bacterium
CCAGGCGGGATACAGCGCCGCGCTCCACGCGCCCTCCATCAGGCAGCGCGCCTCCGCGAGCAGGTGCTGCACGGCCTGGAAGGTCCCGATCGCGACGCCGTACTGCTTGCGCTGCTGCGCGTAGGCCACGCTGACGTCGAGCACGCCGCGCATGATCCCGACGAGATCCGCAGAGGTCAGCGCCAGGCCGAGCGCGGACCAGGCGTCGAGATCGGCGCGCGTCAGCGGGCGCGAGGCGCCGGGCACTTCGGTCAGCGTGACACCCGCCGGGATCGCGCGGATCGCGCGCGTGAGATCTGCGCCATCTCGGAGGCCCTCGACCCGCACGAGCGCGAGGCGGTAGCCGTCGCCGGCAGGCGCCAGCACGTACGCGGGCACCGGTCCCTCGGCGGCGGTGTCGACGGCGTAGAGGGCCGTCGTCGTCGCGCGGCCCGTGACCATCGCGGCGTCGCAGAGATCGGGCCCGAAGGCGACGACCGCGCTCTCGACCGGACGCACGCCCGCGCGGCGCGCGAGGTCCGCGGCGAGGACCGGCCCGCTGAACGCGACGTCGGCGACCGACTCGCCGAGCGCGTCGGCGATGAGCGCCGCCTCGACGCCGCTCGCGAGCGGACCGCCGTCGTCCGCCTGCTCGCGCAGCTCGAGCCAGCCGGCGTCGCGCACCGCCTCCGCGAGGCGGCGGGCGCGCTTGCCGTCGTCGAGATCGGCAGAAGTGCGCGGCCCGAGCTCGCGCGCCAGCTGGCGGGCGGTGCGGCGCAGCTCGGCCTGTTCGGGGGTGTCGCGCGTGTCCATTTTGCGAGAATCATATTAACAGTTTTTGAGAAGAGTCCTATCATCCGCTGCATGGACGAGGCGATGCTGCGGGACCCCGAGAACCCCTCGCTCGAGGGCTCCATCACGGAGTCGCTCGTGATCCGGATCGACCGGCGCAAGCACACCCTCGCGTACCAGCCCGGCGACACGATCCTCGAGGCGGCGCGCCGCGCGGGACTGCGCCCGCCGTACTCGTGCCAGATGGGCAATTGCGCGACCTGCCTGGCGCACGTCGACGCGGGCAAGGTCGTCATGCGCGAGAACCAGGCGCTCTCGGCCGAGGAGGTCGCGGAGGGCTGGGTGCTGACGTGCCAGGCGGTGCCCGTGAGCCGCGAAGTGGTCGTGGATTACGACCAGTGAGCGGCCGCTGGCGGCCGCCGGCTACGTCGCGCTTCGCTCGACGTATGCCGAATACGCCTTCGCTCGCGCTCCTTGCCGGCGAACCACCAGCGACCGCTCTCAGATTTCTGAGTGAAGTGCGGCCAGGAATTCGAGCGTGCGCTGCCGCGACGCGAGGCGCGCGGCGCGGTCGGGTCCGAGGGCCAGCACGCGCACCGCGAGGTCGGTGGTGCCCGCGTCGCGGAAGGCGCGCAGGCGCGCGACGACGGAGGTCTCGTCGCCGGCCGCGAGGATGTCGCCGACGTCGGTGGCGTCGCCGCGATCGAGCAGCTGCTGGTAGTTCGGGCAGAACTCGGCGTGCCCGAGCACGACGTTCGCGTGCTGGCGCGCGGCGTCGACGTCGTCCTTCGGGCAGAGCGCGACGGGGACGCCCGCCACGACGCGCGGCGCCGGCCGCCCGGCATTGGCCGCCGCCTTCACGATGCGCGGCACCACGTGCTCGGCGATGGCGCGCTCGTCGGCCAGCCACAGGATCGTCCCCGACGCGTGCTCGCCGGCGACGCGCAGCATCACCGGCGCAAGCGCGGCGAGAAGAACCGGATTCGCGGTGCGGTCCGTCACGTCCATCGGGCTGTGCACGCGGTAGTGGTCGTTCTCGACGTCCACCGACTCCGCGCCGGCGAGCGCCGCGTTCAGCACCGCGAGGTAGTCGCGCATCTGATGGGCGGGCCGCTCGTAGGGAAGCCCGAGCATGTCGCCGATGACCCAGTGATGTGACGCCCCGAGCCCGAGCGAGAAGCGCCCCCGGCAGACCGCCTGGACCGACAGCGCCTCCTGCGCCATCGCGATCGGATGGCGCGTCTGGATCGGCAGGACCGCGGTGCCGAGCTCGATCCGCTGCGTCGCGCTTCCCATCAAGGTGATCGCGGTGAAGGCGTCGAAGTCGCCGGGGATCTGCGGCACCCAGAGCGAGGAGAACCCGGCCTGCTCGGCGGCGACGGCGTCGGCCTGGAGCTGCGCGACCTTGTCGCGCGAACGCCCTCTCTCGGGGCCGAGCATCAGGCCGATCCGCATGCGCTCCACAGTATCCGCGGCCGACAGCGGTGGCAATTCGATTCTCATTCTGAGAGAATCGAGGTCTCAGCCGGGTTCCGCGCGCGCAGCGCCGAGGAGGAGCCGTGGAGGAGCGACGGCGGCTGTTCATCGGAGGCGAGTGGGCGGCACCGCGCGGCGGTGACGTGATCGAAGTGATCTCGCCGCACAGCGAGAAGCCGATCGCGGCGGTGGCGGCGGCCGGACCCGAGGACGTCGACCGCGCCGTCGCGGCGGCCCGGCGCGCCTTCGACGAGGGCCCGTGGCCGCGGCTCGAAGCGGCCGAGCGGATCGCGGCGGTGCGCCGCCTGACCGATCTCTACCGGCCGCGCCGGAAGGAGATGGCGCAGCTCATCACCGCCGAGATGGGCGCGCCGATCGCCTTCTCGAAGTTCTCGCAGGCGACCCTGCCGATGCTGCTGCTCGACGCCTTTGCCGACATCGCGTCGCGCTTCCCGTGGGAGGAGACACGGCCCGGCGTATTCGGGAGCGACGTGTTGGTGCGACGCGAGCCCTGCGGCGTGGTCGCGGCGATCGTGCCGTGGAACCTGCCCCTCTATCTGCTCGTCGGGAAGCTCGCGCCGGCGCTGCTCGCCGGCTGCGCCGTCGTGATCAAGCCGGCGCCCGAGACGCCGCTCGACGCGCTGCTCTTTGCCGAGCTCGTCGAGGAGGCGGGGCTGCCGCCGGGCCTCGTCAGCATCCTGCCGGGCGGCGCCGCGACGGGCGAGGCGCTCGTGAACCATGCCGGTGTGGACCGCGTGTCCTTCACCGGCTCGACCGCCGTCGGCCGCCGCATCGCCGCCGCCTGCGGCGCGAGCCTCAAGAAGGTGAGCCTCGAGCTCGGCGGGAAGTCGGCGGCCGTCGTGCTCGACGACGCCGATCCCGCGGCCGTGGTGCCCGGCCTGAAGGTCGCGGGGCTCATGAACAGCGGCCAGGCGTGCGTCGCGCAGGCGCGCATCCTCGTGCCGGCCGCGCGCCACGCCGAGTGGCGTGACGCGCTCGCCGCCATGGTCGACGGCCTCGTCGTCGGCGATCCCGAGAATCCGGCGACCGAGATCGGCCCGTTGGTGAGCCGCCGACAGCAGGAGCGCGTGCGCGGCTACATCGAGAGCGGCCGGCGCGAGGGCGCGCGCCTCGTCAGCGGCGGCAGCGAGCTGCCGGCCGGCGCGGGTGCCGGCTGGTACGTGCGTCCCACGCTCTTCGACGGCGTCGACAACCGCATGACGATCGCGCGCGAGGAGATCTTCGGGCCGGTGCTGTCGCTGATCGCGTATCGCGACGAGGCCGACGCCATCCGCATCGCGAACGACTCCGAGTACGGCCTCTCCGGCTCCGTGTGGACCGCGGATCCGCAGCGCGGCCTCGACGTCGCGCGGCGCGTGCGCTCGGGCAGCTTCGGCGTCAACCAGCCGTACAGCATGGATCCCGCGGCGCCCTTCGGCGGCGTGAAGGCGAGCGGCATCGGGCGCGAGCTCGGCCGCGAGGGCCTCGATTCCTACGTCGACCTCAAGGCGATCTCGGGCGCGGTCGTCGCGCCCGCTTCGCCCGTGCAGTAGAAATCATCGATGGCGAAGGCGAAGAGCGAAGACACACGAGACGACGAAGCCTCCGGCTGGCGCAAGCGCGCGGTCTCGCGGAGCCTCAGCGCGGCGCGCTCGCGCGCCGAGCAGCGCGTGCAGCGGCTGCTCGATGCCGCGTTCGAGCTGATCGACGAGAAGGGCACGAGCGACTTCACGATCCAGGAGGTCGTCGACCGCTCGAAGCAATCGCTGCGCGGCTTCTACCAGTACTTCGACGGCAAGGACGAGCTGCTCTTCGCCCTGCTCGAGGAGTCGATCCGCGAGTCGGCCGAGGACATCCGCAAGGCGGTCGATGCCGAGACGGAGCCGCTCGAACGGCTCCGCGCCTTCACGATCCGCCTGCACGAGTGGTGTCAGCCGCTGGGCGCGCGGCGCAAGCGCGGCGCGCACAACCGCGTGCCGCTGTCCGAGTTCTCGCTCCAGCTCGCGATCAAGGACCCTGCGCGTCTGGCCGGCGTGATGACGCCGATCTCGAACCTGCTGGTCGAGCTGCTCGAGGCCGCGATCGCGGCCGGCGCCATCCGGGTGAGCGACACGCTCCAGGCCGCGCTCTTCATCCAGCAGACGGTGATGTACGGCTGGCTCATGAACCGGCTGGTCCCGAACCCGCGCGTGACGGTCGACGGCGAAGCTGCCTGGCAGTTCTGTCTCCACGGCCTGCGCGGCTGAAGAAGGAAGCCCGCAGATGAAGACCCCCGTGATCGTCGAGGCTCTGCGCACGCCCATCGGCCGCGCGCGCAAGGGCTCGCTGGTGACGAAGGACGCCTTCGAGCTCGCGCAGATCGTGGTCGGCGCGATCGTCGAGCGCGCGAAGATCGCGCCGCGCGAGATCGACGACCTCGTGATCGCCGAGAGCCTCCAGGGCGGCGGCGTGATCGCGCGCCACACGGCCGTGGTGCTGGGTCTCCAGCAGATCCCCGGCGCTGCCACGAATCGGCACTGCGCGGCGGGTCTCGGTGCGGTCGCGATCGCCGCGGGATCGATCGCAGCCGGCATGGATCGCGTCGTGCTGGCGGGCGGCACCGAGAGCATGAGCACGATGCCGATGTGCACGAAGCGGCTCGTCCCCGGCGCAGATCCACAGCTCTGGATGTCGCCGTCGCATCCCGACACGCCGGACGCGCCGGCCTTCGACATGTCGCTCACCGTCGGGCACAACGCGGCCGTCGAGGCGGGTCTCTCGCGCACGGACGTGGATCAATGGGCGGTCTACAGCCATGGGCGCGCGATCGAGAGCATCGACTCGGGCGCGCTGGCAGCGCAGATCGTGCCGGTCGAGGTGAAGGGTCCCGACGGCAAGGCGCGCCTCTTCACGATCGACGAGCATCCGCGTCGCGGCCTGACCCTCGAGAGCATGGCCGAGCTCAAACCCCTGCATCCCGAGATCCCCGGCTTCACGGTGACGGCCGGGAACGCCGCGGGATTGAACGACGCCGCAGCGGCGGTGCTCCTCACCGACGCCGACTACGCCCGCGCGAACGGGCTCGCGCCGCTCGCGGCGATCCGCTCGTGGGCCGCCGTCGGCGTCGCGCCGCGGCGGACGGGTCTCGCGCCGATCGACGCCATTCCGAAGGCGCTCGCGCGAGCCGGCGTCGCGCAGGCCGACGTCGACCTCTTCGAGATCAACGAGGCCTTCTGCTCGGTGCCCGTCGCGACGACGCGCGCGCTCGGCATCCCGCAGGAGATCTGCAACGTCAACGGCAGCGGCTGCAGCCTCGGGCACCCGATCGCCGCGACCGGCGCGCGCATGGTCGTCAGCATGGTGCACGAGCTGCGGCGGCGCGGCGCGCGACTCGGCTGTGTGTCGATGTGCGCGGGCGGCGGCATGGGCATGGCGATGGTGATCGAGGCGCTCTGAGCCTCGATCCCTCTCGGAGCCCGTTCGGATCGCGGCGGTCCGTTCGGCTGGATCCTGGAACAAAGATTAGGTTATGATCGCGCGCCGCCGGGCGGGCCGATCCGGGAGTCGGGATGTCGTACGTGAGCACCGCGGAGCCGATCAAGCTCGGCTACCTGATGGATCTCCGGCTCCCGCCCGAGTACCCGAAGGAGCTGCGCGACGACCTCACCCTGCCGTTCGAGCTGGTGTTCGACGAGGGGCTGAAGCAGAAGGTCATCGATCGCCCCATCCAGGTCGTGTACCGGGAGGTCGAGGGCCTTCCGAAGGGGAGCGTCAAGGCGGTGATCGACGCCTTCGGCGAGCTCGTCGACGAGGGTTGTCTGCTCGTCTTCGGCCCGAACATCACCGACAACGCAGTGCCGGTGCGCGAGGCGATCGAGGCGCGCTTCCGCGTGCCCGCGATCAGTGTCACCGGGAGCGAGGAGTGGCTCGGCGAGTGGACGTTCTCCTTCTCGATGGGATCGATGGCCGACGAGCCGATCTTCTGGGCGGACCTGCTCGCCAGGGGCGGCTACACCGAAGTCGGTGTGCTGATGGAGCAGTCGCTCGTCGGCGAGAGCTATCTCCGCAGCTTCCGGCGCGCGTGCGCGCACAAGGGCATCCGCATCGTCGCCGAGGCGACGATCGCGCAGACGGCGCAGGACGTCGGACCGGCCGTGAGGAGCCTGTACGACGCGAAGGCCCACGCGATCGTGCACTGCGGCTTCGGCTTCGGCGTGGTCCGCGCCACCCCGGTCCTCGCGGCGCTCGGCTGGGATCCTCCGCGCTTCACCGGCACGGCGTTCCAGAACGCCTGGCTCCACCCGATCATGTGGAAGTCGCTGCTCGGGTGGACGGGTCTCGACCAGTACGACGAGGGCAACCCCGTCGGCCAGCGCTTCCTCGACCAGTTCGAAGCGGCGTACGGCCGGCGTCCGCAGTACTGCGTGCCGGTGGTCAACCGCGACGTCGCGGTGACCCTGCTGCGCGCGTTCGCCGACGCCCATCCCTTGAGCCCGCGCGGTGTCAAGGAGGCGCTCGAGCGCGTGAAGATGCTGCCCGCCGCGTCGGGAGCGCCGGGGACGCGGATCTCGTTCGGGAAGTGGACGCGGCGCGCGTGGGTCGGCGCCGGCTATCTCGTCGCGCGCAGGCTGGATCCGGATGGAGTCCACGCACACCGCGTCGCGCGTTTCGGTGAGGAGTGATCATGCCCGACAAGCCGAACTTCGAGTCGCGGATGCTGATCGACGGCAAGCTCGTCGAGAGCCAGACCGGCGCCACGTTCGCGAACATCAACCCTGCGACCGAGGCGATCCTCGGGCGTGTCGCCGATGCGTCGATGGCCGACATGCAGCGCGCCATCGACGCCGCGCGCCGCGCCTTCGACGAGACCGGCTGGTCGACGGACCGCGCGCTGCGCA
>DASUFZ010000191.1:0-12560 GCA_036274295.1 Myxococcota bacterium
GGGCAGCTCGAACGCGGCGCTCGGCGACAACACGCTCACCTACAGCACGACGGGCTCGCGCAACGTGGCGCTCGGCGGCAACGCAGGTGGGAACCAGACGACGGGAAGCGACAACATCTACATCGGAAACGCGGGCGTCGCGGCCGAGAACCGGCAGATCAAGATCGGCACCGTCGGCACGCACCTCGTCACGACGATCGCCGGCATCTCGGGCGCGACGTCCGCCGGCGGCATCGGCGTGCTCGTCAACGCGAGCGGCGTGCTCGGCACGACCACGTCGTCGGCGCGCTTCAAAGAGGACGTGCGCGACATGGGCGACGCGAGCGACGTGCTGATGCGGCTGCGCCCCGTCACGTTCCGCTACACGGAGGACGCCGTCGGCGCGGAGGACGCGAAGACGCCGCAGTATGGCCTGATCGCGGAGGAGGTCGCCTCGGTCGCGCCGGAGCTCGTCGCGCAGGATCTCGAGGGCAAGCCCTGGTCGGTGAAGTACCACGAGCTGCCGGCGCTGCTGCTCTCGCAGGCGCAGAAGCAGCAGCGCACCATCGAGGCGCAGGCGGCTGTGATCCAGTCACAGCGCCGGGAGATCGACGCGCTCGCCGCACGCATGGCGCGGCTCGAGAGCGAGGCCGGCGCCGCGGGTGCGGGCCGAGGTCGATAGCTCGCCACAGGGGAGAGCCACGGTTGGCGCCGTGACCGACGAGATCCGCCACGAACGACCGGAGGCTCTCACCCTCGAGGACCTGCGCGAGATCTGGAATGCGCTGCCCGAGGGCGAACGCCGCGAGGCCATCGCCGCGGCGCCGCGCGACGTGGCCGAGGAGCTCTTCCTCGGGCTGCCCGCACGCGACATGTGCGACCTCCTTCACGGCCAGCCACCCGAGGAGCGCCGCTCCTGGATCCGCTTGCTGCCGCCGGACGACGCGGCCGATCTGATCCAGTGCGCGCCGCAGGACGAGCGCGCCCACCTCCTGCACCTCCTCGACGAGCCGACGCGCAAGGAGGTGGTGGGGCTGCTCGCCTATCGCGAGGACGAGGCCGGCGGCTTGATGAGCCCACGCTACGTCCGCCTGCGTCCCGAAATGCACCTCGACGAAGCGATCGCCTACCTGCGGCGGGCGGCACGCGAGCGCCTCGAGACGATCTACTACATCTACGTGCTCGACCTGGAGCACCGGCTCGTCGGCGTCCTGTCCTTCCGCGAGCTGTTCGGCGCGCCGCCCCAGAGCACCGTGCGCGACGTGATGCGTCGGAGCTTCGTGTCGGTTCCCGAGACGATGCACCAGGAGGCCGTGGCCCGCGTCATCGCCGAGAACCACCTCCTGGCGGTGCCGGTGCTCGACGCGGCCGGGCACATCAAGGGAATCGTCACCATCGACGACATCGTCGACGTCCTGCGCGAAGAGGCGACGGAGGACATCCAGAAGCTCGGCGGCATGGAGGCCCTCGACGCCCCCTACCTCCAGATCGCGTTCGCGCGCATGGTGCGGAAGCGGGCGAGCTGGCTCGCTGCGCTGTTCCTCGGCGAGATGCTCACCGCCACCGCCATGGCGTTCTTCGAGGACGAGATCGCGAGGGCCGTGGTCCTCGCCCTGTTCGTCCCGCTCATCATCTCGAGCGGCGGCAACTCGGGATCGCAGGCATCGACGCTCGTGATCCGCGCGATGGCACTCGGCGAGGTGAAGCTCCGCGACGGGTGGCGGGTCGTCCGGCGCGAGCTCGGCGCGGGAATCGCGCTGGGCGCGATTCTCGGATCCATCGGCTTCCTCCGCATCGTCCTGTGGCAGGCGATCACCCCGCTCTACGGCGAGCACTACCTGCTCGTCGCGCTCACGGTCTCCATGAGCCTCGTCGGTGTCGTGACGTTCGGCACGCTCGCCGGGTCGCTCCTTCCGTTCGTCCTGCGAAGGCTCGGGTTCGATCCGGCCAGCGCATCGGCGCCGTTCGTGGCGACCCTGGTCGACGTGACGGGCCTGCTGATCTACTTCGGCGTCGCCTTCGCGCTGCTCCGGGGGACGCTGCTGTGACGGCTAGCGCGCGCCCGCCAGCCACCTGCGCGCGCACGCCGCGATCTCCTCGCCGTGCGCGCGGCAGGCCAGCAGCTGCGCCTCGGTGGGACCCACCTCGCCGCCCTTCGGATTCGTGCGCGCGAGCGGACCCCAGTGGCAGCCCGCGTCCCGGAATCCCTGCGCGCGGTTGTGCATCGGCACGAGCAGGATGCCGTTCTCGGCGAGCCACGCGAGCAGGGCCAGCAGCGCCAGCTCGCCGCCGCCGCGCTCGCCCTCCCCCGCGCTGACGAACGCCGCGCCGACCTTCCCGCGCAGACGCCCCGCGAGCCACAGCGGCGCGGCGCGCTCGAAGAGCGCCACCATGCTCGACGCGACGCCGCCCATGTGGACGCCGCTGCCGAGCACGATGGCGTCGGCCTCGAGCAGATCGGCGTCCTGCGTGTCCTCGGGCGTGCGCAGCAGCACCTGCGCGCCGCCGGCGCGCGCGCCCTCCGCGAGCGATTCGGCCATGCGGCGCGTGCGGCCGGTGGTCGAGGCGACCACCACGAGCAGCTTCACGCCGCGCCCCGCAAGGTGCGCAGCAGCGCCGCGAAGTCCGGCGCGTCGTCGGCGCGGCCCGCGATCTCCTCGAAGGCGATCTCGCTCGCGTGGAGCATGTGGCGCGCGGCGCCGGTCGGATCGGACGGCGGCCCATAGGCGCGGTCGCCCGCCAGCGGATGGCCCTCGGCCGCGAGGATCGCGCGGATCTGGTGCAGGAAGCCCGTGCGCGGCCGCAGCTCCAGCAGGGTTGCGTCGCGGAAGACCTCGAGCGGCTCCCAGGCGAGCTGCGCCAGGCGCACGCCGCGCGTGCCCTCCTCGCCCGGCCGCGCGACACGCACGCGTGCCGGCCGGTGGCGCGCCGTCAGCAGCGGCACCTCGACGGCGCCGGCCTCCTCGATGCGGCCGAGCGCCAGCGCGCGGTAGACCTTGTGCACGCGCCCGGCGCTGAAGGCCGCGCGCAGCCGCGCCCAGGTCGGCTCGTCGCGCGCCAGCAGCAACACGCCGGAGGTGTCGACGTCGAGCCGGTGGACGACGCCGCTGCGGAGCCCGCGCTCGCCGACACCCTGGATCTCCGGGTAGCGCGCCAGCGCGGCGTTCAGGACGGTGCCCGTCTCGTCCTCCTCCAGCGGGTGCACGGGAACGCCGGCCGGCTTGTCGACGGCGAGCCAGCCGGGCCCCTCCGCCACCACGCGCAGCGGGAGATCCTCCTGCGTGCGCGCGGCCGCGCTCTCGGGGCGCGCGAACGGCGCGATGTCGACCGTCTCGCCGGGCTGGAGGGTCACGCCCTTCGCCCCTTCCGCGACCGTCCGGCCGGCGAGACGCACGGCGCCGCGCGCCAGCAGCCGACGCGTCTGTGCGCGAGAGAGTCCGAGCCGCGCGGCCAGGAACACGTCGAGGCGGCTGCCCGTCTCCTCGGGGAGGACCTCGAGGCTGTGCGCGGCGTCCTGCATAGGCGGGCGATACTAGAACAGGGCGGTGGCGCGTTGGTTGACAGCCCTGCCCGTCCGGGCAGAATCGCGGGCCCGGAGACCCCGTGCGCCGCACCGCCCGCACCGTCGAGATCATGGACACCACGTTGCGCGACGGCGAGCAGACGCCCGACGTGGCGTACACGCCCGCCGAGAAGCTCCAGCTCGCGCGCATCCTGCTCTCCGAGGTCAACGTCGACCGGATCGAGATCGCCTCCACCCGCGTGTCGGAGGGCGAACGCGAGGCCGCGCAGCTGATCACGGAATGGGCGCGCAAGAAGCGCTGGCTCCCGCGCGTCGAGATCCTCGGCTACTGCGACGGACGCCCCTCGGTCGATTGGGTGGCGAGCGTCGGCGGGCACGTCATGAATCTGCTGGTGAAGGGCTCCGAGCGGCATTGCCGCACCCAGCTCGGGCTCGCGCCGCAAGAGCATCGCGATGCCGTCGCGGCGACCGCGCGCAACGCGCGGCGCGAGAAGATCCGGCTCAACGCCTACCTCGAGGACTGGTCGAACGGCGTACGCGAGTCGTTCGACTACGTCTTCGCGATGGTGGAGCAGCTGCTCGAGTCGGGCGTCCAGCGCATCTATCTCGCCGACACGCTCGGCGTGTTCGCGCCGGACGACACCAGCCGTTACGTAGGGCTCATGACCGCCACCTGGCCCGAGGTGGTGTTCGAGTTCCACGGCCACAACGACTACGGGCTCGCCAACGCCAACTGCCTCGCCGCCGTGCGCGCGGGCGCGCGCGGCGTGCACACCAGCGTGAACGGCATGGGCGAGCGCAGCGGCAACACGCGGCTCGCGGAGGTGGTCGCCGTGCTGCACGACCACAGCGAGTACGAGACGCACGTGGTCGAGTCGCGGCTCTCGTCGATCTCGTCGCTCGTCGCGACGTTCTCGGGCAAGGACATCGCGGCGAATGCGCCGGTGGTCGGCCGCGACGTCTACACCCAGACCGCGGGCATCCACGCCGACGGCGACATGAAGGGCGATCTCTACGCCAGCCGGCTCGCGCCCGACCGCTTCGGCGGGCGCCGCAAGTACGCGCTCGGCAAGCTCTCCGGCAAGGCATCGCTCGACCAGAACCTGAAGAGCCTCGGCATCGCGCTGCCGCCCGAGGATCGCGTGCTCGTGCTGAAGCGGATCATCGATCTCGGCGACAAGAAGCACACCGTCGTCGCCGAAGACCTGCCGTACATCATCGCCGACGTGCTGAAGACGCCCGAGGAACAGCTCGTGCGCGTGCAGAACTACCGCGTCGAGGTGGCCACGGGCGAGCAGCCGACGGCCGAAGTGACGCTCACCTACAAGCGCCGTACGGCGAAGGCACACGCGAGCGGCGACGGCGGCTACGACGCGTTCATGACCGCCGTGCGCAAGGCCGCCAAGGACCTCGGCCTCGAGGTGGCGCTGCTCACCGACTTCCGCGTGCGGATCCCGCCCGGCGGCCGCACCACCGCGCTCGTCGAGACGGTGATCGCGTGGCGGCGCGAATCGCGCCCGCGCGACACGTTCTCGACCCTCGGCGTCGACTCCGACCAGCTCGCCGCCGCCGTGATCGCGACCGAGAAGATGCTGAACGCGCTGGCCGCCCGGCGCGCGCCGCGCCGCGAGTCCGCGCGGCACTGATGCGCGGATGATGACGGTGCGGGGGAGCGCGCCTCGGAGCCTCGTCGTGGGGCTGCTCGCATTGTGCGCATGCGCGAGCACGGCGACGGTCGACCCGCGTCACCAGCCGGCGGCGAGCGTGCTGGAGGTGATCGCGGTGCTCCAGCAGCACGTGCCCGATGACACCTACCGCTTCCCGCCCGCGCGCGACTTCACCGGCCGGAACGTCTACCGCAGTGCGTTGTTGCGCCTCGAGAACGTCGAGACCGCGCATGCCGACGGCCTCCAGGCGGGCCACCTCGACGGCGCCATCGCGTTCGCGAAGGCCCGCGCCCTCGAGCGCTTACGCGGCTACGACATCGCGGCGGAGGCCTACCGGATCGCCGCCGAGCGCGAGCCGACGCTCGCCGAGGAGGCGCGGAGGAGCGCGGCCCTCAACGACCGCCTCGCGGCCGCGAGCGCCATCGGCGTCGACGCGCGCTCGGAGGTCAAACACGACGAGGTGTGGCTCGAGCTGGCGGCGCCTCCGGTCGTGCTCGGGCGCTTCGAGGAGCGCGTGGCGCTGCTCGAGGCGATCCAGGTCGACGCCGGCACGACGCAGCAGGCCTTCGTCGCGCACGAGGAGATCGAGCGCGCCGACGTGGAGCGCGCGCGCTACTTCACGGAGCTGCGGCGGAGCCTGCCGGACGGCGACGTGCGCGCCGTGGCGGAGCTCCAGCGGGTCGCGGACCGCCACGCGCAGAGCAAGAACGCGCCGCGCCACCTGCTGGCCCTCGCCGACCTCTACGTCGACCTGGCGACGGAGTACGTCGAGACGCATCCGCCGGAGGGCATGCTCTTCGACCCGGCCGAGTTCGACGATCTCGTCGACTCGGCCGCGCGCGTCTACGAAATGGTGGCGGCGCGCGACGGCACGCCCGAGCGGATCGAGGCATCGCGGCGCCTCGAGGCCTTCATCGCCTTCTCCATCTCCATCGACCGCGAGCGGTTCACGCCGTGAGGCGCCGTTGCGCGCGCGCCCTCGGCGTCGGGCTCTTGGCGGCCGCGGCCGTCGCCTGCGCGGGTCCGGTCGCGGTGCCGGAGCAGGCGACGCTCTCGGGAGGCTTGCACTTCGCGCCGCTCGTGCCCGACGAGGCGGATCACGCCGCGGCGGATCTCGCGGCCTCCGCGCTCGTCTCGGATCCGGCCGGCGCGGCGGACGCCGTCGCGCGCATCGACCGCTACGACGAGGAGCAGGAGGACCACGGCGAAGTGCGCAGCGGCCTCGCGCCCGCCGCGCGCGATCTCGTCAACGCGGCGCAGGCGCCGGGCCGCGCGTACCTCGACGCCAGCGACGCGCTGCTCTCGCGCGGCGACCTCGACCCCGCCATGCGCGAGCGGCTCGCGCGCGACGCGTCGTCGGACCCGCTCGCGCGCGGAAACCAGCACATGATCGACGCGTACGTGACGAGCTTCGCGCACGCCTTCAACGCCGTCGCCGAGCCGGTCGGGAAATCGATCTTCACCATGACTCTCGCGCCGGTGCGGCTCGGCGCCTCGCTCGTGCAGTACGCGATCCATCTCTATCGCGAGGACTCGATGCCGCTCCAGCGCCGGCAGGCGCTCGCGGAGTGGAAGGACTTCCTCGCGCGCTACCCCGACGCGCCCGAGAGCCCGGCCGTCGCGAAGAAGGCCGCGAAGGCCGAGCAGCGCTGGCAGGACTTCCAGCGCGAGCGCGCGCTCGACGCCGCCGAGCGCGCGGAGGACGAGGGCCGCCCGGGCGCGGCGCGCGCGCTCGCGACCCGGGCGCTCCGCATCGCGCCCGACGACGACGAAGCGAAGGAGATCCAGCAGCGCGCGGAGAAGGAGCTCGCGGCGCAGCGCGAGGCCGCCACGGAGAGCATCCGCTTCGAGCTGCCGGAGGGCGTGCCGCTCGCGCCGGCGGGCACGCGCGAGCTCGCGCTCGCGCTGCTCGCGCCCGGCGGCGACGTCGTCGGCGCGGCGGCCGCGATTCCCGAGGACTCGCCCATCTCGGGCGAGGCGCGCTTCGCCGAGGCGCTCGCCGCGGCGCGGGCCGGGCAGGAGCAGGAGGCGGAGGACGGGCTCGCGCGCGTCGCAAACGGCGACGGCACCATGGCGCGACACGCTCAGGTGGCGCTCGCCGATCCGATCCGGAACCCGTGGATGCACTTCGAGGCCGCGCGCAAGCGCGATCGCATGCACAGCGCGCTCTTCGTGCTCGCGGGCCCCGTGCGCCTGCCCAAGGCGACGCCCGATTCGATCGCGCTCTGGATGATCAGCCTGCCGAAGATGGCCTCGTCCGTCGCGTCGCTGCCGCTGCGCGCGATCCAGCTCCCGTGGACGCCTCCGCCGCCGACGGCGCGCACCACGGCCGTGCAGGCGCGCCGCTACCTGGCGCTGCATCCACAGGGCGTGCACGCCGAGGAGGCGCGCGAGTGGCTCGAGGACTACGAGGACGACCGCGGCAACCACGTCGCCGCGCTGCGCCTCGCCGAGCTGCGCGAGCCGCCGGTGCAGAATCTCGAGCCGCTGCGCGAGGAGGCCGCCAAGCAGACCCTCGAAGTCGCGCGCAAGGAGAACCGCCTGGATCTTCGCGCCGGCATGCTCGACGGCGTCGTGCAGCGCTTCCCCGAGACGGAGGCCGCCGGCGAGGCGAGGACCCTGCTGCGCGAGGAGCTCGCCAAGGCGACACCGCAGCGCATCGCCATCCGCCGCGGCTTCCTGCTCGAGAATCCGCAGGTCGCGGGCGTGCGGGGCCTCGGCATCTCTCCCTCGCTGCTGGACGGCGACAACCGCAACGGCGAGCTGCATCCGGACGGCGTCGCGCTGGTGGGCGGCCGGCAGATCGAGCTCTCCTTCCTCGCCGCCTCCGGCGACGACGACGATCCGCCCGAGCGCCGCATCGTCCAGGTGCCCGAGGCGCAGCTCGCGCGCGTCGTCGCGACCCTGGAGGAGTCGAGCTTCCGCAACTCGCTGCTCGACGCGGACGACCCGGTCGTGCCGAACGCGAAGCGCGACGTCGCGTTCGAGCGCGCGCGTCTCGGCCTCGCCGACCGCATCGATCCGCGCCCCAAGGCGCGCGCCGACTACACCTACAAGGGCATGCGCGAGCGCTACGGCGTCGTGCGCGGGCGCGAGCCGTGGCTCCCCTTCGACCTGGTGCTCCAGGGCTCGCTCGCGGACCTCTCGCTCGGCGCCTTCCCGCGCTGGCGCGAGCCGAAGAAGTCGCCGGACGCGGCGCTCTACGACTGACTCGCGGTGCGCTGCGCCTGATCCAGGATCTCGATCGGGTGCACGGCGCGCGCGCGCAGCCCGGCGCGCGCGAGGCCCGCGCGCAGCTGCATCAGACAGCCGGGATTGCCGGTCGCCACGAGATCCGGATCGGCGGCGGCGAGCGTTGCGATCTTGCGCTCGAGCACCGCGCGCGACATCGCGGGCTGCGTGAGGTTGTAGGTGCCGGCGGCGCCGCAGCAGGCGCCGGGATTCTCGTGCGCCACGAGCCGCAGGCCGGGCACCGCGGCGAGCAGGCGGCGCGGCGCGGCGGAGACGCGCTGCCCGTGCACGAGGTGGCAGGGGTCGTCGTAGCAGACGCGCGCGGAGAGCTCGCCCATCGGCGCGCGCAGCCCCGCCAGGTCGAGCCACTCGCAGACGTCGCGGATCTTCGCGGCGAAGGGCGAGCCCTCGCCCGGCAGCCAGTCGCCCGCGTCGCGCAGCGCCGCGCCGCAGCCTGCGGAGTTCGTGACGATCGCGTCGACGCCCGCCAGGTCGAACGCCGCCAGGTTGTGTCGCGCGAGCGCGTGCGCCGTCGGCGCGTCGCCCGCGTGCGCCAGGAGCGCGCCGCAACAGCCCTGCCCGCGCGGCACCCAGACGTCGAAGCCCTCGCGCGCGAGCACCCGCACCGTCGCGGCGTTCGTCTCCGCGAAGAGCTCCGACATCACGCAGCCGCTGAAGAACGCGACCCGCCCGCGCTGCGCGCCCTCGGCGGGCACGTGCTCGGGCAGCGGCGCCCGGGCGCGCCGCGGCGGCACCTGCGGCAGCAGCGCGGGCGCATCCCGCAGCGCGCGCGGCCCCACGCGCGACGCCAGTGCGACGAGGCCGAGACGCTGCGCGAGGCCGAGCAGGTCGACCGCGGCGCGGAGTCTCCGCCGGTGCGGGACGACGTGGCGCAAGGCGAAGCGCTCGAGCGCGCGCGCAAGCCCGCTACGCATGCCGGCCTTCTCGACCTCGTGGCGCAGCCGCTCGAGCATCGAGCCGAAGCGGACGCCGGAGGGGCACGCGGTCTCGCAGGCGCGGCAGCCGAGACAGAGATACGCCTCGTCGGCCACGGCGTCGGCGAGCGGAATGCGCCCCTCGGCGACGCCGCGCATCAGGTAGATGCGCCCGCGCGGCGACGAGGTCTCGCGGCCCGTCTCCACGTAGGTCGGACAGGTCGGCAGGCAGAGCCCGCAGTGCACGCAGTCGAGCGAGCGCGCGTAGATCTCCTCGAAGCCCTCGCGGATCGGCGCCGCCGCGCGCTCTTCCTGCATCACGCGCCTCCCGCGAAGCGCCCCGGCGAGAGCACGCCGTGCGGGTCGAAGCGGGACTTCAGCGCGCGCGCGAGCGCGGCCTCGCCGCCGAGCGGACCGAAGACTTCGCGGCCGCGCTTGGCGTCGGGCGGCGCGGACTCGCAGCGAAACGTCCCGAGCGCGGCGCGCGCGGCGGCGGCGACGGACGCGAAGGCGCGCTCGGCGCCGGCCGCGTCGTCCGGCGACGCGAGCGGGAAGCTCGCATAGCAGAGGCACAGGCCCGGGTAGACGATCACCTGCGCCTGCGGATCGAGCGCGTCGAGCACGCCCGCGAGCTGCGTCGGCAGCGCCGGAATGCGGAAGCGCACGCCGTGCGGCGCCGCGGTCGCGAGCTGCTCGGCGCGCACGCGCAAGGGCGCCTGCGCATCTGCGTCGCTCGCGCCCTGCTCGCGCGCGAGCCAGCGCGCGTCGCGCTCGACGCTCTCCTCGGCGCCCGCGAGCTCGACGACGCCGGAGAGCGCCTCGCCTGCGCGGCCGCGGAGCGCACACGCGCGCGCGCTCTGCAAGCGCGCCGCTGCGACGCCCCGGGCGAGCGCGTCGGCCGCCGCGCGCTCCGGCAGGCCGAGCACGCGCGTGCACGCCGGGCGCGGTCGCAGGCGCAGCCAGGCGCCCTCGATCACGCCGAGCGTTCCGCACGACCCGGTGTAGAGCTTCGGCAGGTCGTAGCCGGTCACGTTCTTCACCACGCGGCCGCCGCAGCGCGTGCGCTCGCCGCTGCCGAGCACGACCTCGAGGCCGAGCACGACGTCGCGCGGCGCGCCGTATCCCTGCGTGCGCGGGCCGACGGCGCCCGCCGCGAGCGCGCCGCCGAGCGTCGCGTCGTCGGGCGCGTCGAGCGGCAGCTCCCAGCCCGCCGGCGCGATCCGCTCGCGCAGCGCGCCGAGGCGCGTGCCCGCGCCGGCGTGGCACACGCCCTCCGCCGGCTCGAAGTCCTCGACCGCGGCGAGGTGCGAGGTACAGAGAAGCGCGTCGACTCGCCGGGGCGCGTTGCCGAGCTCGAGGTGGCGCCCGCCGCCGAGCGGCACGGCCGCGAGGCCCTGCTGGCCGAGCGCGCGAACCGTGCGCGCGAGCGCATCGCCGTCGCGCGGGCGCAGGGTCGTCGAGACGGCGATCCCGTCGATCGAAACCGGCTCGTGTCGGAGGCTCTCGAGCCCGGCCCCCACCTCGCGCGCGAGCGCCTGGAGCGCGTCGACTCTCGCGCTCTCGGCCGCGCTCACGCGAACGGAACGCGGTCGTAGCCGCGCGCCTTCGGATTCGACTCGGCGCAGAAGCGCGGCGTCGGCAGCACCTTGCCCGGGTTGCAGCAGCCGTCCGGATCGAAGGCCGCGCGCAGGCGCCGCATGGCGTCGAGATCGTCGTCGCCGAAGAGAAGGCCCATGAAATCGCGCTTCTCGGTGCCGATGCCGTGCTCGCCCGTGATCACGCCGCCCGCGGCGACGCAGAGCGCGAGGATCTCCGCGCCGGCCTCGAGCACGCGGCGCAGCTCGTCGGGATTGCGCCGGTCGAAGGAGATGTTCGGGTGGAGGTTGCCGTCGCCCGCGTGGAAGACGTTCGAGAGCGTGAGCCCGTGCCGGTCGCCGATCGCGCACACCTGCTCGATCACGCGGGCGAGCTGCGTGCGCGGCACCACCGCGTCGTGGACGTAGAGATCCGGCGCGAGCCGTCCCATCGCGCCGAACGCGCCCTTGCGCGCGCGCCAGAAACGCGCGCGCTCGTCGGCGTCGCGCGCGACCTCCACCCGCGTCGCGCCGGCGGCCGCCGCCAGCTCGCGCACGCGCGCGACCTCTCCGGGCAGCGCGACGGACGCGCCGTCGAGCTCCACGATCAGCACGGCGCCCGCGTCCTGCGGCAGGCCGGCCGCATAGACGCTCGCCTCCACCGCCGCGATCGTGCGCCGGTCCACGATCTCGAGCGCGGCCGGCACCAGCCCCGCGCCGATGATCGACCCCACCGCGCGACACGCCGACACGACGTCGGGGAAGACCGCGAGCAGGGTCTCGACGCCCTCGGGCAGCGGCACGAGCCGCACCGTCGCGGCGGTGACGATCCCGAGCGTACCTTCGCTGCCGACGAGCGCGCCGACCAGGTCGAGTCCCGCGCTCCAGCCGCTGCGCGAGCCGACCTCCACGCGCTCGCCGTCCGGCAGCACGACTTCGAGAGCGAGCACGTGGTTGCTGGTGGCGCCGTACTTCAAGGTGTGAGGTCCGCCGGAGTTCTCGGCGACGTTGCCGCCGATCGTGCAGGCGAGCTGGCTGGAGGGATCCGGCGCGTAGAAGAGCCCGTAGCGGAGCGCCGCCTTCGAGAGCTCCGCATTCACGACACCGGGCTGCACCACGGCGAGGCGATTCTCCGCGTCGATCTCGACGATGCGGTCCATGCGCGAGCACTCGATCACGACCGCGCCGGGCGGCGGCTGCGCCCCGCCGGAGAGGCCCGTGCCCGCGCCGCGCGGCACGAAGGGAACGCCGTGCGCGCGACATGCGCGCACGAGCGCCTGCACCTCGCGCGTCTCGCCCGGGAAGACGACCGCGCAGGGCTCGCCCTTGTGCAGGGTCAGGCCGTCGCACTCGTAGACGAAGAGCTCCTCGGGCCGCGCGAGCACGCGCTCGGCGCCGACGACGTCGCGGAGCGCGTCGAGCAGGTCGCTCATGGGCGGATACTACCCGGGCCGACCGAGCCCGGTGACGCCACTACGCCAGGCCCAGTCTTTCCATGTCCTCTTCGGAGAGACCCAGGTGATGCCCGATCTCGTGGCGCACCGTGATCTGGATCTGGTCGATCAGCTCGTCCTGATCGCGGCAGATCTTCTCGAGGTTGCGCTTGAAGAGCATCACGCGCGTCACGTCGGTCTGCTGTGCCGACTGCTCG
>DASUFZ010000192.1:0-13045 GCA_036274295.1 Myxococcota bacterium
GGCACGAGGATCCCGCCCGTGCCCATCACGGGCTCGGCGATGAAGGCGGCGACGTGGTCCGCGCCGTGGCGCGCGATCGCGGCCTCGAGATCGCCGGCGCAGGGCAGGCCGCAGCCGGGATGCGTCTTGCCGAACTCGCAGCGGTAGCAGTAGGGCGGCGACACGTGCGCGTGACCCGCGTCCTGCGCGACGAGCGCGTGGTAGGCGGCGATGCCCGTCGCCGCCCCGGCGCCGCGCGTCGCGCCGTGGAAGCCCCAGCGCCGCGACAGGATCAGCTGCCTGGCCGGCTGTCCGCGCACGGCGTGGTAGAGCCGCGCGATCCGGAAGTTCGCCTCGTTCGCCTCGCTGCCGCTCGAGTGGAAGAGCACGTGACGCAGCCCGCGGTCGGCCGGCAGCAGCGCGACGACGCGGCCGGCGAGCTCCGCCGCCGGCTCGTTGCCGAAGTCCCAGAAGGAGGGGTAGTAGGCGAGCTTCCGCATCTGCGCGGCGACGGCATCGGCGATCTCGGTGCGGCCGTGGCCGACGTTGATGTTGAAGAGGCCGGAGAAGCCGTCGAGCACGCGGCGCCCGTCCGCGAGCTCGAGCTCCACGCCCTTGCCGCCCGTGAAGAGCTTCGCCCCGCGCTTCTCGTGCTTCGCGAGCTCGTGGATCGGGTGGATGACGTGATCGCGGTCGAGCGCGAGAATGCGCTCGATGTCGGAGCGCGAGTCCGCCATGAGGTCCTCCACGCGTGCGCGCAGCTCCTCCGCGCGCGCCCGCCGTCGGCGCACCGCGGGCGACCAGCATAAGCGTTCGCCGCTCGTGCGGGAACTGTCGCGCGAGGCGGCGCGCCTCGAGCTGACCGGACAGTGTGTCCTCGTCGCAAGCAGCGGCGGCCTCGACTCGACGGTGCTGGCGCACGCGCTCGCGCAGCTGCCGCGCCACCTGCGCGTCGAGGTCGCGCTCGCGCACGTCCACCATGGACTCCGCGGCGCCGAGGCCGACCTGGACGCCGAGTCCGTCGCGGCGCTGGCCCGCGAGCTCGGCGTCCCGCTGGCGCTGCGCCGGGTGGATCCGCGCGCGCGCCGGGCCGGTCGCTCGAGCCGCGCGCGTCCCACTCTTCAAGAGGCGGCGCGCGAGCTCCGCTACGCGGCCCTCTACGAGATGGCGGGCGAGCTCGGGGCGTCGCGCATCGCCACCGCCCACCACGCCGACGACCAGGTGGAGACCGTCTTCCTGCGCCTGCTCCGCGGCACCGGCCCCGACGGCCTGGCCGGCATCCCGGAGCGCTCGTCCGACGGTGTTCTGGTGCGTCCGCTCTTGCGAATTCCGCGCGAGGTGCTGCGCGCCTACGCCGCTTCCCAGGGGCTCGCGTGGCGCGAGGACGCGTCGAACGCATCGCCTCGCTACGCCCGCAATCGGCTGCGCGCGCGCTGGCTTCCCGCGCTGACGGCGGATTTCAACCCGCGCCTGCTCAGGGTCGTCGCCGATCTGGCCGAAGCGCAGCGAAGGGACTCGGAGTGGATCGCGACCTTGGTGACGCGGGAGGCCGACCTGCGCTTCTCGCGCGAGGGTGCATGGCTGAGGATCGACGCGACGGGCTGGTCCCTGCTGCCCGAGGCACTGGCGAGGCGGCTCGCCCGCGAAGCGCTCATGCGCACAGGAGCGGGCCGACACGCATCCCGCGCGCATCTCGAACGCATGCTGCGCTTCCTCGCGTCGTCGGGCGCGGGATCTGCGCTCGAGCTGCCGGGCGGACTCCGCCTCGTGCGTCGCGGACTGGACTACCGGCTCGGACCTTTCTCGGTTGCGCCGGGAAGCGCGTGCTAGAGTCGCGAGCGTTCCTCGAAAAACCGCGCGCGGGCGCCGGGTTTCGCTGCGCGCAGGAGCCCAGGTGAACCAGCAGTTCTACCGGAACATGGCGCTGTGGGTGGTCATCCTCGTGATGATCCTCCTGCTCGTGACGATGCTGCGGCAGGGCCAGCAGGCGCCCGACCCGCTCGACTACAGCGCCTTCGTCCAGAAGGTGGAAGCGGGCGAAGTCCAGTCGGTGCTGATCGAGGAGAACCACATCGAGGTCCACCTCGCCGACAACAGCGTGCGCAACACCTACGCGCCGGTGATGTCGGACGATCTCTTGAAGCTGCTCGCCTCGAAGGACGTCACCGTCCGCGCGCAGCCGAAGCCGGAAGCGAGCTTCTGGCGCCAGATGCTGATCATGTGGTTCCCGATGATCCTGATCATCGGCCTCTGGGTCGTCTTCATCCGCCAGATGCAGGCCGGCGGCGGCAAGGCGATGAGCTTCGGCAAGTCGCGCGCGCGCCTGCTGACCGAGAACCAGCAGCGCATCACGTTCGAGGACGTCGCGGGCGTCGAGGAGTCGAAGGTCGAGCTCGAGGAGATCATCGCCTTCCTGCGCGAGCCGAAGAAGTTCACGCGCCTCGGCGGACGCATCCCGAAGGGCGTCCTGCTGATCGGCCCGCCCGGCACCGGCAAGACCCTGCTCGCGCGCGCAGTCGCCGGCGAGGCGGGCGTCCCGTTCTTCTCCATCTCCGGCTCCGACTTCGTCGAGATGTTCGTCGGCGTCGGCGCGTCGCGTGTGCGCGATCTCTTCCTCCAGGGCAAGAAGAACGCGCCCTGCATCATCTTCATCGACGAGATCGACGCGGTCGGACGTCACCGCGGCGCCGGCCTCGGCGGCGGTCACGACGAGCGCGAGCAGACCCTGAACCAGCTGCTCGTCGAGATGGACGGCTTCGAGAGCAACGAGGGCGTCATCATGATCGCGGCCACCAACCGGCCCGACGTGCTCGACCCCGCGCTGCTGCGCCCCGGCCGCTTCGACCGCCGCGTCGTCGTGCCCCGCCCCGATCTGCGCGGCCGCCTCGCCATCCTGAAGGTGCACACGAAGCGCGTGAACCTCGCGAGCGACGTCGATCTCGAGGTCATCGCGCGCGGCACGCCGGGCTTCGTCGGCGCCGACCTGCAGAACCTCGTCAACGAGGCCGCGCTGCTGGCGGCGCGGCGCGACGCGCAGCAGGTCCACCGCATCGATTTCGAGAGCGCGAAGGACAAGGTCATCCTCGGCACCGAGCGCAAGAGCCTGATCATGAGCGAGGAGGACCGCCGGGTGACGGCCTACCACGAGGCCGGCCACGCGCTCGTCGCGCTCCTCTCGAAGGACGCCGACCCGGTGCACAAGGTCACGATCATCCCGCGCGGCATGGCGCTGGGCGTCACCTGGACGATGCCGGTCGAGGACCGCTACGGCCTGACCCGCAACCAGATCGTCGCGCAGATCCGCCACGCGATGGGCGGGCGCGCGGCCGAGGACGTCGTCTTCGGGCAGTTCAGCACCGGCGCCGCGAACGACCTCAAGCAGGCGACCCAGCAGGCGCGCCGCATGGTGTGCTCGTACGGCATGAGCGACCGCATCGGCCCCGTCTCCTTTGCCGAGGACGAGCACGACGTCTTCCTCGGACGCGACTTCGTCCAGCGCAAGGACTACAGCGAGAAGAAGGCCGAGGAGATCGACGACGAGGTGTCGCGGCTGCTGCGCGGGCTCTACGCCGAAGCGCGTCAGCTGCTCGACGAGCACCGCGACAAGCTCGACCGCATCAGCTCGGCGCTGCTCGAGCGCGAGACGCTCGAGTCCGAGGAGCTGAAGCTGCTCGTCGAGGGCAAGCCGCTGCCGGCGCTGCCGCGGCCGCCCACGACGTCGAAGACCGATACCCACCCCCCGCGCGAGCGCGCTCCGGCGGGAGCCTCGGGCGGCTTCCGAGGAGACAAGCTTCCCGACCCGGAGCCGGTGCCCGGATAGGAGGAGGCGTGGAGCCGTCGGCGCTCTTCCCGCGCGATCGCGCCACGATCCTCGGGGTGCTGAACGTCACTCCGGACTCCTTCTCGGATGGCGGGCGCCTGTGGCGCGCCGCGCGCGCCGACGTGGCCGCGGCGGTCGACGCGGCGTCCGTCCTGCTCGAGGGCGGCGCCCACGCGCTCGACGTCGGCGGCGAGTCGACGCGTCCGGGCGCGCTCGAGGTGCCCCGCGACGAGGAGATCGCGCGCGTGGTGCCGGTGATCGAGGCGCTCGCCAAGCGCTTCGACGCCCCCCTCTCGGTCGACACGCGCAAGGCGGGCGTCGCGGAGGCGGCGCTCCAGGCCGGCGCGCGCTGGGTGAACGACGTGTCGGGGCTGCGCCACGAGCCGGCGCTCGCCGGGGTGGTCGCGCGCGCGGGCGCCGGGCTGATCCTCGGGCACCTGCGCGGGACGCCCGAAACGATGCAGCAGGAGATCCACTTCACGGACGTCGTGCGCGAGGTCGCGGACGAGCTTGCCGAGTCGGCGCGGGTGGCCGAAAGAGCAGGGGTGCCGCGCACGCGCCTCGCCGTCGACCCGGGCATCGGCTTCGGCAAGCAGCTCGCGCAGAACCTCGCCCTGCTCGCGCGCGCGGGGGAGCTGCGCGCCGAGGTCGGGCTCCCCGTGGTGGTCGGCCCCTCGCGCAAGCGTTTCCTCGGCGAGCTGACGGGCGCGGCGACGTCCGAGCGCGACGCCGCGAGCGCGGCCGCCTGCGCCGTCGCGGTCTTCGCCGGCGCCGACGCCGTGCGCGTCCACGACGCCGCGGGCGCGGCGCACGCCGTCGCGGTGGCCTTCGCCTTGCGCGCTGCGCGCGCGGAGGGCCGCGCGTGATCGAGACGCTGTGGGCGCTCGGCGGCGAGCTCTGGGACTACCTGGTCGCGAACTTCGACCCGGCGCGCGACCTGATCGACATCGCGCTCGTCACCGTCGGCATCTACTGGCTGCTGCTGCTCATCCAGGGCACGCGCGCGGTGCAGATCGTCGTCGGCCTGATCGTCCTCTTCGCGCTCTACCTCACCTCGCAGCTCTTCCAGCTCGCGACGCTCGAGCTCGTGCTCGGCAACTTCCTCCAGTGGGGGATCATCATCATCATCGTCCTCTTCCAGCAGGACATCCGCCGCGGCCTCGCGCGCATGGGGCGCGGATTCTTCCCATCCGTGGCGGCGCGCGAGGATTCGCAGATGCTGGAGGAGCTCGTGCGTGCCGCGCAGACGCTCGCGCAGCGCAAGGTCGGCGCGCTGATCGTGCTGGAGCGCGAGAACCACATCGGCGAGCAGATCGAGACCGGCAGCGCGCTCGACGCGGCGGTCTCGAAGGATCTGCTGGTGTCGCTCTTCATGCCGTACTCGCCGCTCCACGACGGCGCCGCCGTGGTCGCGGACGGCCGCATCGCCTTCGCGGGCTGCATCCTGCCGCTGACCCTGCGCGAGGACCTGCCGGAGGGCGTCGGCACGCGTCACCGCGCGGCGGTCGGCGTCACCGAGGAGACGGACGCGGTGGTGATCGTCGTGTCCGAGGAGACCGGCACCATTTCCGTGGTGCTCGGCGGCGAGATGATCCAGGGCCTCGACGCGCCGCGCCTGCGCGCGGTGCTGCGCGACATCCTCTCGGGCGAGCGCAGCGATCTGCACCACCTCGGCGAGCTGCGCTCGGAGCCCGGGCCGGAGACGTCCGAGTCCGCGCAGGCGGACACCGGACTGCGCACCGCCGGCTAGGCTGAGCGACTCGAGCATGCGCATCCGCTTCGGCACGCTCCTGCTCTCGGTCGCGATCGCGCTCGTCCTCTGGGGCATGGCGCACGGCACGTCGTCGATCGACCGCGGCGTCGACATCCCCGTCCTCTTCGACGGCGTGCCCGACGACCTCGTGATCGTCGGGCAGAGCGTCGACAAGGTGAACCTGCGCGTGCTCGGCAGCCGCGCCGCACTCCGCAACGTCAGCTCCGATCGGCTCGAGTACCGGATCGAGGTGGGCGGCGCGAAGCCCGGACACGCGGTCTACGAGGTCGACCCCTCGCGCATCGAGCTGCCGCGCGGCGTGCGCGCGGTCTCGCGCTCGCCGGCCTCCATCGAGGTCGATTTCGAGCGCCGCGGCCGCAAGACGGTTGGCGTGCGCGCGGACCTCCAGGGCGAGGTCGAGCCCGGCTTCGCCCTGGGCGCCGTCGAGGTGGATCCGCCTCGGGTCTGGCTGGCGGGGGCGCGCGGCGAGGTGATGCGGCTGGCCGAGGTCACCACCGAGCCGATCGACCTGACGGGCGCCCAGGCGCCGTTCGAGCGCAAGGTCCGCCTGCTGCTGGCCAACGAGCACGTCTGGCCGGAGCAGGACGGCCCTGTCACGGTACGGATCGACGTCGAGCCGTTGCCGGCGTCGGCCGATGAGAGGGCTTCGGCAGCCCGGGCGCCCGCCCGGCCGGCAGGGAGTCGATGATGAACAAGGAGCAGCGCCTCTTCGGCACCGATGGCGTGCGCGGCCGCGCCAACGTCCACCCGATGACCGCCGAGATGGCGCTCTCGCTCGGCCAGGCGATCGCCTACGTCTTCGCGAGCTCGGACGAGCGCCCGCGCATCATCATCGGCAAGGACACGCGCCTCTCCGGCTACCTCTTCGAGGACGCGCTGGCCGCGGGCATCTGCTCGATGGGCGTCGACGTGATGCAGGTCGGCCCGATGCCGACGCCCGGCATGGCCTTCCTGACGGTCGACATGCGCTGCGCGGCCGGCGTGATGATCTCCGCCAGCCACAACACCTATACCGACAACGGCATCAAGTTCTTCTCGCGCGACGGCTTCAAGCTGCCGGACGAGATCGAGGACCGCATCGAGCGTCTGCTCGGCTCGAACGAGCTCTCGCAGGGCCGCGCGCCCGCGGAGAAGATCGGCCGCGCGCGCCGCATCGACGACGTCGAGGGCCGCTACGTGGTCTTCCTGAAGAAGACCTTCCCGCAGGAGCTCTCGCTCGACGGCGTGCGCGTCGTGCTCGACTGCGCGAACGGCGCCGCCTACAAGGTGGGGCCGACGGTGCTCGAGGAGCTCGGCGCCGAGGTCTTCACCCTGGGCGTGCAGCCGAACGGGCGCAACATCAACGAGGAGTGCGGGTCGCTCCATCCCGACAAGACCTGCGCGAAGGTGCGCGAGCTGCGCGCCGACGCCGGCGTCGCGCTCGACGGCGACGCCGACCGCTGCGTGATGGTCGACGAGCGCGGCCATGCGATCGACGGCGACGCGCTGCTCGCCGTGCTCGCGGACGACGCGGTCGAGCGCGGCGTGCTGAAGGGCGGCAAGGTCGTCGCGACGGTGATGAGCAACCTCGGCCTCGAGAAGGCGCTCGAGCGCCGCGGCATCGGCCTGCTGCGGACGTCCGTCGGCGACCGCTACGTCGTCGAGGCGATGCGCGCCGGCGGCTACAACGTCGGCGGCGAGCAGTCCGGCCACGTCGTCCTGCTCGATCACAACACCACGGGCGACGGCCTGATCACCGCGCTGAAGGTGCTCGCGGTCGCGAAGCGCCGCGGCAGGTCGCTCTCCGAGCTCTGCGCGGGCTTCGAGCGCTTCCCGCAGGTGCTCGTGAACGTGAAGGTCTCGCACAGGAAGCCGATCGAGGCGCTGCCGGAGCTGGCGGCGGCCGTGCGCCGCATCGAGGCGGAGCTCGGCGGCCGCGGCCGCGTGCTGATCCGCTACAGCGGCACCGAGCCGAAGGCCCGCGTGATGGTCGAGGGGGAAGACGAGGCCGCGGTGCGCGAATATGCGCAGGAGCTGGCCGGCCGACTGGAGCGCAGCGTGGGGGGGATGGCGTAGATGCGCGCGTTCGTACTCGAGCTCGATGCCCTGCCGAGCCTGCGCGAGGCCGCGTCGGCGTCCGAGGTGGACCTCGCGGCGGCGGCGACCCTGGCGGAGCTCGCCGGCGTCGACGCCGTGCGTCTCGGCGTGAACCTCGACATGAAGCCCGTGCGCGAGGAGGATCTGCGCGACGCGCGCCGCGCCGCGCGCCGGCTCGAGCTGCGCATGCCGCCGCTGGCGCGCCTGCTCGAGGTGTCCCTGGCGCTGCGTCCCGACCGCGTGCTGCTGGCGGCCGACGGCCGCGAGGGCCGCGCGGCCGCGAGTCCGCTGGATCTCCGCGGCGAGTCGTCGGTCGCGCCGATGGTGCGCAACCTCCACGAGGCGGGCATCGCCGTCGGCGCGCTCGTCGCGCCCGGGGTGGAGGCGGTCAAGCGCGCGCACGCCGAGGGCCTGACCCGCGTCGAGCTCTACACCGGCGCGTTGACGGATCTCCCGGCCGCGGAGCGCCGCGCCGCGCTGACCCAGCTCTCCGACGCCGCGCGCCTGGCCGCGAAGCTCGGCATCGAGGTCGGCGTCGCGGGCGGGCTCGGCTACCGCAGCCTGCGCGAGGTGCTCGAGGCCGCGCCCGCGGCGGAACGCGTCGCGGTCGGCCGCGCGGCGCTGGCGCGCGCGCTGCTCGTCGGCCTCGATCAGGCGCTGCGCGACCTGCGCGCTCTGGCGGCGTGACGCGCCAGGACGGGCCGCTCGTCACACGCGCGGAGTGGCCGCTCGTCACCTCCGCGCGCATGCGCGCGCTGGACCAGCACACGATCGAGACGCTCGGCGTTCCGGGCGAGCTGCTGATGGAGAGCGCGGGCCGCGCGGTCGCGGAGGCCGCGCTGGCGCTGCGCGAGACGGGCGCGCCGATCCACGTGCTCTGCGGCGCAGGCAACAACGGCGGCGACGGCCTGGTGGCCGCGCGCCACCTGCATCTCCTCGGCGTGCCGGTGCGCGTCGCTCTGCTCGTCGAGGGCAGCCGTCTGCGCGGCGACGCCGCGGCGAACTGGCGCCGCGCGCGCGACGCCGGCGTCGCCTTCGAGACGGGGCGCTTCCGCGCGCCGGCCGGCGGGGTCGTCGTCGACGCCGTCTTCGGCACCGGGCTCGCGCGCGACGTCTCCGGTCCGCCCGCCGAGGCGATCCGCCGGCTCAACGCGGCGCGCGCGCGCGGCGGCGTGCGCGTGCTCGCGGTGGATCTGCCGTCGGGCCTCGACGCCGACACCGGACAGGAGCGGGGCGTCTGCGTGCAGGCCGACGTCACCGTGACGCTCGGCTTGCCGAAGCTCGGCCTCGCGCTCGAGCCGGGGCGCACGCGCGCGGGACGCATCCAGGTCGCGCGCATCGGCATCGCCGACGGCGCACCGGACGTCGCGCACGACGCCTGGCTGTGGACGCGCGCCGGCGCCGCGTCGCGCCTGCCGGCGCGTCCGGCCGCGGGGCACAAGGGCACCTTCGGCCACGCGCTGATCGTCGCGGGATCCGAGGGCAAGACGGGCGCAGCGGTGCTCGCCGCGCTCGGCGCCGCGCGCATCGGCGCGGGTCTCGTCACCGTCGGCTGTCCGGCCGGCCTGAACGACATCCTCGAGATCAAGCTGACCGAGGCGATGACGGCGCCGCTGCCGGACACGCAGGGACGCGCGCTCGCGGCGTCGGCCGAGCCGGCGATCCTCGCGCTCGCGTCGAGCCGCGATGCGGTCGGGCTCGGTCCGGGCCTCGGCCGCGATCCCGAGACCCTCGGGCTCGTGCGCGCGCTGGCCAAGCGGATCGAGCAGCCTCTCGCGCTCGACGCCGACGCCATCATCGCGTTCGCGGGCGAGCCGGGTCTGCTGAAGGGGCGCCGCGCGCCGACCGTGCTGACGCCGCACCCGGGCGAGGCGGCGGCGCTGCTCGGCTGCACGGCGGCGGAGATCAACGCGGATCGGCCGGCGGCGGCGCGTCGCCTGGCGGCGGAGACCGGCGCCGTCGCGCTGCTGAAGGGCGCCGGGACCCTCACCGCCGCAGCGAACGGCCAGCTCGTGGTGAATCCGACCGGCGGGCCCGCGCTCGCTGCCGGCGGCACGGGCGACGTTCTGCTCGGCATGCTGACCGGGCTTCTCGCTCAGGGCGTGCCCGCGGCAGACGCCGCGGCGCTCGCGGCCTGGATCCACGGCGCCACGGCCGACGCCTGGGCGCGTCGGGCCGGCACGGCGGGGCTGCTGGCCGGCGATCTGGCCGCGGGGCTGCCCGAGGTGCTCGCGCAGCTTCGCGCCGTGCCCGCTGCGCACGGCGAGACCTCCCTTGCAGCTGCGTTCCCCGAGTCCTGAGGCGACGCGCGTCGCCGGACGCCTGCTCGGCGAGTCGATCGGTCCGGACGGCGCGGTGATCGCGCTGGTCGGCGCCCTCGGCGCCGGCAAGACCGTGCTGGCGAAAGGCGTGGCAGAAGGGCTCGGCATCGAGCCGGGCGCGCTCGCCAGCCCGACCTTCACCCTCGTGCACGAGTACCCCACGCGCGACGGCCGCCGGCTCGCCCACGTCGACTGCTACCGGCTCCAGAGCGCCGCGGAGCTGGAGTCGGCGGGCTTCGTGGATCTGCTCGAGCCGGGCGCCGTGGTGGTGGTGGAATGGGGCGATCGCTTTCCCGAGGCGCTGCCTGCCGATCACCTGCGCATCGAGCTCGCGCGCGCGCCGGACCGGGACTCGCAACGCCAGCTTTCCGCGGTAGCCTCGGGCCCCGCCGCGGAGGCGGTGCTCGCGCGCTGGCAGGCCGCGCTGCGCCGGCGCGCCGCGGCGACCGGCGATCTGGAGCTGGCGCCGCGCGGTCCCGCGGCCTGAACGCGACACATCCGGGAGTCCCAGCGTGGCACTCGTGGTGCAGAAGTACGGCGGAACCAGCGTCGGCAACGCCGAGCGCATCCGGAACGTCGCGCGCCGCGTCGCCGAGACCGTGCGCGCGGGAAACCAGGTCGCCGTCGTGGTCTCCGCGATGTCGGGCGAGACCGACGCGCTCGTCGCGCTCGCGAAGGAGATCGGCGGCGACGAGCCCGATCCGCGCGAGTACGACGTGCTCGTCTCGACCGGCGAGCAGAAGACGATCGCGCTCTGCGCCATGGCGATCCAGCGCGAGGGGCTCGCCGCGCGCTCGTTCACGGGCGGCCAGATGGGCATGCGCACCGACACCGCGCATACGCGCGCGCGCATCGAGAGCATCGACCGCGAGGTGCTGCTGGAGACCTTGCGGAGCGGCGCCGTCGCCGTCATCGCGGGCTTCCAGGGCACCGACGACGCCGGCAACATCACCACGCTCGGCCGCGGCGGCTCGGATACGTCGGCCGTGGCGGTGGCGGCCGCGATCGGCGCGGACCTCTGCGAGATCTACACCGACGTGACGGGCGTCTTCACCTGCGATCCGAACATGGTGCCGGCGGCGCGCAAGCTCGACCGCATCTCCTTCGACGAGATGATCGAGATGGCGAGCCTCGGCGCGAAGGTGCTGCAGATCCGCTCGGTGCGTTTCGCGATGGACTACGGCGTGCGGCTGCACGTGCGCTCGTCGTTCGTGCCCGACGAGGGGACCTGGGTGGTTCCGGAGGAGGAAGTGATGGAGCGGCTGGTGGTCTCGGGGGTCACCTACAACCGCAACGAGGCCAAGGTCCGCGTGCGCGGGGTGAAGGACGTGCCCGGCATCGCCGCGCGCATCTTCACGCCGCTCTCGGATCAGGGCATCGTCGTCGACATGATCATCCAGAACCTTTCGCAGGACGGCACGACGGACCTCACCTTCACCGTCCCGCGCGGCGATTACAAGCGCGCGTTCCAGATCGCGCAGCGCACCGCGGCCGAGCTCGGCGCGGAGATCGAGGGCGACACCGCCATCGCCAAGGTCTCGATCGTCGGCCTCGGCATGAAGGACCACGCGGGCGTGGCGTCGCGCATGTTCCAGGTGCTCGCGGATCAGGGCGTCAACATCCAGCTCATCTCGACCTCGGAGATCAAGGTCTCCGTCGTGATCGAGGAGCGCTTCACCGAGCAGGCGGTGCGCGCGCTCCACGCGGCCTTCATCGAGGCGGGAGCCGCGGCGCCGGCGGCCGAGCGCTGAGTGGGCGCCGCCCGGGCCGCGTTGCTCCTGGCTGCGCTGCTCTTCGCGTTCGCGCTGCCGCCGGAACCGCCCGATCGCGCGAGCTGCGCGGCGCCGGCCGAGCGGAGCACCGAGGCGGGTCACACGCGCGCGGTGTCGTGCGCGGGCGGGGCGCCGCTGCGCGGTCCGGCGCGGCTCCTCTTCGGCCTGCGGCTCGACCCGAACCGCGCCGACGCCGCGACCCTCGAGGTGCTGCCGGGCATCGGCGCGACGCGCGCAGAGGCGATCGTCGCGGGCCGCGCGCAGGCGCCGTACCTCGAGGTCGCCGAGCTCGCGCGCGTGCCGGGCATCGGCCCCACCACGCTCTCGCGCATCGCGCCGCTGCTCGAGGTCGGCGCGCCGGACGCGGGGCGCTGAGAGCGCGCGCGGGGCGCTGAGCGCGCGGAAACGTTAGGCTGCGCCGGACCCCCGAGCCCGGAGGTTCCGTGTCGGCCGCAAGCTGGTTCCGACGCGCTCGCAGCTTCTTCGCCGTCGACGTCTGGACCGCGGAGCCGAGCCGGCGCGCGACACGCTCCGTCTTCCGATTGCTCCAGTTCGGGATCATGGTGGTCGAGGGCTTCGTGCGCGACCGCCTGCTGCTGCGCGCGTCGGCGCTCGCCTACTTCACGGTGCTGTCGGTCGTGCCGCTGCTCGCCGTGGCGGTCTCGATCGCGGGCTCGGTCGGCGTCGCCAGCGAGGCCTTCGTCGACTGGGTCGTGCACACCTTCGCCGCGGGCAGTCCCGACGCGCAGGCCCAGATCCTGGAGATGATCCGCGGCGCGAACTTCGCGAGTCTCGGCACCGCCGGCGCGAGCGTGCTGTTCGTCACGACGCTTTTCGCGATCAGCAATGTCGAGAGCGCCTTCAACAGCATCTGGGGCGTCAGCGAGTCGCGCAGCTGGAGCCGGCGCTTCTCCGACTACCTCGCCGTGCTGGTGATCGGCCCGGCGCTCGGCGGCCTCGCGCTCTCGCTCAGCACCACCATGTACAACGCCTGGATGCAGGAGCGCCTGCTCCAGCTGCCGGTCTTCAAGTGGTTCTACCACATCGGCCTGGCGCAGGTCCCGACGCTGATGCTCGGCGTCACCTTCGCGATGCTCTACGCCTTCCTGCCCAACACGCGCGTGCGCTGGCTCTCGGCGGCGATCGGCGGCGCGGTGGCGGGCGTGCTGACGGTCGGCGCGCAGCACCTGTACCTCGATCTCAGCGTCGGCGTGGCGCGCGCGAACCTCTTCTTCGGCAGCTTCGCGGCGCTGCCGTTGCTCTTCGCCTGGATCTACGTGCTCTGGGCGATCGTGCTCTTCGG
>DASUFZ010000193.1:0-3210 GCA_036274295.1 Myxococcota bacterium
TCTCGCCGGCGTGGTATCCGCGCCCGGATGGGCGAACGTCGAGCTCTCGCCGCTCGCGCTCTCCGACCGCAAGGGCGAGGCGACGATCCACGTGCCCGCCGCGGCGGGCAAGAGCTCCCCGGGCGCCTCGCTCGAGAAGCAATCGGGCTACGGCATCGCGGTGCGCACCGACACGCTCGACTCCGTGCTCGACGGCAAGGGCATGCCCCGCTTCATCAAGTGCGACGTCGAAGGCCACGAGCTGGCGGTGTTCCGCGGCGCGGCGCGCACGCTCGAGCGCCACGGGCCGGCGCTCCTCTTCGAGTGCGAGGCGCGCCATCTCTCCGCGCACACGATGCAGGACGTGTTCCGCTTCCTCCTCGACCTGGGCTACTCGGGCGAATTCTTCGCCGGCGGGCGGCTGCGGCCGCTCGCCGAGTTCGATCCGTCGGTCCACCAGCGGCGCGAAGGCGAGCGCTACTGGGATCGCAAGGACTACTCGAACAATTTCCTATTCGTGCGGCGCTAGGGCGAGGAGCCGCGCGCAGGCTTCCAGATGGCGCGCGGTGGCGCCGCGGTTCTCGCGGCACAGCTCGCTCCCGGCGCGCGACATCGCTTCGCGCCGCGGCGCCTCGCCGAGCAGCGTGAGCGCAAGGCGCAGCGCGTCCTCGGCGTCGCGCCCCTGCAGGGCGGCGCCGGCCGCGACCGCGAGGCGCGTGGCCTCGGCGAAGTTGAACATGTGCGGCCCGACCACGACCGGCGCGCCGGCCGCGAGGCCTTCGATCAGGTTCTGCCCGCCGTGGCGGCCGAAGGAGCCGCCGATCAGCGCGACGTCGCAGGCGCCGAAGTAGAACGCCATCTCGCCCATCGTGTCGCCGAGGTAGACCCGGGTGTCACGCGCGACGGCGTCGTCGCGGGAGCGGCGCGCCTGCGCCCACTGCGCGACCTCGTCGAAGCGCTGCGGATGGCGCGGCACCACGACGACGAGGAGCTTCCCGTCCCACGAGGGCAGCGCCTCGAGCAGCATTTTCTCCTCGCCTTCGCGCGTGCTCGCCAGGAGCAGCACCGGGCGGGCGGCCCGCTGGCGCCACTCGCGTCCGCGCGCGACGAGCTTCTCGTCGAGCGGCACGTCGAACTTGAGGTTGCCCGCCACCTCGACCTCGCGCGCGCCCAGCGCCTGGAGGCGCCCGGCGTCGGCGGCGCTCTGCGCGCAGACGCGCGTCAGCCGGCGGATCGCGGGGCGGGAGATCGCGGCCCAGCGCGCGTAGCCGCGCGCCGACTTCTCCGACATGCGCGCGTTGGCGAGCAGCATGGGCACGCCGTTCGCCTCGCACGCCGCGAGCAGGTTCGGCCACATCTCGGTCTCCATGATCACGCCGAGCCGAGGGCGGAAGTGCTCGAGGAAGCGCTGCACCGCGCCCGGGTAGTCGTAGGGCAGCCAGGCGCGCAGCACCGACTCGCCGTAAACCTGCTTCAGCGTCTCGCGTCCCGCGGCCGTCATGCAGGTGAGCAGCAGCGCATGGTCGGGATACGCCTGCTTGAGCGCCTGCACGAGCGGCGCGGCGGCGCGCGCCTCGCCGACCGAGACGGCGTGGATCCAGATCAGCCGCGGCGGCGCGACCAGCAGCTCCTCCGCCTCGTAGCGTCCGAAGCGCTCCTCGACGTGCTCGCGGTAGACCGCTTCGCGCCGGCCGCGCCACCACAGGCGCAGGAGCGCGAGCGGCAGCAGCGCGCGCAGGAGAAGCGTGTACAGCGTCCTCAAAGAAGGGCCTCCGTCACTTCCGCGACGGCGGGCATGCGTCCCGGCGCGCCGAGGTTGACGGCGCTGGGCGCGCCGTAGAGGCCGGTGAGCGCCGGGTCCGATCCGCCGTACAGGCCGACCGTCCGCGCGCCCATCGCCGCGGCTAGATGAGTGAGGCCGGTGTCGGTCCCGACCACGCAATGGGCCCCCGCGAAGAGCGCCGCCAGCTCGGCGAGCGTCATGCGCGCCGGCACCGTGGCGTCGCTGCCCAGTGCGTCGCGGATGCGCGTCGCGCGCTCGCGCTCGCCGTCGCTTCCCCAGGGCAGGACGACGCGCCGGCCGAGCGCGCGCCCGAGCGCGATCCAGCGCTCCTCGGGCCAGAGCTTGTCCGCGCGGCTCGTCATCGTGAGGAACACGGCGTGCTCACCCGAGCCGTGCGCGGGCGACTTCTTCAAGCCGTAATCGGGCGCGCCTTCCACGGCGTAGCCGAGCGCGGCGGCGACGAGCTGCCGGTTGCGCTCGACCGCGTGCTGGCCTTTGGGCACCGCGTGCGCGACATCATAGAAGCGCGCCGCCAGCGGCTCGCGCGCGCTGGCCCGGTCCAGGCCGTGCCGCACGCCTTCCGCCGCGCTCGCGATGAGCGCGCTCTTCACGAGCGACTGCGTGTCGATCACCGCGTCGTAGCGCTCGCCGCCGAGCTGGCGGCGGAAACGGCGCATCTCCGACCAGGACGCCGGGCTCCAGAGCGAGCGCCGCCAGCGGCGCAGCGCGACCGGCAGCGCGCGGCGGACCGCGGGATGCATCGGCGGGATCGCGGCGAAGGCCTCCTCGACGACCCAGTCGATGACCGCGCCCGGAAAGTGCCGCGCCGCGTCGGTCACTGCGGGGCAGTGGTGCACGACGTCGCCGAGCGAGGAAGTCTTGACGAAGAGAATTCTTCGCATTGGATAGAATAGCCGGCGATTCTAAGGGAAGAGCCGAGGGATGCTTTCCGCAGTCATCATCACTCGCAACGCCGCCGGCGTCCTCGACGGCTGCCTCGACAGCCTCGCCTTCGTCGAAGAGATCGTGGTCGTCGACTCCGAGAGCAGCGACGGCACGCGCGAGCTCGCCGCGAAGCGCGGCGCCCGCGTGGTGCAGAAGGAATGGAACGGCTACGGCCGGCAGCGCCAGTTCGCCGTCGAGCAGGCGCGCAACGACTGGGTGCTGTGCATCGACGCCGACGAGCGCGTCTCGCCGCCGCTCGCGCAGGGCATCCAGCGCGCGCTCGTCGCGCCGGTCTCGCCGGTGTACCGCATGGCGCGGCGCAACCGCTTCCTCGGTCGCTGGCTCGCGCACGGCGAGGGCTATCCCGACTGGAGCCCGCGCCTCTTCAACCGGCTGACCGCGCGCTGGAGCGACGACCTGGTGCACGAGAAGCTGCTCTATGCCGTCACGCCCGGCACGCTGCAGGGCGACCTGCTGCACGAGATGCCCGACGACCTGCCGAG
>DASUFZ010000194.1:0-6819 GCA_036274295.1 Myxococcota bacterium
GCCGCCTTCTCCGACCAGCCCATCTTGTTCCCGATGGCGCCGTCCGCGGCGCCGCCGCGCACGGTGAAGTCGTCGGCGCCGACGACCACCGGCCGCGCCTCGATGCGCCCGCGCCCGCACACGAAGTTCGAGGGCGTGACGCCCTGGAGGTTGCCGGCCTCGTCGTATTCGGCGCGTCCCGCTCTGAACTCCGCTCGGCGATGCCTCGCTGCGCGCGGCCTCGCGGATCGAGGTGAGGCAAACGCAGCCGGATCCGAAGGCTCGGCCGCTTGCGGCGACCCGCTCGCTTCGCTCGCTACACCGCGCTCGATCGTTACGATCCGCCCCTGATGCGCGTGCTGGCCCTCGACTTCGACGGCGTGATCTCCGAGAGCGCGCCCGAGGCGTTCGTCATCTCGCTGCGGACCTTCGCGGCGCTGCGCCCGCGTTCGCCGCTCGCCGCAGAGGCCGCGAAGCTCGACGGACGCGCCGCGCCGGACCCGGCCGCGGTGCGCGCGTCGCCGCTGTACGCGCCCTTCGTCGAGGCGATGCCGCTCGGCAACCGCGCCGAGGACTACGCGGTCATCCTGCGCGCGCTCGAAGCCGGGACACCCCTGCCGGATCAGGCGAGCTACGACCGCCTGCGCGGGGCGCAGGACGAGGCCTGGCTCGAGCGCTTCCACGCGCGCTTCTACGCCGAGCGCGACGCCCTCTCGGAGAGCGATCCGGACGGCTGGCGCGCGCTGCTGCCCGCGTATGCCGGCTTCCTCGCCGTGCTGCGCCGCCGCGCGGACGACGCCGCCCTCGCGATCGCGACCGCCAAGGACGCCCGCTCCGTGGCTGCGCTGCTGGCGCGCTACGGCGTCGCGGACCTCTTCCGCGCCGGGCTCGTGCTCGACAAGGAGACCGGCACCTCGAAGACCGCCCACCTCGAGGCGCTGCACGCCCGCACCGGCGTCCCCTACCCCGAGATCACCTTCGTCGACGACAAGGTCAACCATCTCGACCGCGTCGCGCCGCTCGGCGTGCGCTGCGCGCTCGCGGCCTGGGGCTACAACGGTCCGCGCGAGCGCGCGCTCGCGCGTGAGCACGGTCACCTCGTCTGTCGCCTCGAAGACGTCGAGCAAAAGCTCTACGGATGAGCCGCGGAACGGCCGATCCACTCTTGGCTCGGGCGCGAAGCCGCCCTAATCTCGCGACACGTCGGGCCGCGCGGAGGTCGATGCGCGCAAGATGGCAGTGGATCTCGGCTTTCGGATGCATGCGGAGCGCACCCCGAACCCCAACAGCATCAAGTGGGTTCTGGGGCGGCCGCTCGTCGAGGGCGGGATCAGCGCGCACTTCGATCAGGCCCCCAGCGAGGACGTCTCGCCTCTCGCCGCGCGGCTCTTCGGCATCGAGGGCGTGACCGGCGCGTTCTTCGCCTCGAACTTCGTCACCGTGACGAAGCGGGGCGAGGTCGAGTGGACCGACATCGCGCAGCCGATCGTCGACGCCATCAAGGCGTGTCTCGGCGAGGGCGGCGCGGCGCTCGGTCCGAAGTTCGAGGCGACGGGCCGGGCCGGCGAAGGCGAGATCGCGCAGCGCATCGTGCGCATCCTCGAGGAGGAGATCCGCCCCGCCGTGGCGATGGACGGCGGCGACATCGTGTTCGCAGGCTTCCGCGACGGCCGCGTCGAGCTCTACATGCAGGGCTCGTGCAGCGGATGCCCGAGCTCGACGGCGACGCTCAAGATGGGAATCGAGGCGCGGCTCCGGGAGGAGATCCCGGAAGTCCAGGAGGTCGTCGCGCTCTAGCGACGCGAGTCGCGCCCGCTGCCACCCCCGGGCACGCGCGGCGCTCGAAGTCAGAGGAAGATGGACAGACCGGCCCGGGGGAGGGGGCGCGTAGCGCCTCCGCGATTGGATCGCGATTTCGCTGCCGAAGGCGGCGGGTGGCGACGCGCGCAGCGCGTGCGCCGCATGCGCATGACGCGGCGCGGCCGCGTGACCATCGCGACGGCGGCCTGCGCCGCGGGGGTCGCGTTCGCCTGGCTGCTCCAGCCGCACGAGGCGGTGCGCGCGTTCGGGATCGTGCAGCCGATGCCCGATTTCGACACGTCGCCCGCGGAGACGGCTCCGCCGGAAGCGCAGCCGGCGCCGGGCCGCGTGCCCGAGGACGTCTTCGCGCACGTACCCGTCGGGCGCGAGGCGCTCTCGCTGCCGGCGACGCCGGCCGACGTCGACGGCGAGCGCTCCCATCTCTACGAGCAGATCGACGTCGGCGCGCGTCCCGATCTCGCGGGGCCGCTGCGCGTCGAGTACACGCTCGACCGCGAGCTCACCGAGCGCGCCCACGAGGTGCTGCGCCGCGGCAAGGTCGACCTCGGCACCCTGGTCGTGCTCGAGCCGCGCAGCGGTCGCCTGCTCGCGTACGCGGCCACCGACACGCGCCGCTTCCCGCCGACCCGCACCTACCCGGCGGCGTCGCTCGTCAAGGTGATCACCGCCGCGACGGCCCTCGACCACGCGCCCGAGGTCGCCGGGCTGCCCTGCCGCTTCAGCGGCAGCCCGTACCGGCTGACGCCCTCGCGCCTGGATCCGCCGCGCAGCGGCAACACGGTCTCGCTCGAGCGCGCGCTGGCGACGTCCAACAACCAGTGCTTCGCGCAGCTCGCGGTCCATGCGCTCGGCGTCGAGCCGATGATGGAGGCGCTGAACCGCTTCGGCTGGCTGGCGGCGCCCGCCCCCGCCCACGCGGCCGGCAGCGCGGATCCCGGCACCGATCGCTACGACCTCGGCCTGCTCGGCTCGGGCCTCGGCGGCAGCCGCATCACGCCGCTCCACGCCGCGCAGCTCGCGGCGTCCCTCGCGAACGGCGAGCTGGTGACGCCGCAGTGGGTCGAGCGCGTGACGGACGCGAACGGGCGCGAGCTGCCGATCCCGGCGGTCCAGGCCCGCCGCGTCATGACGCCGGAGCTCGCGCGGCGCCTGCGCGAGATGCTGACCGAGACCACGCGCTCGGGCACCGCGCGGCGCGCCTTCCGCGGCCGCGGCGGACGCCCGCTGCTCGGCGAGATCCGCGTCGCCGGCAAGACCGGGAGCCTCTCGGGCCGCGATCCCGACGGGCGCTACGAGTGGTTCATCGGCGTCGCGCCGGCCGAGGATCCGCGCATCGCCGTCGCCGCCGTGATCGTGAACGGGAAGATCTGGTGGCGCAGCGCGTCCCAGGTCGCCGCCGATCTGCTGCACGAGATCTTCTGCGCGGAGGGCGGCTGCGCGACGGCGAATGCCGTGCGCATCGTGTCGCGCGCGCCTCAGCGCGAATCGTCGGCGGGCGCGAGCTCGGCGAAGCCGGAGTCGAGCCGCCGCGACAGCTCCGAGACGAGCTCGCCGCCGCCGGCGGCGATGTCGTCCGTCTCGCGCGGGTCGAGCACGCGGTCGTAGAGGCGGACCGTCGCGGTGCCGGGATCGGCGCCCTGACGGATCAGCTTGTAGCGCTCCGCGGCGATCGCGCGCGTGCGCCGCGCATCGCCCGGGATCTCGAAGAGCAGCGCGCGCTCGTCCATGAGCGGAGCCGGGCCGCCGCGCAGCCAGCCGGCGAACGACACGCCGTCGCCGAGGGCCGGCAGGCCGAGCAGCTCGAGCACGGTCGGCGCGACGTCCTGGAGCCCCATCGGCGCATCCATGCGGAGCTTCGCGACGCCGCCGGGCGGCTTCACGTAGAGCGGGACGTTCAGCACCTCGGTGTAGAGCGTCGCGCCGTGGCCGAAGCTGCCGTGCTCGAAGAGCTCGTCGCCGTGGTCGCCCGAGAGCACGATCAGCGCGTCGCGGTAGACGCCCGCGTGCTGGAGCAGGCGCAGGATCTCCGCGACGCGATCGAGCGTGTAGCGCGCGGCCGTGTCGTACTGCTCGGTGAGGCTCCGCACCAGCTCCGTCGTCACCTGCGCCTTCGCGGCCGGCGCGCCGCGCAGCACGCCGCGAAAGAGCGGGTCGCCGTAGTGCATGTCCTGCGCCGGCCGGCGCCCGAGCAGCTCCGCCTGCCGGTCCGGCGGCACGCGGTACGGGCCGTGCGTGTTCATCAGGTGCAGATACAGGAAGAAGGGACGCGGCGGATCGCGCGCCAGGAACTCGCGCACGAAGGCGACGGCGTCGGACGCGTCCGGGTAGTCGAGCAGTCCGGCCGTCGTGCCCTGGAAGCGCTCGAAGCCGCGCTCGAGACCGGTGGCGGAGGAGATCGCCGCGTGGTGCGAGAGCGCGAACGACGTGTAGCCGGCAGCGGTCAGGCGGCTGGCCAGGGTCTCGACGTCGGGAGCGAGGCGCTCCTCGTGTCCGAGCCGGTGACGCGCGGGCAGCAGCCCGGTCATCAGGGTCGCCGTGCTCGGCACGGACGACGGAGAGGGGGCGTAGGCGCGCGAGAAGATCGCGGCGTCGGCGAGGAAGCCGTCGAGCGACGCGGCGGTCGGGAACTCGTAGCCGAGATGGCTCAGGTGATCGGCGCGCAGCGAGTCGACGACGATGACGACCACGTCCGGACGCGCGGGGGGCGCATCCGAGCAGGCGAGCGCGAGGCCGCAGACCGCCAGCAGCAGGGCATGCGCAACACGTCCGGAGGTCGCGCTTTTCCGTGACACCTGCAGGCCCCTGCCGACCACTTCCCTGGCAGACAGCAGAATATCCCCTTCCCAGGGAAGCCCGACCCCGCAAGTGCGGTGTCGGGCTCTTCCCTTTTCTGGGGATCAGCGCGCTGCGCGGGCCGCCTTCTTGCGCGCTGCGCGGCGCTTGTGGCGCAGCTTGTGCTGATGTTGCTTGCGCTTCTGCTTGCTCTTGCTGCGCGCCATGCGGGCGGGCCTCCAGAAAAGGGGCCCGAAGCTACTCCGGCAGAATCTCGGAGACCACCGTCCCCATCGCCTCGGTCTCGCCGTCGCGCAGCGACTCGACGGCCGGCAGCGAGGTGACGAGGCGCTCCAGGCGGCGGGCGATCTCGGGCTCGAGCAGGTCGAAGACGACGCCCATGCCCGCATCGCCGTCGTCGCGCGTCACGGTCCCCCAGACGAGGAAGGGCGCCTCCTCGGCGCTGCCGTAGACGGCGAGGTGGAGGCGATCGCCGACCTCGAGGGCCGGCAGCCTCTCGATGCGCATGCCGCCGATCGACAGATCGCGGCCGACGAGCACGCGCAGCGCGCGCTTGCCGAAGGCCGGCACCGTCAGCTCGTAGGCGGCACGCGGCTGGATGCGCCGTTCCTTGCCCTCGCCCTCGGATTCGAGGCTCACCTCGACCGCGAGCGACGCGTGGCTCTCCTCCGGCACCTGCGCGCCGCCCTTCGGCGTCGACTTCGGCGCGGTGCCCGCGCGGACGGAAATCGGCTTGCCGCGCTCCTGGTTCGGCGGCACCGGCGTGCGCTCGGCGCCGCGGCGCAGGGTCGCCGGGCCACGCGACAGATCCTCGACGAGCAGCTCGAGCGCCTGACGCGCGTCGTCGCTGATGCGGTCGAAGAGCACCGCGGCGATGTGGACCGTGCCGACCCCGGGCCGCTCCTCGCGGTTCGAGCGCAGCACGTGGCCGACCACTGCGATCGGATCGCCCGTCTCGAGCGCCTCGGGCAGGTTCACGCGGATGCGCCGGCCGGAATCCACCGGCGTGCGCGAGACGAGCCGGCAGCCCTTGGTGGAGAGATCGGCCAGGATCGCGCGGCGGCTCCGCAGCCCCGTGCGATAGGAGACGTCGAGACCCGCGGCGACGCGCGGCTCGCCGCGCTTCTCCTCGCCGCGATACAGGCTTCGCAGCAGCATCAGCCGCAGCGCCTCGGGATGGACCGGACGGCGGACGAGGTAGTCGAAGCCCGAGCGGCGCAGGCGCTCGCGCAGGCCCGTCGAGTCCTCGTTCACGACGACGATGCGCACCGGGCCGGAGCCCGACACGGCATTCGGCGGCACGACGGCGTCGATGCGGCGCGGCGTGGCGATCAGGAGATCGCGCGGCGCGGGGGTGCCCGAGACGATGGCGCCGCCGCGGATGCGGGCGAGCGGCACCCGCAGCTCCTCGAGCATGCGCTGGATGTCCTCCAGCTCGCCGTCATCGAGCAGCAGCACCGAAGGAACCATGCAGGACCTCGCGAGAAACGGGGTCCGGACACGGGCCCCCGCCACTATCCGTCGTCCGAACCCGTCGCCGGCTGAAGCCCTCGGGTGCGGATCGCGACGAAGGCGAGCGCGGCCACCGCGATGGCGACCCCGAGCACGACCTCGGCCGGCGAGGCCGCGGCGTCGAGCCCGATGGCCGCGGCCAGGCCGACCGCCACCAGGTTGTTCGCGGCGTGGCAGGCGATCGGCACCCACACGCTCCCGGCGAGGTGGCCCGCCAGCCCGAGGAAGACGCCGAGCGGGACGGCGAAGGTCGCGTGGATCGGCTCGATGTGGATCGCCCCGAAGGCCAGCGCCGCCAGGGCGATCCCGGGCGCCGCGCCGAGCCGCGCCACCAGGCTGCGTTGCAGCAGGCCGCGGCAGAGCAGCTCCTCGGAGAGCGCGGGCAGCAGGCCGATGGTGACGACCGCCGCGACGAGCGGCAGCCCGCGCGCCCCATCGAGGGTGCGCGCGAATGCGGCAAGTCCGCTCCGCTCGAGCAGGCCCGAGACGTCGAGGAGCGCGTCGAGCGCATGCGAGAGCGCGACGGTGCCCGCAGCCAGCACGGCGATCGAGACGCCGTCGAGCCGCGGGGCCACGAGCCCGAGCCGCTCGCGGGGCCGGCCGGGCAGGAGCACCGCCACCATGACGCAGAAGACCAGGATGATCGCCTCGACGGCGGCTGCGTAGAGCGAGAGCGCGAGCACGGGGTCGTCGGGCCGGACCACAGCGGCAGGG
>DASUFZ010000195.1:0-3256 GCA_036274295.1 Myxococcota bacterium
CCGCCGAGCCGCGAGAACTCGCCGTCCTGGAGCACCTGCAGCAGCTTGGCCTGCAGGTTCGGATGCATCTCGCTGATCTCGTCGAGGAAGATCGTGCCCTGGTTCGCGTACTCGAACTTGCCGAGCTTGCGCTTCTGCGCGCCGGTGAACGCGCCCTTCTCGAAGCCGAACAGCTCGCTCTCGAGCAGCTCCGACGGCAGCGCCGCGCAGTTGACCTTGACGAAGGGCCGGTCACGGCGGCTGGAGAGTTGGAAGATCGTGCGCGCGACGAGCTCCTTGCCCGTGCCGCTCTCGCCGCGCACGAGCACGGTGATGTCGGTGTCGGCGACCTGCTCGATGATGTCGCGCACCTGACGCATCTTCGGGTTGTCGCCGAAGAGCAGCAGCAGCTCGGTCTCGGAGCGCGCGCGGCCGCGCAGGCGCTCGACCTCCTGCTTCAACGCGCGCTTCTCGAGCGCCTTCTGGAACGCGAGCTCGAGCTCCTCGACCTCGAAGGGCTTGCGCAGGAAGTCGGTGGCGCCGAGCCGCATGGCCTCCACGATGTTCCGCGCCTGGCCGTGGCCCGAGAGCATCACCACCGGGACGTCGGGCATGCGCTGCTTGATGCGGCGCAGGGTCTCGAGCCCGTCGACACCGGGGAGCACCACGTCGAGCGTGACGAGGTCGGGCCGCACGTCGTCGAGCTGGCCGAGCGCCTGCTCGCCGTCCGCCGCCGCGTAGACGCGGTAGCCCTGACGCGACACCAGCGCCTCCATGTAGTCGCGGACGCTGGGGTCGTCGTCGATCACCATGACCCGGAAGGGGTCGCTGGCGCGCGCGCCGCGCTTCTCGATGCCGCTCACGACGAGGCGTTCTCCACCCGAACTGTGACCTCGAGAAAGCCGAGCCGGCTCGAGGACGGTCTTAGTGTGTAAGATGATTCCCTCGATGGGAAGCAGTTTTACCTTTAGGAAGAAGATTTCCCAATCGATGGATCCCGGGGGGACCGTGTTTCCTTTTCCGAGGATCGGCGGGATACTCGACCGCCCGCCTGCCCGGGCCGACGCGCGGCCGGCGTTACACACCCGGACTCACGGGCCACTCCTACCTGCGACGAGGCAAGCTTCTCGATTCGCAGAAGCGGGCGAGAAACACGGAACGCATCGGGAGTCCCGGGCGTCTCTGTTGAATCCCGACGCGAGGACCGAGATCCGATGAGCGTATGGAAGCGGCTGAAGCTGGGATGGATGGCGATCGTCGGGCGCTTCGGCCACATCCAGACGATGGTGATGCTCGTGTTCTTCTACGTCCTGCTCGTCGGACCGGCGGCCAGCATCGCGCGGATCGGGCGACGCGACTACCTGGACAAGGCCCGGCTCGACCCCGCGCGCAGCGGGTGGCAGGACGCCGACTCCGCGCCGCCCGATCTGGAACGCGCAAAGCTCCAGACCTGAGAGAGACACCGCGTGTACATCCTCGGCATTTCCGCGTTCTACCACGACTCGGCCGCCGCGCTGCTGCGCGACGGCGTCCTCGTCGCCGCCGCCCACGAGGAGCGCTTCACGCGCAAGCGCCACGATCCGGCGATGCCCGTGCAGGCGGTCAAGTACTGCCTGGAAGTGGCGGGAATCGAGATGAAGGACGTCGAGTACGTCGTCTTCTACGACAAGCCCTTCATCAAGCTCGAGCGCATCCTGATGACCTACATCGCGACCTTCCCGCGGTCGCTGCCCTCGTTCGCGAAGTCGATCCCGGTCTGGCTCAAGGAGAAGCTCTGGATCCCGCGCGCGATCGGGAAGGATCTCGGCTTCGAGGGCGAGGTGCTCTTCGCCGAGCACCACCAGAGCCACGCGGCCTCGGCCTTCCTGCCCTCGCCCTTCGAGGAGGCGGCCATCCTGACGTGCGATGGTGTCGGCGAGTGGGCGACGACGACGCAGGGCATCGGGCGCGGCAACTCCTTCGAGCTGATCAAGGAGATCCGCTTCCCGCACTCGCTCGGGCTGCTCTACAGCGCCTTCACCTACTACCTCGGCTTCAAGGTCAACAGCGCCGAGTACAAGGTCATGGGCGCGGCGCCCTACGGGAAGCCCATCTACTTCGACAAGATCCTCTCCGACCTGGTCGACCTGCGCGAGGACGGCTCGTTCCGCCTCAACATGAAGTACTTCGCGTACGACTACGGCCTCACCATGACGAACCACCACTTCTCCGCGCTCTTCGGGCAGCCCGTGCGCCCGATGGAGAGCCGGATGGAGCAGTTCCACTGGGACATGGCCGCCAGCATCCAGAAGGTCACCGAGGAGATCGTGCTCCGGATGGCGCGCGATCTCCACGCGCGCACGGGCATGCGCAAGCTCTGCATGGCCGGCGGCGTGGCGCTGAACTGTGTCGCCAACGGGCGGATCGTGCGCGAGGGGCCGTTCGAGGAGCTATGGGTGCAGCCGGCCGCGGGCGACGCCGGCGGCGCGCTCGGCGCGGCGCTGTTCGCGCACAATGCGGTGCTCGGCAAGCCGCGCGCGTTCCGCATGGACCACGCCTACTGGGGTCCGGAGTACTCCGACGCGGCGATCCGCAAGTTCCTGGACGCGCGCAAGCTCCCGTACCGCACGCTCTCGCAGGCCGAGATGATCAAGGAGACCGCGCGCTGCCTGGCCGAGGAGCAGGCGGTCGTCGGCTGGCTGCAGGGCCGCATGGAGTGGGGACCGCGCTCGCTCGGCTCGCGCTCCATCCTGGCCGACGCGCGCAATCCCGAGAACTGGAAGCGTGTGAACCTGAAGATCAAGTTCCGCGAGAGCTTCCGGCCGTTCGCGCCGGCGGTGCTGGCCGAGAAGGCCTCCGAGTGGTTCGAGATCGACCGCGAGAGCCCCTACATGCTGCTCGTCTGCCCGGTGAAGCCGGGGCGCGAGATCCCGGCGGTCACCCACGTGGACAACTCGGCGCGCCTCCAGACGGTCACGCGCGAGCAGCACCCGGTCTTCCACGGGCTGCTCGCGGAGTTCGACCGCCAGACCGGCTGCCCGGTGCTGATCAACACCTCCTTCAACGTCCGCGGCGAGCCGATCGTCTGCACGCCGCAGGACGCGTACCTCTGCTTCATGCGCACCGACATGGACGTCCTCGTCCTCGGCAACCAGATCCTGCGCAAGGAAGAGCAGCCGGAGCTCCACGAGGACGTCGACTGGCGCGAGCTCTACGCGCTCGATTGATCAACCGCCGGCGCGGCCGGCACGAGGAGACAGGCAATGGCAAAGGCGGGCGGCGGCCGCGCGTCGATCTT